>PMBG01000054.1 GCA_003153755.1 Chloroflexota bacterium | reverse complement strand
CAGGCCGAGAACCTCGCCTATCAGGCCGAGCGGACGCTCCGCGACCTGGGCGACAAGGTCGCGGCCGAGGATAAGGCCGAGACCGAACGGTGCGTCGAGGCCGTCCGAACCGCGCTCAAGGGCAACGAGATGCCCGCGGTCAAGTCAGCGTCGGATGCGCTGGTAGTCCAGCTCCAGAAGGTTTCCACCGCCGCCTACGAGGCCACCAGCACGGCGGCCTCAGCGGGTGACGCCGGTCACGAGGACGGTCAGCCGGGCGGTTCATCCGACGGCTCGCCCGACCAGGGTGGCGAGGAAGTCGTCGAGGGCGAGTTCAAGGAAGCTTGATTCGGGCGACGCTCCACGATCCTGCCCGAGTCGAAGCTCGCGTTGTCGTAGCCGGGGAAACCCGGCTGCGGCGCACCGGGTCCCGAGCCGGGCGGGACAGGGCGGTTTCCCAGGATCCCGCCTGATCCCGATCCGCCGATCGTGACCATCCGCCCGCCGATCGGGCCGGCGCTGTTCGCGAGTCTCTGCCCGCCCGGATTGAACTGCGGGGGCGGAGGGGGAGCGCCGAAGCTGGGTGGCAGGGTGCCGCCCGGGCCGCCGTAGCCCGGCCCGCCGAAGCTGGGTGGCAGAGTGCCGCCCGGGCCGCCGTAGCCCGGCCCGAAGCCCGAGTTCGGTGACATTGGAGGCGGAGGCGGAGGCGGTACTCCGTAATCTGGGTTCTGCGGCAGCGGCCTGCTTCCGAAGCCGGGAGGGAGCTGCATCGAGCTGGTGTCGAATCCCGGCGTCAACTGACCGCTCGTGCCATCAAGAATGGGGCCGGGCCGCGCGACAAATCCGGGGCCTCCGCCGAAGCCTTGTCCTCGGTTCGCCAGGGCCGCTTCGAAGCCACCGGTCGCGAAGTCGCCCGCCGTCAGCGGTGAACGCTCGATGATCCGGTCCTCAGGATCGCCGTCGGGGTGAGGCGAGTAAGGCGCGTATCCGCCGCCGCCCGGTCGCGCCACCCACGATCGTGAGCGGCCCACACGAGCCAGCGTTCTGCGAGTGCGCTGACGCTGGACCAGGCCCAGCATCAAGGGGACGAGCATTGCGGTCGATGCGAAGGCCCAGCCCGCCATGAGACCGGCCACCAGGGCGATGACGATCTGCTCGAGTCCGAGGCCACCCGACTTCCACAGCGAAACCTCCGAGTGGCCGGCGATCGTGAGGCCCTCGGAGCCCGCGAGAGCGATCCACGGGATGACCGCCAGTGCGATGACCAGGATGTTTGAGATCCGGAAGCAGACGGACCAGAAGGCCGCGATGGGCGACCTCGTGGGCGTCTCGTCCGAGGAGAGCTTGTCGTACAGATCGGGCAGTCCCTTGGCGGGACGTGCCATCCAGGCATCGCCGCTATCCATGTGGCGCTGGGCGATTTCTATGGCGACGATTGCCGCGATCAGCCCGGGGATCGTGTAGCCCTTCCAGATGAGCGTGGGCGGCACGGCGAGTCCCACCACTATCCGCAACTGCGCCCAGATCGCACCCCACCAGGCTGTTCCGGCGCGGTACGGAGAGAGCAAGGGCGGCTGGGTGCCGAGGCCCGTCGCGTTGTGTGCGGAGAGACCGGTGAAGACTGAGAGGCACAGGAGAGTGAGGGACCCCACCACTGCAAGGAAGGTGGCCAGGGACTGCACGTTGCCGTGTTGGCTCGCCGACAGCTGTCCCCAGGCCCCGCCGAGATCGGACCACTGGAGCGCGTACGTGGCGACCGGGAGAAGCGCGAGGACGAGCATTGCTCCGAGGAGGACCGTGACGATCAGCAGGCCCGCGGTGATGTAGCCGAGCCACGCGATCTGGACCGAAGGATGGCGTGCAAGCCAGGCCGATGCCGTTCGCTTGATACCGGAGACCGGGTGTGGCACCGCGTACGGCTGGTCCTGCAAACCGCCGTAACCTTCGGCCGGACCGGTGAGGTACGGCGCTGGGGCCGTGGGCGCCGCGGGTCGGGACAGATATGCCGGCGGTGCGTTTCTCGCGCCGAAATCAACCGGGATGGGGCCGCCCGGAGGCGGAGGCGGCGGTGCCAGCGGGGTAGGGGCCGCGTTCCGGTTGAACGTTCCCACCGTGGCGGGCTTGCTGCCGATCGATTTCTTGCAGCTGTAGCACTTGTTGGTGCCTGATCTATTGAGCGACTTGCAGTGCTGGCAAACCCAAAACTCGTCCACGCATCACCTTGCTGGTACTTGAGGCGATGATAGGCGCCCGACCGGGTGGTTGGACCACAGCCAGATCGTCCCAGGACCCCCCGGAGATGGTTTTGGCGCGAATCGAGCATTTCCGCCGGTGTGTCGTGCCGAGCGGGCCCGGGGAGGGCGGATTCGCAGTCGGCGCTACCATCGGCGTGTGACCAACCCAGCGAATACTACCGAACCGCAAATCCACGCCCGCGGCCTGACGAAGCGCTTCGGGACATTCACGGCCGTGGACGCCGTCGACTTCGACGTAGCTCCGGGCGAGGCGTTCGGATTCCTTGGACCAAACGGTGCCGGCAAGACATCCACGATGCGGATGATCGGGACGGTCTCGCCGATTACGGCCGGCACCCTCACGATCTTCGGGCTGGACCCCGCTCACCACGGAGCGAAGATCCGCGCGCGTCTGGGTGTGGTTCCGCAGGCGGACACGCTCGACGAGGAGCTCAGCGTCCTTGAGAATCTGCTCATCTACGGCCGCTACTTCGACCTCGCATGGGCCGAGTCGCGCCGCAGGGCCAAGGAGTTGCTCGAGTTCGTCCAGCTCACCGAGCGGTCGAACGACAAGGTAGAGCCGCTTTCCGGGGGCATGAAGCGGCGCCTCGTGATCGCGCGCTCGCTGATGAACGAGCCGTCGCTGCTCCTCCTGGACGAACCAACCACCGGTCTGGACCCGCAGGCTCGTCACCTCGTCTGGGACCGCCTGTACCGGCTCAAGCAGCGCGGCGTGACGCTCTGCCTCACGACTCACTACATGGACGAAGCCGAGCAGCTCTGCGATCGGCTGGTTGTCATGGACAAGGCTCGCATCGTGGCCGTGGGCTCGCCGCGCCAGCTCATCGACGAGTACGTCACGCGCGAAGTGCTGGAGCTTCGCTTCCGCCGCGCCGAGGACGAAACCGACGATTCGGCACATATGGACGGCAAGCTCGAAGGGCTCGCCGACCGCATAGAGCAACTGCCCGACCGGGTCCTCGTCTATACAGCAGACGGGGAAGCCGTCGCGGCCACCGCCTACGAGCGCGGTCTGCGGCCGGCGTCGGTCCTGGTTCGGCGCAGCACGCTGGAAGACGTCTTCCTCCGCCTTACCGGCAGAAGCCTGGTGGAGTAGATGGCCGTAATCGGCGTTCGGCTGAGCCGTCCGGTTGAGTTCGCAACGCGCAAGTCGATCCGCGTGCTCGAACACGACCTGCTCGTGTTCCGCCGTGGCTGGTTCAACTACCTGCTGAATGGCCTCACGCAGCCGTTCATGTATCTCGTTGCGATGGGCATCGGTCTTGGCCTGTACGTGAACAAGAACGGGGGCACGCCGGGCGGCGTGCCGTACCTCAACTACATCGCGCCGGCGCTGATGGTGACCCAGGCGATGCTCGCCGGCGCCTTCGAGGCGGCGTGGCCCATCATGGCCAAGATCAACTGGACCAAGACCTACCATGCGGCGCTGAACACTCCGCTTGGCGCGCAGGATTTGCTCGCGGGCGACCTCATGTGGATCGCCTTCCGGGCCGCGCTTCTCTCGATGCTCTTCACGACGGTCATCGTGGCCCTGGGAGCCGCGTCGTCGCCGCTCATAGTTCTGGCCGTGCCCGTGGCCGTGCTGACGGCGCTCTCATTCGCGGCCCCGATAATGGCGTTCACCGCCACTCAGGAAGGCGACAACGGCTTCAACGTGCTGTTCCGGTTCGGGATCACGCCGATCTTCCTGTTCTCCGGAACGTTCTACCCGGTCGAGAAGCTGCCTCTGTTCATGCAGCCGGTGGCATGGCTGACGCCTACCTACCACGGCGTCGCCGTCGCGCGGTCGCTTTCTCTCGGACAGGTTGATCCATTCGGCACGGCCGTGCACCTGACCTTCCTCGCCGCCGTGACGCTCGCCGGTTTCGCTGCGGCCCGCGTCACCTTCAGGCGAAGGCTGGTGCTGTAGTGGTGGGCATTCGCCGACTTGGTACCACGGTGGCATTCCGCCCCAGACATGTGGTCGAGCGGAATCTCCTCGTCTACCGGCACACCTTCATGGTGATCCTGTCCGGATTCTTCGAGCCGCTCTTCTATCTGTTCTCGATGGGCTACGGCGTGGGCTCGCTCATCGGCAACGTCCAGCTCAGCGACGGACGCAGCGTCCCGTACGCGGTCTTCATCGCGCCGGCGTTGCTCGCTTCATCCGCGATGAACGGCGCGATCTACGAGACCTCGAACAACTTCTTCTTCAAGCTCAAGTACGCGAAGCTCTACGACACGATCATCACCACGCCGATGTCGCTTCTCGACGTGGCGCGCGGGGAGATCCTCTGGGCGATGATGCGCGGCGGCCTGTATGCCGTGGGTTTCGTCGTGGTCATCGTGGTGCTCGGGGCACTCGGCCAGCCGCTGGTCCTCTCGCCGCTCGCCCTTCTCGGTTTCCCGGCCGCCCTCGTCGTCTGCTACGCGTTCGCCGGCGCCGGGATGGCCGCCACTACATTCGTGCGGAAGTGGCGCGACTTCGACTACATGCAACTGGTCCTCATGCCGATGTTCCTCTTCTCGGGCACGTTCTACCCGATCGACGCCTATCCGCCGCTCCTGCAGGCATTCGTCCAGTGCACGCCTCTATACCGCGGCGTTCATCTCATCCGCGCGTTCACCACCGGGATGCTGGATCCGGCCATGGCGATCGACCTGGTGTATCTGTTGCTCATGGGAACCGTTGGATTGGCGATCACGTCGCGGCGTCTCGGGCGGCTTCTGCTCTCGTAGACGCGGAGCCGGCGGGACCGCTGAAGCCCCGCGTCTCGTTCAGGCCGGTTGTCTCGTATCCTTCTCGTCCAGATGGCAACGGACCGCTCCTACTACGAAATCCTGGGCGTCGAGCGCAACGCCGACGACGCCGATATCAAGCGCGCCTTCCGCAAGCTCGCCCAGCAGTGGCATCCCGACGTGAGCGCGGATCCCGGCGCCTCGGACAAGTTCAAGGAGATCAACGAGGCGTATCAGGTCCTCTCGGATCCGAAGCGGCGCCAGATCTACGACATGGTGGGCACGGCCGGGCTCGGCGACATGGGCGGCGCGGGCAATCCCTTCGGGGAAGGCTTCCCCGGTTTCGGCGATCTGTTCGACGCGTTCTTCTCGGGCATGGGCGGGCAGGCCGGCGCGCGGCGCGGGCGGAAGGCGTCCGGCTCGGACCTTCGCTACGACCTGCGCATCACGTTCGAGGAGGCGGTTCGCGGCATCGAGAAAGAGATCGACTTCGACATGCTCGACCGCTGCGGCACCTGCTCCGGGACCGGCGCGGCGCCCGGGAGCACACCCACGACCTGCAAGATTTGCGACGGCCGCGGCGAAGTCCGATCCGTGCGCCAGACCATGCTCGGCCAGATGGTCAACGTCAGCGCGTGCACCCGCTGCAACGGCGAGGGCAGGATCGTGGATCAGCCCTGCCAGCCGTGCCGCGGAGAAGGTCGCGTGCAGCGTCACAAGGCGCTTCGAGTGAGCATCCCGCCCGGCATCGACGAGGGCCATCAGATCCGGCTCTCCGGCGAGGGCGAAGCGGGGCCGCGCGGCGGACCGGCCGGAAGCCTCTACGTCGCGGTTCACGTCACGCCGCATCCGCAACTCCGCCGCGACGGGTCCGAGCTCTACTTCGAGCTGCCGCTCTCGATCGCGCAGGCATCGCTGGGCACGCGTACCAAGATCGCCACGGTCGAAGGCGAGGAGGATCTGGAGATCCGGGCCGGGACGCAGCCCGGGACGGAGATCCGGCTTCGCGGGCGCGGAGTTCCACATCTCCGCCGGTCCGGAGCGCGCGGGGATCTGCACGTGATGATCCGGGTCCACATCCCCACGAAGCTCTCGAAGCGGCAGCGCCAGCTGCTGGAGGAATACGCCGCGGACGCGGGTGAGATGGTGCTGCCGAGCGGCGGCATCCTGGATCGAATGAAGGACGTCATTGGATAAGCTCGATTCGGTGCTGCCGGGGTCCCCGGTTGAACCCGAGGCATTTGGGCCGGGGGTATGGGTCGAACTCTCGGTGGCCGCGGACATCGAGGCCGTCGAGGCAGTCAGCGAGATCCTGACCCGGTTCGCGCCGGGCGGAACGAGCGTCGAGCCGGGTTTCGGTCTTGTCGACGAGGGTTTGGGCGCGGTCATCGACGCGACAAAGCCGGCGATCGTCCGGGCCTATCTGCCCGGTCGCGACCCCGCGGCCGTCGAAGCCGCCATCGCCGACGCGTCGGCGGCGCTCGGGCACCTGCAGGCGTTCGGGCTTCGACCGATCGCGGACATCCAGACGCGGCTGGTGCGCGAGGACGACTGGGCCGAGGCGTGGAAGAGCCACTTCCCGGTTCTGCGGATCGGGCGGCGGCTCGTGATCCGGCCCACATGGCGCGAGCACGCCGCGCTCCCCGGCGATGTGGTCCTATCGCTCGATCCGGGCATGGCCTTCGGGACGGGGCTGCACCCCACGACGCGGCTGTGCATGGCCGCGCTGGAGGCAATCGCCGATGAGGGTGTACTGGCGCGCGGGATGGCCGCCGGCAGCACGGGCGCAGGCGCCGGCGCAGGCGCGGCGCGCGTCATCGACGTGGGCTGCGGCTCCGGCATCCTGGCGATCGCCGCCGGACTTCTCGGCGCGGGCGAGCTGCTCGGAGTGGACACGGACCCGATCGCTGTGGAGTCCACGGCCGCCAACGCGGCGCTCAACGACGTTGGAGGCCGGCTGCGCGTCCGGCAGGGGAGCGTGCCCTCCGGCGAGGGCCCGTTCGACGTGGTGCTCGCGAATCTGATCGCGTCGCTGCTCGTGACGCTGGCCGTGCCACTCCACGATGAGCTGGTCCCGGACGGGCGGATCATCGCCTCGGGCATCTTCCGCGACCGCGAGGGGGACGTGCGGACGGCGTTCGAGGCCGCCGGCCTGATCGTGACGCGGCGCTGGGCGGAAGAGGATTGGGTCGCGCTGGAGGCGATCCGGGCTTAGGCGGTCCGAACCTCGGCTACGGACCGTACACCTGTGCTGGTCCGCCTTCGGTCAGCAGTACGTTCGAGTCGGTCCAGGTCGCTGTCTGGTACTGCACTTCCGGAATGTGGATGCCCGTCGGCACGTTCGTGAACGCACCGGTGGACGGGTCGTAGATGGCCAGCGCCCCGCCCGAAACGAAGAGAATGCGCGTGTCCTTCAGCCAGACTGCCGTGAATGCTCCGGCGGCGCTGAGCGAGCCCGCCGGGCTGAACTTGCCGGTGTCTGGATCGTAGAGCTCGGCTGTCGAGACGGCCGCGCTCGACGGCGCCGTCGAAGTCCCGCCTGCGATCAGCACGCGGCCATCTTCGAGACCCTGCGCGGCAAAGGCGTACCGGGCCGTCGCCATCGAGCCCGTCGCCGTGAACTTGCCCGTCGCCGGGTCGTAGATTTCGGCCGCGGCGAGCGCCGCCGTGGCGTTCTCATCGAGACCACCGGCAATCAGCACCCTACCGTCGGACAGTAGAGTCGCCGTCGCGTCACGCCGCGCAACCATCATCGAGCCGGCAGCGGCGAACTTGCCGGTTGCCGGGTCGTAGATCTCGACTGACTTCAGTGAAAGCGTGCCGCCGCCGTAGCCACCAGCAATCAGCACTCGCCCGTCATCAAGCAGCGTGGCTGTGTGACGGGCACGGCCCTGAGCCAGGGATCCGGTTCGGGTGAACTTGCCCGTCCCGGGGTCATAGAGCTCAGCCGTTGCCAGGTTGTCGTACCCGTCGCTCGCGTCGATGCCGCCGACAACCAGAACGCGGCCGTCGTTGAGGAGAGTGGCGGTGTGGCCGGCGCGGGCGTCGTTCATCGAACCGGTAGGCGTGAACGTGCCCGGCCCGGCACTATAGATCTCCGCGGCCTGGCTGCGCAGCATCGTGATCCCGCCCGCGTTCTTCTGACGGCCACCGGTGAGCAGCACGCGTCCGTCGGAGAGGCGAACCGCGGCAGGACCGGACAAGGCGGGATTCATCGCCCCGGTGCCCTGCAACGTTCCCATCGGACGGGCTGTCGGCGGAGGTTCTGGCGTGGCGCTCATGAGCGGCGTCGGCGGCAACGTCGCGGGGACCGTGGGCGTCGGCGACGGAGTGGGCGCAACGGTGGGGATCGCGCTTGCCGACGACCCTACGACCGGCGACGCAGACGGTGAAGGACTCGGGACAAGGCCGCGCACCGCCACTACGAGCGCGATCAACACGGCCCCGGCGACGATCAGGGCAAAAGCGACACTTGTGAAGCTGGGTCCTCGTTTCTGCGGCGTCGTCTCCATCGCGCGAATGACACTGCGCTCGAGTCGTGGCGGCGGATCACGCTGAATCGAGACGTAGTAAGAACGAAGCCGGTCGCTCACGGGGTCGTTCATCGCGACACCTCCTCGGCTCGCCGCTCGGCAGCGAATGCGGCGCGCAGATGCTCCTGAGCGTTGTGGAGTCTCGACTTCACGGTCCCTTCGCGCAGACCGGTCTGGGCGGCGATCTGCGGAACGGTGAGGTCGCGGCCGAAGCGGAGGGCAAGCACGACCTGCTCGTCGGCGCGGAGCCTCGCCAGTGCCCGGGCGACTTCATCGCGGTCATCGGTGGAGTGGTCCGGATCGCCCGACGGCTCGATATCGACGGATCGCGGCCGTTTCGAACGCCGCCCGAGTTCTGCGCGGCAGACGTTCACCACGATTCGGGCAAACCAGGCTTCGGCGCGGCTCGCATCCTGCAGCTCGCGGCGACCGGCCCATGCCCGCAGCGCGGCTTCCTGGACGGCGTCCTCGGCCGCCACAGGATCGCGGAGAATGCACGTCGCGATTCGGTAGGCGTTGCCGAGCCCCGCGAGCAGCAGCTCTCGGATCGCCTCCTCGGCCGAATCCGCCCTCTCGATTCCCACGATCGTCATTGTGGACCTCACGTGCTACCCAATCTGATCGCCTGGGTAGGGTGGATCGTTCAGTCTTCGCCGCCCGGCCGCGCGGGTTAGGATGCCGCCGTGGATCAGACCTCCGTACGCCGCGCCGCCATCACGAACCTCGGATGCAAGGTCAACCAGTCCGAGATGGATGATGTCGAGCGGCTGCTGCGATCGCGTGGCGTTCGAATGGTGGACGACTTCCAACCGGCCGACCTGGTTGTCGTGAACACCTGCACCGTGACGTCCATGGCCGACCAGAAGTCGAGGCAGGCCGTGCGGCAGGCGCGGCGCTCCAGCCCGAACGCCACGCTGCTGGTTACGGGATGTTCGGTCTCGATCGATCCGGCGAAGGTCGCGGCGGCCGATCCGGCGGCCCGGCTTTTCGACAACGAATCGAAAGCCGCAATGCTGGCCGAACTCGACGCGCTGCTCGGCCCGATGGAGGCCGGCCCGTTGCCGACGCTCTCGGGCATCGAGCCGGCGCGGGCTGCGCACGCGCCCGCGGTCGTCGTGCCCGCCGATATCGATCGCAAGCGCGCCGTGATCAAGATCCAGGACGGGTGCTCGTTCCACTGCACGTACTGCATCATTCCGCGGGCGCGCGGCCCGGAGCGGTCCGTGCCCGCCGACCAGGTTCTCGCCGAGGCCCTGCGGGCCGTGTCCGCCGGCCATCGCGAAGTGGTGCTGACGGGGATCAATGCGGGTACGTACGGAGTGGCGGCCGCGCCGCCGGCCGCCACTCCGCCGTCAGCGAGGGGAATGGCCGCCGCGCCGTTCGGGCTCGGCGTCGTCGCAGCGCCGCCGCCCGCCACGGCCCTCAATCCGAACCTCGCCGCGCTCGTCGGGCGCCTCCTCGCCGAAACCCGCGTGGAGCGCATCCGCCTCAGTTCGATCGAACCGCAGCACGTCACCGACGAGTTGCTCGCCGTGTGGGCGGCGTCGGACCGCCGCTGCCAGCCGCACTTCCACATCCCACTGCAGTCCGGCGACGACGCGATCCTCCGGCGCATGGGCCGCCGCTACGACACCGCGGCCTACGCCCGCGTGATCGGCAGGGTACGGCGGGCAATTCCGGGAGCGGCAATCCACCTGGACGTGATCACCGGCTTCCCCGGCGAGGACGAGGCCAGCTTCGAGCGCACCGCGTCATTCCTGCAGGCCCTCGAGCCGGCGGGCGTCCACGTCTTCCGCTATTCCGCCCGGCCCGGTACTCCGGCTGCCCGGATGATCGGCCGCGTGGATGAGCCAACCGTCGCGCGGCGCGCGGCGCAGTTGTTGTCCCTTGCCGCCGGCGCGCGGGCTCTGTTTGCCACGAACCTTCTGGGCGGCGAACTGCGTGTGCTCTTCGAACGGCCACTCGCCGACGGCCGGTGGCTCGGGCACGACGAGCACCACGTGGACGTCGTGGCCGCTTCACCGGACGGCCGGCCGCTGGCTAACGCGATCGGGGTCGTGATCGCCGAGTCGATAGACCCGGCGGCCCCGGATCGATTGGTCGGTCGCGTGCTCGCGGTCGATTAACGGCTCGAGCTCCATCCCCAACCGCCGCAGCCGCCCGCGGGCCGCGTCTGCCCGCCCGCCCGAACTCCACATATACCGCTGGCGCCGGCGCCGCCCAAGTAGGAAGATCGACCCGGACAACACCCACCCCGAGAGCATGGGAAAGCGCCAATGCCGTCAGACTGCCTCTTCTGCCGCATCATCGCCGGTGAGCTGCCGTCGTCGCTTGTTCATTCCGACGACTCGATCTTCGCGATCCGGGACATCTCGCCCCAGGCCCCCACCCACATCTTGATTCTGTCCCGCAAGCACGTGGCGTCCGTGTCGGATCTCAGCGGCGCCGATGAGGCGATCGTCGGGAAGCTTTTCGCCGCCGCCGCGGAGATCGCGAAGCGGGAAGGCATCGCCAAGGGCGGCTATCGGCTGGTCGTGAACACCGGCCGCGACGCAGGCCAGACCGTGGACCACCTGCATGTCCATATGTTGGGCGGCCGCCACATGTCCTGGCCCCCGGGCTGATCGGGCTCTACGGTCCACCGCCCCGGCCGTAACCAACGAACTGGTCGTCGCCGACGCGGACCCAGATGCCCATCGGGAGATAGCCGCTCGTCTCCAGACTCGGGCAGAGCCCGATCGTAGGCAGGTCGAGGACGAGCGCCGGTGCGCCGCTCACGTCACGCGATGGCAGATTCTCGAGCTTCGTCGTGACCGTTACTCGCTGCTCATACCCCGCGATTCGGTCCGGTGCGTGGCCGGCCCAACAGATTGTTCGTGACCAGTAGCGAACCGTCAGGAACGCTCCGGCCGCAACGACGATCGCGGCGACGGCAGCCAGCGCGCCGAGCTTCCTCCTCATCGTCGTCCCTTCCCGCTCGCCGGCGCCGGCCCCTCCTCGCGCACCGGCAGCGGCTCGTCCAGAACCACCCACGCCCGGACCGTGTCGCGCTTCACCTTGAACGTGTGAGTTCGCGGGAAGTCCATCTCCGGCCAGAACCGCCACGCGACGACTCGCTGATGGACGGCCAGAGTGTGGTTCGCAGCGCGGATCTGCGTTTCCACCAGGGCGCGCATCTCCGGCGTTGGTTCGCCGATCGAGGGCTGCGCCGCGCCTGCCTGCGGGAGCACGGGCTCGCCGGGCGTCAGCACCACCGCCTCGATTCGGCCGGGCTTGGTCTCGACCACAACGGCGTCGCGGATTCCGACCGTCAGCAGCGCGTTCTCGATGTCCTCCGGGTACACGTTGAGGCCGTTTGGCAGGACGATGATGTCCTTCTTGCGGCCCATCAGGATCAGGTGGCCGGACTTGTCGTGGCGCCCGATGTCGCCCGTGCGGTACCACCCGTCGGTTGTGAGTGAGGCGGCGGTCGTCACCGGATCGCGCCAGTAGCCGCTGAACAGAGTTGGTCCCGAAACCAGGATCTCGCCGTCGTCGGCGAGCTTCACCTTCACCGGCGGAATGGTCCGGCCCACTGTGCCGAGTCCGTGGTCGCGCTGGTTCGTGGCGGAGGCAACCCCGGCCTCGGTGGCGCCGTAGCCCTGCATTACCACGACGCCAAGGTCCTCCCAGGCTTGCTGGTATGCCGGGGGAAGGAACGCTGCGGCCGAAACGATGAGATTGAGCGAGCCGCCGAACTGGCGATGCACCGCCGCGAAGAGCCGGCGCCGGGCCGGGTAGGGCAGGTGCCGCGCGATCCGCCGGAGCCGGTTGAAGGAGCCGAGCCTCCCGCGAGCCGCGACCTCACGCTCGATCGCCACCCAGAACAGCTCCATGACCTGCGGCACCAGCACGAGCGACGTGGTCCGATGCTCGCGAATGGCCTCGAAGATCACGCGTGGGTTGCGGCTGCGGACGTAGAGGACGTGCGCGCCGACGCTCATCGCGTAGTAGACCGTGGCAACCTGTTCGAGCAGATGCGACAACGGCAGCAGCGAGACGGCGCGGTGTTCCTGCTCCGGGATCAGGTTGTGCGCCGCGTCCAGCGTGCCGATGAGGTTCGCATGCGTCAGGACAACGCCCTTGGGCTCACCCGTTGTCCCCGACGTGAAGACGATCTCCGCGATGTCACCGGCGAGTGGCCGCGGCCATGCGTTGACCTGAGCTTCCCAGTCGNNTCGGGCGGCGCGGCCAGGTCGTCTACGACGGCACTCGGGAAGTTCTCGAGGCGGGCGTCGGCCGGGTCCGGGGTGTCGCGGCCGGTGCCGAGAACAAGAAGCTGGGCATCGGCCCGCGCCACGATTCGCTCGATCGCGCCGGAAGACATGCGCAGGTCCAGGGGTACGAACGCAAGACCGGCGCGCATGGCCCCGAAGTAGAGCGCGGGTACGGCCGGGCTCGAAGGCGTCCAGACGAGGATTCGATCGCCCGACCGGAGGCCGAGCTTGCGCAGCCGCCATGCCACCAGCCGGCTGCGGTAATTCAGCTCGCGGTAGTCCCAGTGCTCGGACTTTCCGTCGTCGCCGCGCATGCCGAACGCGAGCCGGTCGCCGTAGCGGGCCTCGCCCTGGTCGATGATGTCGAGCAGGCTGCTGAGTCGATCCATGCGCGCATCCTACCGGCCGTTCGAGGCGTGGTCCCGGGGAAACCGAGTGGTCAGCCTCGGTCCGGGAGCGGGAACTTGACCATCGGCGACATCCCGGCGTCGTTGAACGCACAGATGAAGACCGAAGGCGATTGCTCCACGGCCGGGATCCTGTATTGCCGCGCCGACGCCGGAAGCTTGGTCCAGCTCGAGTTGCAGGCGTCCGGCGAGGGAATGTCGCCCCCGACGTACCAGAGGTTGAGATAGAAGCCGCTCACGGGCTCCAGCGGCGCCGACCACTGCAGCACTTCCGCCGGACTTTTGCCGCCTCCGGTCGCGTCGAACTCAGCCGTCACATTGAACGGTGCTGCCGGCTGTTCGGGCTTGGCCGGCACCCAGGGCGTGTCCTGAGTGAACCGGACCGTGGGTGACGTCCCCGCGTCGTTGTACGCGCAGATGTACGTCTCAGGTTGGGATGAGACTGTCTGGATGGTGTGCTTCGTCGCGGACCCGGGAAGCTTCTCCCATGTCGGTCCGCAGATTGCCGGTGGCGGCGTAATGTCGCCCGCCCAGGCGCCCTTGATGTAGAAGTAGTAGCCGCCGATAGGCCCGGAGGGCGGCGTCCAAACGAAGTAGGCCGGAACGTCGCTTGAGGTCTCATCGACCCATTCGTGCAACCCGGTGGGCGCCGCCGGCGGCTGAAGCTCTCCTTGCGGCGCTGTGGACGCGTCGGTAAGGGTCCCGGTGAGGGCCGGGTTCGATGTGGCGTTGCCGGTAGTCGAAGCCCCGGCAGGGGAAGCCCCGGCCGTCGTGCAACCGGCGAATGCGAGGGCGGCAATCAGGCCCACCACCGCGACACGGATTGCCGACCGCGGCGTCACGTACCGCTTCCCGGTCGCGATCGGAGCACTGCTACGCTCTGAACGAGCTGCGCCCATTGCGGACATACGTCCCCCTTCCGGCAGATGAGCAGCTACGGGACGGGCATGCGAGGCGCCGTTGGGCGGGTCGTTCCGAAACCCGGACTGTCGCGACGATGGTACGTACCGTCCTCATTGTGTCTATCAATCGGGAGACATGTTCGACAAATCGAATGAACGAAGGGCGAGTCCGCGTACTCGTATTCGTCATGGAGCGAACAACTGCACCGGCAAGGTTTGATTGGAGGGGATCGGTGGCGATCGACACCGGAGCTGAGGCGTTTGCCACGCTGACGCGCCGCAATATCGACTCGGCCTACCGGCTCGCCTGGGCGATCCTCGGCGACTCGGGCGACGCCGACGACGCTACCCAGGAGGCCTTCGCCTCGGCGTGGCGGAATCGGCGGAGCTTGCGCGACCCGGACCGCTTCGATGCCTGGTTCGGCCGCATCCTCGTCAACGAGTGCCGGCAGCGACTCCGGCGACGCGCTCGAGAACGAATACGGCCGTTGGCGGCATTGGCCGAGCCGGCCGAGCCGGACTCCAGCGGCAGCCTATCGGCCCGCGATGCCGTCTCCCGCGCCATCTCCCGGCTCGACGCCGACCACCGGATCGTGGTGATCCTTCGCTACTGGGCGGATCTCTCCGTGGACGAGATCGCCGCCCGCCTGGACGTGCCCGCCGGCACGGTCAAGTCCCGACTCCACTATGCGCTCCGGTCCATGCGGCCGAAGCTCGAGGGTGACCGATGAACGACAACGATTTCGACCGTGAATTCGAGGATGAAGTGCGGGCAGAGATTCAGGGGAGCATCACGCCGCCCGCGACGCCAATGCATTTGAGAGAGAGGGTGGAACGAATGGCAGAGCAGCAGCTTGAGGGAGCCGGCCGGCGGAGCTTCCGGCCGAGGCTGGGTTTCGGCGCAGCCGCCGGGCGGCTGGCGGTTGTCGCGATCGGCGTAGTTCTGGTCGCCGGCACGATGGTGACGCTGTCCTGGAGGGGCGGCGGGGGGACGGGTTCGCTCCCTTCGGACGCGAGCACCAACCCAACGGGCGTTGCGGCCCGGAGCGGCGATCCCGCGGGCACACCAGGGCCAACCCCGCGGGTGGACCCGCGCGACGTGCGACTGCTGGACGCAACCGCCGATGGGAGCGCAGTGGTCCTGGTTGGCGGCAACAAGATCCGGGTATCGACGGACGGTGGCGATACCTGGTCTGCGGCGCGGCCGCTGCCCGCCGCCACGTTCATGGGCGGCGGAGCCGACTTCGTGGACGCGCAACACGGCTGGACCGCGGCCGTCGTGAAAGGCTCTACGACCGATAGTCTCGTCATGTATCGGACCAGCGATGGCGGGCAGACCTGGCAGCCGTCTCCGGTAGGCTTGCTCTCGGTGGGGCCCGGTGCCTGGGCGGCGAACTGGGAGTTCCATTTCGCCGATGTCGATCACGGTTTCGTGCGCACGTCCAGTGTGGTCGACCCCGCGAAAGACCCCACGCCCTACCCCGACTGCACCCAGTTCGCGACGAACGATGGCGGCGTGACGTGGTCCGCGCCGGCGTCCGTATCGTGTAACGAAACCAACGCGACCTGGGTTACCGACACGCTCGGCTGGGTTACCGACACGCTCGGCTATGCTGCCTGCCAATCCTCGTGCCTCGCGCCGACGACGGACTTCGCCGTGACGCAGGATGGCGGACGTACGTGGACGACCGGCAAGCTGCCCATCGACGCGTCAGAAATGGGTTGGGGTATCGAGCTGCTGGTAGCCGAGCCCGGGCGTCTTCGCGCGGAGGTCGGGTTCGTGCCCAAGAGCGGTCCCGATCCGCGGCAGCGCCACATCGTGTACGACAGCACCGACGGCGGCGCGACATGGACCAAGGCCTACGATCACAACGCGGACGAGGACATCAAGGTCCTGGCCGCGTGGGGGTTCGACCACTGGTTCGCCCAGACAAGTGCGCACTCCGGCGATGCCGGCACTCTCATTGCCACGGACGACGGCGGCCGCAACTGGCATGAGGTGGCGAGTCGGTTCGTTACGTCCCCCGGCCCGATGCGCTGGTGGGATAGCCGAAGGGGAGTGGTTCAGAGCTACTCCACCGACATTTCCTCGGTCTTCATTACCAGCGACGGCGGGCGCACCTGGCGTCAGGTCACGTTCTGATCCGCCGCGGGGCAAGTGCTCGCCGAGTGAGCAGCCGGGACCGGGGCGCTTCGGAAGACAGGCGTGTCGGGCCTGCCGGTTCCGCCACCCGGTCGGTAGACAATCCCGCGAATTCCGGTCTACACTCCGCGAGCCCTGTTCGTGGGTCGCATTGCCCGTGCTCCGAGGAGCCCGAGCCGGCGGCCGGATTGCGAACGAGCCCCAAAGGAGGTGATTTCCGGATTGGCAGAAGTCCGCGTGGGTGAAAACGAGAGCTTCGAGAGTGCNNAAGCGCAAGAAGGTCGCGCGTCAGACGCAGAGCTAGCGAGACCTGGACACGCTGTCGAAGGGCGGCGCTTTCGGACCCCGATCGCGCAACCCACCCAGAGGTGCCACCCGGTGTCCCTCCGAGATCGACTCGACGATGAACTAAAGACCGCCATGCGGTCGGGTGACGCCATGCGCCGCGATTCGCTGCGCATGGTGCTTGCCGCGGTTCAGAAGGCCGAGAAGGAAGGCAAGCACACGCTTGCCGACGACGAGATGATCGGTGTCTTCACGCGCGAGCTGAAGGTCCGACGCGAGTCCCTGGAAGCGTTCCAGGGCGGCGGCCGGCCCGATCTCGCAGCTCACGAAGAAGCAGCCATTGCGATCATCACCGAATTCATGCCCCAGCCGCTGACCGAAGCCGAGCTTCGGGCTATGGTCGAACAGGCCATCGCCGAAAGCGGTGCCGCGACGCCTCGCGACATGGGCAAGGTCATGAGCCTGATATCCCCCAAGGTTCGTGGTCGAGCCGACGGCAAGGCGGTCAGCCAGCTCGTCACGCAGCTGCTGACGGCCCGCGCCGCCACAACCTGACCCGTCCCATGCCTGCGTCACGCCGAGACGCCCTTCCCCGTGTAGCGTCACGCCGTGTCGCCCCGTCGGCAGAGGCTCGTCGCGATAATCCCGCACCCGCTGAACCGCATGAGCGGCCGCGCCGGTTCGGGTTCCGGGACGGACTACGCCTCGTTTCCGCGGCGTCCCTGATCATCTTCGCCCTGTGTGTGGGAGTCCTCGTGGACCTCGCCCCGTCCGACCCGGGCTACACCGCCAATCAGGTGGCCCAGGCCGCGATCCGGGCCCCTCGCGACGCCACGTTCCCCAATGCGATCCAGCAGAAGATCCTGCAGGACGCAGCCGTCAAGGCCGTTCCCCCTCAGTACACGTATACGAAGGAGCGAGCGGGCTTCATCGCGATCATTCAGGCGGGTCAGCTTCAGGCCGACCTCCAGCCCGTCGACGACGCGTTCACCTCAACCAAGACGCCCGAGGCAAGGCGAACCGCGCTCCAGACTGTTCTCCCGTGGCTCTCCTCCGATAACAGGTCGATCCTGCAAACGCTGGATCCTTCGCGCTGGACGCCGATCGAGCAGGCTGCGGGAGGGGCGCTCACGGCGGGCGAGAAGACGGAGATTCGCGACACCGAACTCGCCGGACGCCAGGCGATCTTCGCCCAGCAGTTCATGCCCCCCGGCTACGGTCTCACCCCCTCCGAGCTCCAGCTGGCGGCCGCACTCGCCGCCCCGTACTTCCAGTCGAACTCGACCTACAGCAAGTCGCTGACCGACGAGGCGCAGGCGCAGGCACTCAAGAACGCCGCCACCTACGAGGACTCGTACAAGGCCGGCGAAGTGATCGTGGACCAGGGCCACCAGATCACCGAGGCGGACATGGTCCGCATCCGCTACTACGGCCTGGACAAGGGAACGATCGGATGGGGAGCCGCTGCGGCGTGGATGCTCCTCGGCACGATCGTTGCAGCGCTGCTTCTCGGCTGGTTGTGGCGCTTCCGCCCCGACTACTGGCAGAGCACCCGCACGCTCGTCCTGATCGGCCTGATCTTCGTGGTGTCGGTGCTGGCCGTCAAACTGCCGGGCGGCCGGGCCTGGATACCGTACCTGGTGCCCACTGCCGCGGCAGGCATCCTGCTGACTCTCCTGCTCGACGCAGGGGCCGGCATCGTCATGGTGGTGTTGCTGTCCGTTCTGGCCGGTCCCGTCAGCCACTCGCCGGTGGAGCTGTCCGCCTATGTGGCGCTCGGCGGACTTGCCGGAATTCTCACGATCCGAAAGGGCGAGCAGCAGCACTTCTTCGTTCANNGTGACGGTGATCACGATCGGCAGCTTCTCGCTGCTCGGCAACCTCTTCGGGATCCCCACGGCATCGCAGCTTCTCGAGCTCGCCAATCCGTCCCAGCCGCTGCTGCGTCGGCTCCTGATCGAGACGCCGGGCACGTATCACCACTCGCTGATGGTGGGCAATCTCGCCGAACGGGCGGCGTCGGCCATCGGCGCGGACCCGCTCCTGTCGCGTGCCGCCGCCTACTACCACGACATCGGAAAGCTGGGGAACCCGCTCGCGTTCATCGAGAATCAGGCCGGCGGCGACAACATACACAACGAGCTCGAGCCGGAAGTCTCTGCCACGATCCTGAAGCAGCACGTCCGCGACGGGATGGACCTGGCGTACAAGGCGCGCCTGCCCAAACCGTTGATCGCGTTCATTCCTCAGCATCACGGCACGGCCATACTCGGCTACGTCTACGGCAAGGCACGCGACGCCGCCGCCGCCCCGTTCGGCGGACAGGGCACGCCGCAGGGTAAGGCGGCCGCCGATGCGGTGGATGTGAGCCGCTTCAGGCACGCGGGACCCAAGCCTCAGTCGCGCGAGGCCGCGATACTCATGCTCTCGGACGGCGTGGAAGCGTCGGTGCGCTCACTCTCGAGCCGCGATGAGGCCACAATAAGGGCGATGGTCGGACAGATAATTCAGGAACGCCTTACCGACGGTCAGCTAAATGAATGCGATCTGACGATCAGAGATCTGGAGAACATCAAGGAAGCCTTCATCGGCCAGCTCCTCGGCATGTATCACCAGCGGATTGCCTACCCTGGTAATGACGCAATCGAGTCAGAGGCGCAGCGAGGACCTGCGGCGAAGTAATAGGAGAACTCTCGCGATGTGGGAGTTGGAGGTCGGCTCGCGTGGACCGGTGCAGGTTCCATGACTCATACCGACGCGCTCAGGGACCCGGCCGATGATTTTCTTGGTGCCGACTTGAGCGACTGCCAGCCCGTCCCCGAAACCGATGCAGAAGGCACAACGAGCTCCATCTACCTGCCGCCCTACCGGATCGACATCACCGTGAGGCCTGATGCTCCGCATGTGCTGTCCCGCCAGCGGATTGCCGCTGTCGTGCGCTCCGCCCTCCTCGCCACCGGAGCTCCCGGTCCCGCGTCGATTGCGATCGTCCTTTCCGGCGACTGTGAACTGGCCGAGCTGAACGCCACTCACATGGGTCATGAGGGTCCCACAGACGTACTCTCGTTCCCGTTCTTCCCGCCCGAGGCATACCCGGTACACGAGCGAGCCGGCGAGCAACAGCGAGACCCGTGGGTCGCGGCCGCACTGAAGCAGAGCTTCGCGCTGGCGCCCGGTCAGCGGGCGCATCTGGGCGACGTGATCATCTCGGTGGAGCGGGCAATCTCACAGGCGGACCAGGGGCGCGGCGGCCAGACAGGTGATGTCCAGTGGTCGTGGGTGGACGAACTGTTGCTGCTGGCCGTTCACGGCACTCTTCACGTGTGCGGTTGGGATCACGCCGAACCCGTCGAAGAGGCGGCGATGCGTGCCATGGAGCGACGCGTCCTTGCAGACCACCGCGACTCGCGCGACGGCCAGCGGTAGGCCGTACCGGCCGGACTGAGATCCCGCTCGTGCCAGAAGCCGCGTCGGGCTCGACTCTCGCGGGCGCCATTCTTTCCTGGAGGCGAATCTCAGCCTCGCCGCCCCGACCCGATAGGCATCGTTCTTGCTGATTGTCGATTCTGTGCGAATTCGGCAAGTTCCGCCGCCCCGGCCGCCCCGGTCGCTCCGGCCGCGCCGCTCCCCGCGCGACGGCGCCGCGCCAACCGTGCCGAGCCGGGCCGGCGCACGGGCCCATGGGCGGCGCCTGATACCATCCGCTCCAGGCCCTCCGGGATCGGATCAGGGCTAGTTTTGCGTGTCGCGGCAGGGCCGCGTTCGCGAACGGGCGTCGGCCCGAGTGCAGGAGAAGCGGTGAAGATCGTTGTCGGGCTCGGCAATCCGGGCGCCCAGTACGAGAAGACGCGACACAACATCGGCTGGATGGTCCTGGACCGTCTGGCCGATCGCGCCGGCTGGGGTGGCAAGGGACGTACGCGCGATGCTTCGGCCGTGGTGCAGGGCCGGTATCGCGGCCTGGATATCGTCCTGGTCAAGCCCCTCACCTTCATGAACGAGTCGGGTCTGGCGGTGCGCAAAGTCCTGGCTCGCGAACATGCGCCCATGAACGAAATGCTGGTTGTCTGCGACGACTTCTCCCTGCCGTTCGGCAAGTTGCGTTTCCGCGAGGGCGGCTCCGCCGGGGGGCACAACGGCCTTCGTTCGATCATCGGCGAGATGGGCAACGAGCAGTTCAGCCGGCTGCGGGTAGGCATCGGCGAGCCCGGCGAGAACGCGATCGACCACGTGCTCAGCCAGTTCGCCAAGGGCGAGAAGGCGCGACTCTCCGAGCTGCTGGATGCGGCGGCGGACGCGGTCGAGGCATGGGCGCGCGAGGGGACTAACAAGGCAGCCAACCACTTCAACGCTTTCGAGCTTCGGCCGGACGACGGGGACCGATCGGCGCCGCCGGGAGCCGTGGATGGACCTCCGGGCTCCGACGGGATCCGGCGGACGAAGACCGGCTGGCGCAAGCCGAAGCCGCCCGAGGGCGGCGAATGAGTCTTCGCGGCGGTCGATCGCTCCGACGCCAGATAGACGCCGCACTGAGCGGCGAGGCCGACCCGCTCGGGCCCGATGGACTCGGACTGCCAGACGGCCCCTCAACCGGCGACGAGTTCGAATCGCCCGAGGACGACGCGGATACGACGAGCGCGAGCGGCGCGTCCGGCGCGGCCGGCGCGTCCGCGATCGCGCGGCGCGGCAAGAGCGGCAGGGAACGAAGGGTCGACACCGAGGTTCGAGCCGCCTACGTGGCGTCGCAGGCGGCCAGGACCGCCGGCGCCGGCCCTGCCGGGGGCGCCGCCGGAGGGCAGCAGGAGAAGCCCGGTGCAGGTTCGACCTCCGCCGGCCGGCGCCTGCCGGACCTCCACGTACTGCCGCCGTTGCTTCACTCCAGCGGCGCCTACCAGACTCTGCGGACTCGGCTCGGCACCGAGAACGTGCCACTGCCACAAGGCGGGCGGCATGCCTCGCTCGCGGCCGTTCCGCACGGCGCCAAGACCTTTCTCGCGGCGGCGATCGCGACCGGTGGCGGGCGAGACGCCTCGGAGCGTCTGTGCTGGATAGCGCGTGACGCCGAGATCGGCGATCGCGTTGCCGAGGAGTTGCAGGCATGGCTGGGCGATCCCGATGCGGTTGCCGTGCTCGAGCCGCGAACGTCGCTCGCCTACGAACGCAGCGAGTTGGTGCGTGACGAGACCGCGGCCCGAGTCGCCTCACTCGCCGCTTGGCGATCCGGCAGGGCCCGGGTCCTCGTCGCGAGCGTCCAGGCGCTGCTCCAGCACACTCTCGACCCCGACGAGGTGCCGGCCGCGCCGCGCCGGCTGCGCGTCAATGCCCGTATACGCCAGGACGCGCTTCTTGCGGAGCTCCTTGCCCTCGGCTACGACCCTGTGACCGAAGTCGCGGGCCGTGGGGAGTTCGCCAGACGGGGCGGGCTCGTGGACGTCTTCCCGTCGGCGGCGCCCCTCCCGATCAGAATCGAGATGTTCGGCGACGAGATCGAGTCGATGCGCGTCTTCGATCCCGCCGATCAGCGCAGCGTCCGCAGCGTGGACGAGGTGGTGCTGCTGCCTGCCAGCGAGTTCCTCGTCCCGCGCGGCGGCCCGGCCGACATCCGCGCCCGCGTAGCCGCGCTTCCGGGCAGGCTCTCGGGGCACCTGCCGGAGCGCCTCATCGCGGACCTCGCCCGATTCGAGGAGGGAGTGCAGGCCGGGACCGGCCAGCTCGGCGCCCATTCGGGCCACGTCCACGACATCGCCGCGGCGGCACGCGCAATGGAGACGGGCGACGCCGCCGAGGTATGGGCCGGGATCCTCTGCCCCGCGACCGGTCTCGACCACATACCCAACGACGCTCTGCTCGTTCTCGACGAACCGGCCGACATTGCCGACGCGGCCGATTTTCTGTGGCGTCAGGCCGAGGAGCGGCGCGCCGAACTCGTGGCCAGCGGGGATCTGCCGGAGAAGTGGCCCGAGGCATATCTGCCGCCGCGTGACTGGAAGTCGCGCTTGCTGCGGGGCCGGACGCTCGAGCTGACCTGGGAATCGGAAGCGGCTGCGCCCACCGGTGGCGGCACTCCGATGGGCGACATCTTCGGCTGGCACGAACCATCCCTGCCGCCGGCGCGCACGGCTCGACTCGCGGCCACGATCGAAGGCTGGACGGCGGACGGATCGCGCGTGATCCTAGCTTCGGACCAGGCACCCCGCCTCGCCGATCTGCTCACCGAACAGGGCCTGCCCACCGCGGCCGTAGACCGCCTGACCGAGACACCGGGGCCGGGTACCCGGAGCCTGATAGGCCGCAGCCTGAACGGCGGCTTCACCGGCGGCCCGGACGGGCTCGTGCTCATCACGGATCGGGAGCTGTTCGGCTCGGTGCGAGTGCGCCGGCCCAAGGCGCTCCGGCGCGTGGTGCCGCGCGACGTCCTGGAGCGGCTCGTCCAGGGAGATCTCGTGGTCCACATCGACCACGGCATCGCACGCTACGAGCGGATGCTGCGGCGTGGCGTGGCAGGCGAGGAGCGGGACTACCTGGAGTTGAGCTTCCACGGCACGGACAAGATCTACCTGCCGGTGGAGCAGATCAACCGCATAAGCCGGTATTCCGGCGGGGAGAACCCGGACCTGTCGCGGCTCGGGGGCACCGAGTGGCTGCGGACCAAGCAGCGCGTCAAGAAGGCCGTCACGGACCTGGCCAAGGAACTGCTGGAGATCTACGCCGCCCGCGCCGCCGCGCCCGGGTTCGCATATCCGGCCGACACCCCGTGGCAGCAGGAACTGGAGGCGTCCTTCCCGTACGAAGAGACGCTCGATCAGCTGCGCGCTTCCGCCGAAGTGAAGATGGACATGGAGGCCGGCCGGCCCATGGACCGGCTCGTCGTGGGCGACGTGGGCTACGGCAAGACCGAGGTGGCACTCCGCGGCGCGTTCAAGGCGCTCCAGGGCGGCAAGCAGGTCGCCGTCCTGGTTCCGACGACGGTTCTGGCCGCCCAGCATTTCCAGACGTTCAGCCAGCGTTTCGCGGCCTTCCCCATCACCGTGAAGCTCCTCAGCCGCTTCGTCCCGGCGAAGGAGCAGGAGGCGGCAATCGCCGGCCTCGCCGCAGGTTCGGTCGATCTCGTCATCGGGACCCACCGTTTGCTGAGCAAGGATGTCCGGTTCAACGACCTGGGCATGGTCATCGTGGACGAGGAGCAGCGTTTCGGCGTTGCCGCCAAGGAGCGCCTCAAGAAGCTGCGGCGCGAGGTCGATGTGTTGACCCTTTCCGCCACGCCGATTCCACGGACCCTCAACCTGGCGCTCGCCGGCGTTCGCGACCTGAGCCTCATCGAGACGCCACCGGAGGACCGGCTGCCCATCCAGACCCGCGTGGCCGAGGCGTCCGCCGGTCTGGTGAGGGACGCGATCTTGCGAGAGCTCGACCGCGGCGGTCAGGTCTTCTTCGTCCACAACCGGGTGGAGACGATCGAGGCGCAGGCCGAGCAGTTGCGGCAGCTCCTCCCGGGCACGCGGATCGCGGTGGGGCACGGCCAGATGCCCGAAGGCCAGCTCGAGAGGGTGATGCTTGCCTTTGCGCGCGGAGATACCGAGGTCCTGGTGTGCACGACGATCATCGAATCGGGCCTGGACATCCCCAACGCGAACACGATCATCATCGACCGCGCCGATGCCCTCGGCCTCGCACAGCTCTACCAGCTCCGCGGCAGGGTGGGCCGGTCGAGCCGCCGGGCCTACGCCTACTTGCTCTACAGGCGGCGCGAGCGGCTCTCCGACGTGGCACGCAAACGGCTGCAGGCGATCTTCAACGCGAGTGAGCTCGGGGCCGGCTTCCAGATCGCGCTTTCGGATCTGGAGATCCGCGGCGCCGGCAACATCCTCGGCGCGGAGCAGCACGGCCACGTGGCTGCCGTGGGCTTCGATCTCTATACGCGCCTCCTCGCCGAGGCGGTGGAGGAGCAGAAGGCCGACTTCGAAAGCCGCCCGCCGAACATTGAGCGACCCGGCGCAACGGTGGACCTGCCGGTCGACGCGCACCTCCCGGACTCCTACGTCCCTGAGACCGCTCAGAAGCTCGAGCTCTACCGGCGACTCGGCCGCGTGCGCAGTGACGGGGAGCTGGCCGCTTTCCGTCAGGAGCTGATCGACAGGTTCGGACCGCTGCCGCAGCCCGTCCTGCGACTCCTGGAGGTGGTGGAGCTGAGGCTCGCCGCCGAGAAGGCCGGCATCGTGTCGATCTCGCGCGAAGAGGGCGAGCTGGTGGTCAGGCTGGGCACGCTTTCGCGCTCGGCGGCCGTCCGTGCCCTCGCCACGATGGGCCGAGACGTGGTTCGGTATGGATCCAACCAGGCACGTATCCGCCTTCCGCGCGACCCCGCCAGAGCGTGGAGCGTTGCCCAGACCGTCGTGGCGCGGTTGCTGCCCGCAGCGGAGGAGCAGCGCCTCCAGCGCGACCGTGCGGCCGCCGCGCAGGGCCCCAATCCGGACATGCCGGCGCGGTCCTGAACCACGGCGCACGCACCGCGCGCATCCCCGGCGCGGCTTATCGCGTAACCTATGACCGGCTCGCGCCAGCAGGAGAGCGCGGCCCGAACCCTCAGGGTGGGTTCGTCACGGAGAGCCGGTCAGTTCCGTCGCACCCGCGCCACGGTGACACCGGACAGGACGTGGGATGCATCGAACCGAGAAGCAAGTTTCGGGCTATGCGCGCCGCAAGCCCAGCAGCCAGGGCGACAAGGACGGCTTCCGTCCCGATATCGAGGGTCTTCGCGGCATCGCCGTTTCGCTCGTGGTCATCTTCCACGCAGGCCTTCTTTCGGCGTCCCCAAACCAGCTGACCGGTGGCTTCATCGGCGTCGACCTCTTCTTCGTCGTCTCCGGCTTCCTGATCACCGGCCTGCTCATCCGCGAGCGCGAGCGGAACGGCCGCATCAGCTTCGCCCGCTTCTACGCCCGCCGCGTGAGGCGCATCCTGCCCGCCGCCGCCGTGGTCCTGGTGGTGACGTTCGTTCTGTCGAACATGCTGATCAACCTTGTCAGCAGACCGTCCGTGATGGAGGACGGCGCCTCGGCCGCGCTCTCCATCGCGAACATCCGTTTCGCGCTGACCACCGACTACTTCAACCCGGTGAACTACTCGCCGTTCCTGCACTTCTGGTCGCTCGGCGTGGAGGAGCAGTTCTACTTCGTCTGGCCGGCCTTGATGGCCGTCGTCGCATGGAAGTCACCCCGCCTCGGGGCCGGCCTGGCGCTGACCCTGATCGTGGTTGCGTCGTACGTGGCGAGCGTCATCGTCACGGACCTGAACCCGTCCACGGCCTTCTACATGCTCCCGACACGTGCCTGGCAGCTCGGAGCGGGCGGTCTGCTCGCCGTGGGCGCCGGGTCCATGGACCGATTACCGGGGGCGATTCGCGGAGTCCTCGGGCAGATCCTTGCCTTCGCCGGGTGGGGCGCCCTTGCCGCCCTGATCACGGCCGCGATCGCGATCGACTCGTCGCTCACGCCCTATCCGGGCACAGCCGCTCTGATCCCCACTGTTGCGGGCGTGCTCCTGATCGCATCGGGCTCCCATCCCAACGGCCCGGGCCTCCTGCTTCGGCTGGCGCCCATCCGCTTCCTCGGCAAGATCAGCTACTCGCTCTACCTGTGGCACTGGCCGATCCTGATCCTCGGCGGTCTCGCGCTGGCCGGACCGATCGCGACCATGTCGGTCCCTCAGGCAATCGCGCTCGCGTTGCTGGCGATCCCCGTCTCCACGGCCAGCTGGTTGCTCGTGGAGGAACCGTTCCGGAGAGGCAAGATCCCGCTGCCGCGCCCCAGCCGCATCGTCGGAGTTGGAGTGGCCGCGATGCTGGCCGTCGCGGTGATGGGCACAGGCTTGAACTTCGGCGCCCAGTCGGCGCTGGCGGCACTGGGCGGCGATGAGCCGACTCCCACCCCGATGGCAACGGCGACCGTCAATCCCGACGCGAGCCCAACGGCGACGCCAAGTCCCACACCGTTTGTGAGCCTGGCTCCAAACGCCACACCCACGCCGGTTCCCGGCATGACCCCGGCGGTAACCCCATCACCGGACCCGGGCGAACCCACCAAATTCGCCGTCACCAGCACCATACGTCCGTCGCTGGGCAAGGCCGCAACCGACTACGAGCAGGTCTGGCACGACCAGTGTCTCGGCTGGGTTCGGACGCTCGCCCCCGATCCCAAGTGCGTATACGGAGATACGAAGGGCACGTACAGCGTGGCCCTGATCGGCGACTCGCACGGCTCGGCGTTGTTCCCCGCCGTGAACGTCGTCGCCAAGGCGCACGGCTGGAAGCTGTTGCCGTACCTGAAGATCGACTGTTCGTTCCTGGACCTGCAACTCATGGAGTACGACCTCAAACGCGAGTACACCGAATGTGCGACCTGGAACGCCGCCGTGATCAACAGGCTGAAGGCCAGCCCGCCCAACCTCATCGTTATCTCGATGAGCCGCTGGATCTTCACGATGGGCACCGACACCGTGGGCACGGAGACCCAATCGCTCATCCGGATGATCAAGAAGCTGCCACCGGCCAGCAAGGTCGTGATCATCCAGGACGTGCCGCTGCCCACCAACATCGTCGTTCCGGACTGCCTCGCCTCCTACGTGGGCGACTACCGCAACTGCTCGTTCACCCGGCGCGTTGGGTTCGGTTCCTCGATGGGAATCCGGGAGCAGGGGGCCGCAACCGCGACCGGCGCGGGCTTGATCGATCTGACCGCCCAGGTATGCCCCGGGACGGGCAACTGCCAGCCCGTCATCAACAACGTGATCGTCTGGCGAGATCAGCATCATCTGACCGCAACCTTCGCGGTGACGCTCGCGCCCGCCATCGACGAGCAACTGGTCAACATCCTGAACAGCTGGCAGCGCCCGGCGCCCTCGCCCTCCTCCTGACGTCTTCCGAAGCCGTCCGGCAGCGTCCGTCGGGGCTCGGCGCTGGGGTAGACTTTCCGCGATACCACGCCGCTTGTTAGGGAGGACCGCCTCGAGATGTCAGCCGAGGATCTGCGCGCCAGGATCCGAGAGATACCCGACTTCCCGAAGCCGGGCATCCTCTT
>PMBG01000091.1:12346-22751 GCA_003153755.1 Chloroflexota bacterium | reverse complement strand
ATGAGCACCGTGCTCCGCCGCGAGACACCGTTCAAGACGCTCTTCGGCTACGCCCTCGTGTACGGCGAGGACGGGCGGC
Source organism: Chloroflexota bacterium (assembly GCA_003153755.1). Lineage (GTDB taxonomy): Bacteria > Chloroflexota > Limnocylindria > Limnocylindrales > CSP1-4 > Fen-1039. The sequence continues at coordinate 22,672 of PMBG01000091.1, read as the reverse complement.
AGATGCACAAGAGCTGGGGCAACGCCATCGAGTTCGACGAAGCCGCGGACCGGATGGGCGTCGACGTAATGCGCTGGATGTTCGCCACGGCGAGGCCGGAGGACAACATCTTCTTCGGCTGGCACGCCGCGGACGAGGCGCGGCGCCGGCTGCTCGTCCTGTGGAACGTGTACTCCTTCTTCGTCACGTACGCCCGGCTCGCCGCATGGGATCCGGCCGCTGCCGCGCCCGCCATCGCCGAGCGTGGCCCGCTGGACCGCTGGATCCTTGCGCGCGTGGCAAGGCTGGCGAGCGAGGTGGAAGCGGATCTGCGGTCCTACGACGCCCTCGACGCGGCCAAGGAGATCGACGGCTTCGTCGAGGAGCTTTCGACGTGGTACCTGCGGCGGTCCCGGAAGCGATTCGGGCGTGGTGCCGAGGCTGCCGATCGCGCGGCTGCGTTCGCGACGATGCATCAGACCCTGGTGACACTGACTCGTGTCATCGCGCCGATCCTGCCGTTCCTCTCCGAGTCGATCTATCAGAACCTGGTGGTGGCCGGCGGGATGGCCGGAGTTCCCGACAGCGTCCACCTCACGAATTGGCCCACCGAAGAGCTCGCGTCGCTGAACGACCGGCAACTGCAGACCTCCATGGACATCGCGATGCGCGTCGTGGATCTGGCCCGAACGCTGCGCAGCCAGACCGGTCTGAAGGTCCGCGTCCCTCTCGCCCGCATGTGGCTGGCGCTTCCGGGATCGGATCGGCTCGCCGACATCGAAGCGCTTCTCGAACTGGTCCGCGACGAGGTGAACGTCAAGTCGATCGAGGTGATCGGCGACGAGTCCGAGCTTCTGGATCGGCGGGTCAAGCCGCTTCTGCCAAAGATCGGCAAGAAGCTCGGCGCGGCCATCCCCGCGGTCATGGCCGCGGCCCGCGAGAACCGTTTCGAGATCCTCGACGACGGTTCGGTACGCATGGGCGGCGTGCTTCTGGCGGCCGACGAGGTCGAGATCCAGTCGACACCCAAACCGGGGACCGCCGTGGCTCACGACGAAGGCCTAGTGGTGGTCATCGACACGGAGCTCACGTCCGAATTGCGAGCCGAGGGCGATGCCCGCGAACTGCAGCGAGCCATCCAGGATTGCCGCAAGGATGCGGGCGTGGAGCTCGACGACGAAGTCGCCGTGCGCGTCGAGGCAGCGGACGCGGTTCGTGTCGCGCTTGCGCCGTACATCGCGGTCGTCGAGGTGGAAACGCGAAGCAGGATACAGTTTGGTCCGGCCGATGCGGTGCCAAACGTCCAGTCGATCGATCTGGACTCCGGCACGGTGCTGGTCGGCTTGATGCCATAAGCCGTAGCACCGTAGGCTTACCCGAACACACGGAGGACCGGTCCCTGGACCCTACCGAAGCATACCCAACAGAGCCCGCCATTCGATCGGCAGTGCCGGCGCGCCGGACGAGCCGGCGTCCGATGGCCATCGCCCTCTATGCGGCCCTTGCCGCCGCCATCGTCGTCAGCGATCAACTCCTGAAGTCCTGGGTGGTCGACAACTACAGCTCGAAGGTCGACCGGCCGGTCAACGTCCTCGGTGACTGGTTCCGGATCGACTTCATCCACAACCCCGGCGGCCTGTTCGGAATGTTCCAGAACACCGCCCCGGTCTTTGCCACCGTGACCATTCTGGTAGTCGCCGTGCTCGTCGCCGTCGAGTTGAACTCGGGCTGGCGAAGCTGGCTGGTGACGATCACACTCGGCCTGCTGCTCGGCGGGGCTATCGGCAACCTGATAGATCGGGTCCGTTTCGGGTACGTAGTGGACTTTGCCGACATAGGCCTCGGCGGTGTGCGGTTCCCCTACATCTTCAATGTCGCGGACTCGGCGATCACCGTCGCCATACTCCTGATGTTCGCAATCTGGTTCCTGGCGCCCCACATGGGCCATTCCGACGAGGAGCCGGATCACGCCAACGTAACCGGCACTCGGACCGGCAGCGGGACTGAGAAGGGCCGGTAATCCATGGAGCGGCAGACGATCACCGTGGCGGAGTCAGCCGGGGGTCGTGTCGATCGCTTCGTCGCTGATCTCTCCGGTCTATCCCGCACATATGTCCAGAAGCTGATCACCGAGGGCCACGTCACCATCGACGGCGCGGTGGTCAGGAACAACCTGATAGTCGTGCCGGGGCAGGTCGTTGAGCTGGAGATCCCGGATGCGGCGCCGCTGGATCTCGAACCCGAGAATATTCCGCTGTCGGTGGTCTACGAGGACGGCGACATGCTGATCGTGGACAAGGCCGCGGGCCTGGTGGTGCACCCCGCGCCGGGCCACCCCGGTGGCACGCTCGTCAACGCGCTTCTGGCGCGTGATACCGAGTACGGCGGCATCGCCGGAGTGCAGCGGCCTGGCATCGTCCACCGGCTGGATCGCGACACCAGCGGCTTGCTCATGGTCGCCAAGAACGACAAGGCTCAGGCGAGCCTGATGTCCCAGCTCAAGGCCCGCTCGATCAAGAAGACATACCTGGCGCTCGCCCAGGGCGCCGTGGCGGCAACGGCCGGCCGCATCGAGGCTCCAATCGGGCGGGACCCGCACCATCGCACCCGAATGGCCGTTGTGCCGGATGGGCGCGAGGCTATCACCGGCTATCGGGTCCGCGAGCGCCTGCCCGGGTGGACGCTTCTCGAACTCGACCTGATAACCGGCCGCACGCACCAGATCCGTGTGCATCTGCAGGCTATCGGCCACCCCATCGCCGGCGATCCGGTCTACGGCAGCGGCACTTCCCGCCGCGGGCCGGACGGCATGGAGCGCCTGTTCCTGCACTCATGGCGAATAGAGCTCAAGGCGCCCGGCGACGGTCACGTCATCGTTGCGACCGCTCCGCTCCCACCCGAACTCGAGGTCGTCCTGGAGGGCCTGCGAGCGATGGAGGCGGGATTGCCGCGAGCCGCCGGGCCGTTCGCCGAGCTGGACATGAACGACTACCGCGAGCCCGTGGACGAGGGGAGGTGACGATGAGCGTCGATCCGATCGACGGCGTGCCCGGCGGTGGGGGCCCAACACACCTGCCGCCTCTCGTTGACACTTCGGAGCCGGTACACCCGCTGCTCGTGATCATCTCGGGTCCATCCGGAGTGGGCAAGGACACGATCATTGAGGCGCTGCAGCGGCGCGGCCACCTGCCGGCCTACCACTACGTCGTGACCTGCACTACGCGGGCCCGACGCCCCGGCGAGATCGACGACGTCAGCTACAACTTCCTGAGCGTTCCCGAGTTCCTTGCGCTGCGTGAAGCCGGTGAGCTGCTCGAGGCCAACGAGGTGCACGGCAACTGGTACGGCACGCCGAAGGCCGGCGTTCGCGACGCTCTCGATCGCGGCCGGCACGCCATCCTCAAGATCGATGTGCAAGGTGCGGAGGTCGTCAAGAGCCGCGTGCCGGAGGCGTTGCTGATCTTCGTCGTGCCGCCGTCGCTGGAAACGCTCGTCGAACACCTGAAGGCACGCCGCACGGAGACAGCCGAACAGCTCGAACTTCGGCAGCGGAACGCGGCGATCGAACTGGCTCGCAAGGACGATTACGACTATGTGGTCGTGAACGAGGAGGGCCGCGTAGATGTCACGGCCGAGCGAATCGAGCAGATCATCGCCCAGGAGGAACGGCGCGCCTCCCGCAGGGTTGTTACCGTCTGAGGCACGAAGTGGACATCCGGGAAGGCGCGGCCGTCCGAGGGGCTGATTGATGGACGCGGAGTCGATGGGCTACCCGGGCACCGGACTCTGGGCCGGCTCCGAGATCGTGCCCGACGTGTCCGAGGACTGGCACGAGGTCGAGGTCGCGGTCGACGCCCCCGGCGCCACGAGAACCTACGACTACGCGGTTCCCGACCGACTCCGTCCGATCGGCGCGGGCGAGGCAGTGCTGGTGGAGTTCGGGCGGCGACAGGCACTCGGCATCGTTCTCGGGCGTTCCACGGGCGAGCCCGGCATCGAGCTGAAGCCACTGCTGGCACGTGTCCACGCGGACGGGCCGCTCCTTCCACCGCTCTCGCTGGACTTCGCACGCTGGATCTCGCAGGAGTACCTGGCGCCGCCGGCGGCGGTGATCCGCTCCATGGTTCCGCCCGGCATGCTCGAACAGCTCGAACTCGTGGCCGAGTGGCTGCCGCTGGGATGGGGCGGGGGAGAGGACGGCGCCGCCACAGGGGGCGACTCCGGCACGAACCCGGACTGGGAGCCCGTTCTGCCGCCGGACGAGGTTGCGATCCGGGAGAAGCTGGCCTCCGGCCCGCGCACCGTTCGCGACCTGGCCGGCGGGGATGGCCGGCCCGAACTGCTGCGCCGTCTCCGCGAGATGGCCTCGCGCGGTCTGATCAGCCTGGAGTGGCGGCTGATCGCGGCCACGGCCGGGCCGCGTTTCGAACGATGGGTGATGCTCAACGACGAGGGCGAGGGGGTCGTCGCCGGCGCCGCGGGCGGCGGCCGGCTCGGTCCGCGTCAACGGGCGCTCCTCGACGAGTTGCGGGCTGCGGATGCCGCAGGCAACGTGCCCGCGGCCCCGGCCGGTGAAGTGGCCTCCTCCGCGGCGCGGGGCCTTGCCGCGGCGGATCTGGCGCGGCGCCATGGATCGGGGACCGTGACCAGCCTCGTCCGGCGCGGCATGGCGGTCGTCGAAATACGCGAGAGGCCGCGTAACCCGCTTGCGCGGCGCAAGGCCGGGCGGCGTGGCACTCGGCCCGAGGGCTCGCAGCTGACCGGCCCGCAGGAAGCGGCAGTGGCCCTCATCGTGGGGGCGGCGGCTCGCCGCGATCCGAAGCCACTGCTGCTGGAGGGCGTTACGGGCTCGGGCAAGACCGCCGTATATGCCGAAGCCATCGCCGAGGTCATTGCCGCCGGCCGCCCCGCGCTGGTCCTCGTGCCCGAGATAGCGCTGGCAATGCCGCTCGTGGATCGGCTGCGGGTGGAGCTCGACGCCGAGCTAGCCATCCTGCACTCGGGGCTCGCGGCAGGGGAGCGCGCCGACGAGTGGCGCCGGATCAAGGCGGGCCAGGTGGACGTGGTGGTGGGCACTCGGACGGCGCTCACGGCACCGCTCGGCGACGTGGGCCTGATCGTTGTGGACGAGGAACATGATTCCGCCTACAAGAGTGACCGCACCCCGCGGCTGCAGGCCCGCGACGCCGCGATCGCCCTCGGACGGCTGGCCGGTGCGGCTGTGGTCCTCGGGAGCGCCACTCCGTCGGTGGAGAGCGTGGGGCGCGTGAGGCAGGGCCGCTATCTCCATGCGGTGCTACCGGACAGGCCGAGCGGCGCCCCGCCGCGCATCGAAGTCGTGGATCTGCGAGCCGAGCTTGCCGCCGGAAATCGAGGGCTCCTTTCGGTCGCACTGCGGAACGCGCTCGAGTCTCTGCCCGAAGGCGAGCGCGCGATCCTGGTCCTCAACCGCCGCGGCACAGCTTCGGTCGTGGTCTGCCGGGACTGCGGGAACGTCCAGCGTTGCCCGGAGTGCGAGCGCACCCTCGTCTATCACCAGGCCGGCGTAACGCTCCGATGCCATCACTGCGGGACGGCTTCCCCCCTCGCGACGCGCTGCCCCGCCTGCCGTTCGGGCCGGATCCGATATCTGGGCGGCGGGACCCAGCGCGTGGAAGAGGAAGTCAAGACGCTGTTCCCACACCTGCGAGTCGGACGCCTGGACCGGGACATTGCCGAACACAAGGGAGCCGCCGAGCGCGTACTCGATGCCTTCGCCGACGGCCGTCTGGACGTTCTCGTGGGCACGAGTCTGGTTGCCAAGGGCCTCGACATCCCCGAAGTCACGCTCGTGGGGATCGTGTCGGCGGACATCGCCCTCAACCTGCCCGACGAACGCGCGTCGGAGCGGACGTATCAGCTGCTCACCCAGGCCGTTGGACGCGCGGGACGGGGCGATGCGCCCGGTCTCGCGATCATCCAGACGTATCAGCCGGATCATCCGGCCATTCGGGCGGTGGCTTCGGGCAATGCCGGTGACTTCTACGAAGCCGAACTCGACGTGAGGCGGCGGTTCGGTTCCCCGCCGTTCGGGCGTCTCGTCAAGCTGACGGTTGGACTGCCCGACGCGATCGCCGCCGAACACGAGGCCGCGGCGATGGCCGATCGTCTGGTGGCGGCGTGCGCCGAACCGTCTCACGCGCACTTGCATATCTCGGTGCTCGGTCCGGCCCCGGCATACATCGCTAGACGCGCGGGCCGGTGGCGCTGGAACGTAGTCCTCCGAGGGGACAAGCCGCTGGAACTGCTCGGCACTCCGCCGGGCGCGCCCTGGTCCGTGGACGTCGATCCGGAATCGCTGCTGTAGTCGGGCGGCCGCCTGGTCCTGCCGGTGACGAGCCGGTCCGCTCTTTGAGCCACCCGAAATGGGGGCGCGCGGTCTCCGCGCGAGGCTCGGTATACTCCCGCCATGAGCGTCCGACCTATCGTTCTCCTCGGTGATCCACGGCTGCGGCTCAAGGGCAAGCCGGTAGACAGTTTCGGCAAGTACATCCATGAGCTGCTCGACGACCTGGCCGAAACCATGCGAAAGGCCCCGGGGGTTGGCCTGGCCGCGCCTCAACTCGGCGAGGCTGTTGCCGCCTGCACGATCGAAGTAGAAGGACATCTGTACGAACTCGTGAACCCGCGCATCGTGAAGTCCGACGGCGAGGATCGCGACCTGGAAGGCTGCCTTTCGATCCCAGGCTACGTCGCCTACGTGACCCGCAAGGAGAAGGTCTGGGTGGTCGCCCAGAACCGCTTCGGCAAGAAGGTCAAGATGTCGGGATCGGGTTTGCTCGGACGCGCGTTCCAGCACGAGTTCGATCATCTGGACGGCAAGCTGTACATCGACTACCTCAACTCGATGGACGACTTGATCTCCGTGTCTCCAGGTGACGAAGAGGGCGAATCACCGGCACTCACCGGCGCAGCCCTCGGATGAGTCCGGAGACGGCCGTCCAATCGACCGTCATCCGTGCGGTCTTCTTCGGGAGCGGGTCGTTCGCCGTCCCGATACTCGATGCGCTTGTCGCCGTTCCCGGCATCCGCGTGGAGGCAGTTGTCTCCGCGCCCGATCGCCCCGTGGGACGTAAGGCGATCGTCACGCCCACACCTGTAACAGCGCGAGCTCGCGAACTGGGGTTGGCCGTGCTCCAGCCGGCTCGCGTCCGCCGCCCCGAGGCCGTCGCCGAGATCACCGCGCTGGCGCCCGACGTCGTCGTACTCGCGGACTACGGCCAGCTGATACCCCGCGCCTTGCTGGATCTGCCTCCCCGAGGGTTCCTCAACCTGCACCCATCCGAGTTGCCGAGGTGGCGTGGCGCCGCGCCCATCCCGGCTACTCTCCTCGCCGGCGACGAACGGTCGGCGGTGACGCTCATGGTCGTGACCGAGGCGATGGACGAGGGCCCGATCGTGGCGACTGCGCCGCTGGCGATTCTCCCCGACGACACGGCGGTGACCCTCGAGGAGCGGGCGGCCTCCGTGGCGGGCGAGTTGCTGCGGCGCGCGTTGCCGGAGTGGCTCGCAGGGGGCATGACCGCGCGGCCGCAGCCCTCAGAGGGAGTGACGCTGACGCGGCCGCTGCGACGCGAGGACGGGTTGTTGAACGTGTGCGGCGACGCCGAGTCGCTTGCCCGGCAGGTACGCGCGTACCAGCCGTGGCCGGGCAGCTACGTGGAGACTCCGGCGGGCCGTCTGGTGGTGTGGCGCGGTAGCGCTGAACCGGGCGGACCCGGTGAGGACGGACTGCTGATCGCCCACGCCGATGGCCTGGCGATCTCCACGGTCGCTGGCCTGCTCGTTCTGCAGGAGATCCAGCTCGCCGGCAAGCGGCGGATGACGGGGGCGGAGCTGCGCCGCGGGTACCCGGGACTGCTCGGAAAGCACGTCGGATAGGGCCGGCCGGGGGTCTCGCGTCGCACGCCAGGGCGCGTCCGTGCCGTCATGAGATAATCCGAACGCTTTGAGCCCTCTTGACGCGACCGGCGACTCGCCAGCCGGCGCTACCCCCGACCTGTCCGCGCCCGAAAGCGCGCCCGCGCCCCAAACGGCGCTTCGCCGCGCATCCGGGCCCGGTTCCCGGCGTGGTCGCGACTCGCGGCCTGGGTTGAGCGGCCTGGCGGACGGGCTCCTGGAGGCGTGGCTGTCCGAGCACGACCAGCCGGCATTCCGGGCTCGACAGATACGCGACAGCGTGTGGCGGCACTACGCCCGGACGACCGAGGAGCTTCGAAGCTTGCCGGCGGCGTTGAAGGCAGAGATCGACAAGAGCTTCCGCGTCGACACGATCGAGGCGAATGACGTATCCGTTTCCGACGGGGGGCTCACCGAGAAGACGCTCCACCGCCTGGGCGATGGCCAGCTGGTGGAGTCGGTGCTCATGCACTACCCGGCGCGCGGTTTCGCCGGTGCCGGACGGCCCCTGCATCGCGAACGCCACACTCTCTGCATATCGAGCCAGGCAGGTTGCGCGGTGGGCTGCCCGTTCTGCGCCACTGGTGAGCTCGGCTTCGGACGCGACCTCGAAACCGCCGAGATCGTCGACCAGGTCCGCCACGCGGCTCGCCGTCTCGCGCCGAGCGGCCGCCACCTGACGAATGTTGTGTTCATGGGCATGGGCGAGCCGCTTCTCAACCTGGACCGTGTCCTGGAGTCGGTTGAGATCCTGTCCGACCCGCGCGAGTTTGGTCTCGGCGCCCGGCATATAGTCGTCTCGACGTCCGGCGTGGTCCCTGGGATCCGCCGGCTGACCGCGCTCGGGCCGCAGTTCACGCTCGCGATCAGCCTCCACGCCGCACGCGATCCGCTGAGGGACGTTCTGGTGCCGCTGAACCGGCGCTGGCCGGTTGCGGAGGTCGTGGCGGCCGCGCGCGATCACGCTCGCGTGACGGGCCGGCGCGTCAGCTATGAGTACGTGATGATTTCGGGTGTGAACGACACCGACATCGATGCGGACGCTCTCGCACGGCTCCTCCGCGGAGACCTGGCGCACATCAATCTCATCCCGATGAACCCGGTCGCCCACACGCCCTGGCAGGCCAGCAGTCCGGAGCGCGTCGCGCAGTTCGCGGAGCGCGTCCGCCACGGCGGAATTGGGGTCACCGTCCGAGCGAATCGCGGCCAGGATGCGGGGGCCGCGTGCGGCCAGCTGGCGGCCAACAGGGCAGGGGAGCCCGCGGCCCCGGCAGTCGCGCGACGCCGCGAGTCGATCATCAGGGCCAGCGAAGCAGCAATGCTGGGCAATCGAAGCACCGAGGCGCTCCCTGCCGATCTCGAGGCTGCCGTAGCCCTCCGAAGACCGCGCCGATGACCCATCGAACGCTGGTAAGCGCAAGCATCCTCGACTGCGATCTGGCCGACCTGGCACGCGAGTCTATGCGCGCGCTGGACGGTGGGGCGGATCGGATCCACCTCGACGTGATGGATGGCCACTTCGTGCCGAACATCTCGTTCGGCGCGCCGATCATCAAGAACCTTCGCCGCATCGGGAACCGGCCGTTCGACGCTCACCTGATGATCTCCGAGCCCGGACGCTACATGGATCAGTTCATCGATGCCGGGTGCGACTCCATCACCATCCACGTGGAGGTGGAGGAGCCCATCGAGCCGACCCTCCTGAAGGTCCGCAAGGCCGGCCGGCTGGCCGGACTCGCGATCAAGCCGGCGACTCCTCTGTCGGCGCTCGATCCCTACCGCGATCTGCTCGACATCGTGATGGTCATGACCGTGGAACCCGGGTTCGGCGGCCAGACGTTCATGGACGAGGGTGCGGCCAAGATCGGGCCGGCACGAGGCGTCTTCCGTGACCGCCCCGGTGAACGCCCGTCGCGTCGTGAAGTACATGTGGACGGCGGTGTCAATCGCGACTCGGCGGCCGTGTGCGGCGCATACGGAGCAGACGTCCTCGTCGTCGGCTCGACGCTCTGGAGGAAGGGCCACGACATCTCCGAGGAGATCCGAGCGATCAAGGCGCTCGCCGACGAGGCGAACGAGCGCAGCATGAATCTGGTCAAGGAGTAACCGAGTGAGCGAGGAAGCGGCCGTGGTGGGCCCAGTTCCGGCGGCGGACGTCGCCCCCGGTGATGAGGCTTCGGCCGCCAAGCCACACGTGCATCTTGGGAGGCGCAACGATCGCCTGCTGCTGGTTGGACTGGCGGCGTACGCAATCCTGCTCTCGTTTCTCATGATCGCTCGCGGCATCTCCGTCACCCCCGACGTGGTGGTGGCCGGGTTCGGCCTGGCCGCCCTGCTCCTGGGACGCGGCAAGCTCTTCCTTCGCGACTGGATCCCATTCATCGCGCTGTTCTTCGCCTACGAGCTGAT
>PMBG01000091.1:0-12234 GCA_003153755.1 Chloroflexota bacterium | reverse complement strand
GATGGCCGCCTTCGTGACCTACCTGCTGTTGCCCGTGGCGCCTCCGTGGTATGCGGACAAGCACTTGGCCCTGACCGACGGGCACATCCAGCGGCTCAGCGAATCGGGTTTCAACGGGCTGAAGAGCTTGTTCGGCTTCAACGAGTACTTCTTCTCGTACCAGAACGTGTACGGGATGAGCCCCAACGAGGTTGCGGCCTTCCCGTCGCTTCATGCGGCCTATCCGTTCCTGGCGTTNNCACTGGGTCGTCGACATCATCGGCGGGGTGCTCTACGCGTCGGCGGCGTACTTCGCCGTCCTGCACGGCCCGCGCTGGGCCAGGAATCTCATGGAGAGGTTCGCCGACGAGGAGATCGAAGCCGGCGTGGAGGCCGAGGAGGACGGCGACGCCGGGGCTATGAGACGCCTAGGGCGCAAGGTGCGCTGGGCGCTGGTGTTGCAGGGCTTCACCGTGGCCGCCGTCGGTGCGGCGATCGCGTACGGCATGAACGTCGAGGGACTGTTCGGNNCGCGCGCTCGGGTGTCCGTGGACGGGGAGCCTCTGGGAGAGATCGGGCGCGGCTTGCTCGTGCTTGTCGGGGTGGCCGGAGAGGACGACGAAGCCGTGGCGGCCGGGCTCGCGGCCAAAGTGGCGGAATTGCGCATCTTCCCAGACGCGCAGGGACGCACGAATCTGTCCGTTCTGGAGGTCGGAGGCGCTGCGCTGGTGGTCAGCCAATTCACGCTATACGCGGACGCCAGACGCGGGCGCCGCCCTTCGTTCATGTCCGCGGCGGGACCGGATCTCGGAGAGCGCCTGTACGACATCTTCTGCAAGCGCCTGACCGACGCGGGCGTCCCCGTCGAACGCGGTCGCTTCGGCGCGGACATGGCGGTTGAACTCGTCAACGACGGGCCCTTCACCGTGTGGCTCGACAGCACCGAGCTGGGCATCGGGGCGCGCGCGGCAGGCCGGCACGGTTGAATCACAATCGGCGCCGAGCGGGTGCTCGACGCCGAGAGAATGGAACTCGTATCCGGCCGGCGGGCCGGGAATGCTACCGCGCGGGCTTTACGAGAGTGCGCTGGCAGCGGGTGCAGATCAAGGTCTTGACGGCCTTGCCGGCCACCTGGATCGTGGTCACCTGAAGGTTCGGGTGATATCGGCGATGTGCGCGGACACGGTTCATTCCGGACGACTGCGGGTTGAAGCCGTCGATGGAGACCTTCCCGCAAACGGCGCAGGAGCGAGCCATAAAGGTCCTCACGAATACTTGCTCGGAAGGGACGGTCCCGACCAGGACCGACCGGGGCGGTATGATAGCACACCGTTCCGACGGCCCAGGCTGGAGGTTGTAGTAGCGCATGCCAGAGCGTTCGGTCGCCGGCAAGTCAATCGTAACTCGCCGTGCCGTTGTGGATATCGTTCGCACCGCGGTTCAGAGCAGCTACGGCGTGACAGGGTTCGCCGACCCGTCGCTCGGCCGCCGCGTCCTTCGGTGGGTGGGTCTGGACAGGCCCGGCATCCGGTTGTCCACGGCCGGAGGTCTCAACCTGGACCTGTACATCACAGTCGCGTTCGGGGTTCCGGTGGCCGAGGTCGCGCGGCAGGTCGATTCGGCGGTTCGATACTCACTACGCCACTACATCGGGGCCGAGATCCTCAATCTCGCGATCCACGTGGACGGCCTGCGCTACCAGCCGACTTCGCTTGAGAGGGCCGAGGCGATCGAACGGACCGAGGGAGCAGACCGGGCGGACGCGGCCCACGAACACACTCAAGGTAATGGCGGTCCCGACTCGACCACCACGAATGCAGCCGAAGGGGAGACGGCGTCGAGGAAGCGCAAGCCTAGATGACCACGCGAGTCAACCGATGACGCGCCGATCCGGTGATGGCGCCGGCCTCCTGGCTGCGTTCAGGTGTGGCGTAGACAACCTTGCTGCGCACGTCGACGAAGTCAACGCCTTGAACGTCTTCCCGGTTCCCGACGGCGACACCGGCAGCAACATGCTGGCCACCGTCCGGGCGGCGCTCGCCGAGGCGGACGCCGTGGCGGGCCAGCCGGCAGATCGCATCGCCCAGGCGATCAGCTACGGAGCGCTGATGGGAGCGCGCGGGAACTCCGGCGTCATCGCGTCTCAGATCTTCCGCGGCATGGCCGAGGGCCTGGGCGGCAAGCGCCAGTTCGGCGGCACCGAGCTGGCCCACGCGCTGACGCAGGGCACCGCAACCGCCTACAAGGCGGTCGTGAAACCCGTTGAGGGCACCATCCTCACGGTGATCCGCGAGTCGGCGGCCGCTGCCGTCGCCGCTGCCGATGCCGGCGGCGATCTCGAGGCCGTGCTGGCCGCCGCCGTTGAAGGCGCTCGCCAGTCCGTGGCGAAGACGCCCTCGCTGCTTCCGATCCTGCGAGACGCCGGAGTCGTGGATGCCGGTGGCCAGGGACTGTATCGGATCATGCAGGGTACTCACCAGTACATGGTCTCGCGCGCATCGGCTCATGCCCCTATCGAGGCGCCGGCGCCGGCGCCGGCTCCTACCGCCGCTCCGGTCGCACCGATCGATGAGGGTTTCGGCTACGAGACGATGTTCCTGCTCCAGTCACGCGGAAAGGCGCTGGACATCGACCGGCTTCGGGCCGAGCTCGAGAATTTGGGTGAGTCGGTGCTCGTTGCGGGCGATACGGGGGCGCTCAAGGTCCACGTCCACAACGAACGCCCGGATCTGATAATCGCCCTGGGGCTGTCGTTGGGCACGCTGACGAGGATCACGGTCGAGAACCTCGACGCGCAATCGCACGAGGTGAGGGAGAAGCGGGCGGCCGAGGTCGTGGGTGCTCCCATCGAACGCCACACGCGCGGCGCGCACCACGACGGCCGGCCGCACGTCGACCTCGGAACCTACGGAGCCGAGGTGGCGTCGCGTCGGGCCGAGTCGAATGGTTCGAATGGCAGTGCCGGCGCGGCTGTCGTGTATGGTGACAAAGCCCGCGACGCGGGCGTCTCGGCGCCGGACGTCACCGGACCGGGCGTCGGGGCAGCCCCAGCCGTCGCAGCCCCGGCGGGGGCAGCCCCGGCGGTGGCAGCCCCGGCGGTGGCAGCCCCGGCCGTGCCCCTGGCAGTCGTCGCGGTCATATCGGGCGAGGGGCTTGCCCGCATCTTCGAGTCTTTCGGCGTTGCCGCGGTCGTTCGCGGCGGACAGAGCAACAACCCCTCGACCGGCGAATTGCTGGATGCGGTCGAGAAGATAGCGGCGGACGAGATCCTTCTCCTGCCCAATAACCCCAACGTGGTCCTGGCCGCGCGCCAGGCTTCGGAGATGACGTCTCGACGAGTTCGCGTCGTCCCCACTCGAAACGCCGCGGAAGGGTACGCGGCGCTCCTTGCCATGGACCCGGCCCGAGACGCCACCGCCAACGCGGAGGTCATGACCCTCGCGGGGCGGGCCGTCCAGACGCTGCAGGTCACTGAGGCCGTTCGCGATGCCACGGTGGGCGGCCACAAGGTCAAGAAGGGCCAGACCATAGTGCTGGATCCCGACGACGGCCTTCTCGCCGTGGGCACCGATCGGATGAAGGCGATCCTCACCGCCCTGGAGGCACTGGACCCGGGCTTCGAGCTCGTGACCATCTACTACGGCGAGGGCGCTGATCTAGGTGAGGCCGAGCTTCTCGCCGGGCGGATCGGGAAGTGGCGCTCCGGCGTTGAGGTAGAAGTGCTTCACGGCGGGCAGCCCCACTACCGGTACCTGGTTTCGGCAGAGTAGGGCCGTGACAGGCAGGGGGTACGACGGTCGCGGGGCGCCATCGCGTGGCACGGCTTCGGCCGGTGGAGATGCCAGCGTTGGGGTTCGCCGCAGGGCCGCGACTCGACCAGTCGGACCCGTTGGCCCCGAGACACCGATCGGCCTATCCGGCATCACCGGGGCGACCGTCCTGCGTCGCGTTGGACCGCGCCTGGGTATCCGAACGGTCCGTGACCTCCTGTTCTATCTCCCTCGGCGCTACGACGATCTGCGCGCCCTGAGCACCGCTCGTGAACTCGCGTCGATAGGCGACGGCGAGCCGGCGAGCGCGAGGCTCGAGGTGCGTGGCATCCGNNATCGAGAAGCGGCTCCACGCGGGCGATCGAATCGTCGTGAGCGGCAAGGTCAAACGCCGTGGCTTCACGACCACGTTTGACAACCCGGAGTTCCAGCCCGACGACGGCACCGCGCTTCTGCACGCGGGACGCATCGTGCCCGTGTACCGGCTCACCGCCGGCCTGACCGCCGCGACGCTGCGGCGTGCGATCCGGCAGGCGCTGGATGCCGTCGCGGCCGGATATCCGGAATACCTGCCACTCCCGGCACGAGCGGCCGCGGCTCAAAGCGAGGACGAGCCTGCGGGCGCCGACGGCCCCGTCGCCGGCTCTGCTCCGGTCTCGAGGTTCACGCCCGTCGCCGAAGCGCTGGAGAGTGCCCACTACCCTGAGACGTTCGCCGCGCGCGACGCGGCCCTGCGCCGCCTGGGGTTCGACGAGCTGCTGGCTCTCGAAGTGGGCATGGTTGCCCGGGACCGCCGGCGCCGGCTGGCTGTGGGCGAGGCCGTCGAGGTCAGCGCCGGCCAGATACACCATGCCGTGGAGGTCGTTGAGGCCGCCCTGACCGAACAGGTCCGTGCCAGAACCGGCTCGGACGAGCCCGCCCGCCTGACCGTCGATCAGGTGGCGGCCGTGACCGACATCGCGGCGGACATGGGCCGGACCCGGCCGATGATGCGGCTGCTTCAGGGCGACGTGGGTTCGGGCAAGACGGCCGTTGCCGCCATCGCCCTTGCCTTTGCCGCCGACGCGGGCCGCCAGGGCGCGCTGCTGGCGCCGACGGACCTGCTGGCCCGCCAGCACGCCGTGGCGCTGCGCCGGCTCGTGGAGCCGCTCGGGCACGGCGTCACGTTGCTCACCGGGTCGCTCCCTGCCGCAGAGCGCCGAGCGGCGCTGGAACTCATCGGTGCGCCGCTGGGCTCCAACGGACTCCTGGGCCTTACCACCGGTCTCGTGATCGTGGGCACGCACGCGCTCGTGCAGGAATCGGTGAGGTTCGCCGACCTGTCCCTGGCCGTTGTGGACGAGCAGCACCGTTTCGGCGTGGCGCAGCGCGAGGCTCTCGGCGCCAAGGGCCGATCCCCGCACGTGCTGCTGATGACGGCCACTCCGATTCCGCGGACGCTCGGCCAGATAATGCTGGCGGACCTGGATGTGAGCGATCTCCGGGCCCTGCCTTCTGGACGCCTGAAGATCCGGACGGGGATCAGGCGGAGCGAAGAACTCCCGGGGATGGGCGGGGATCCGGCGCGGGGCGCCTACCCGCTGATCGTCCGCGAAATCCGCGCGGGCTACCGCGCGTTCGTGGTCGTGCCGCTCGTGGAGGAGGACGAGGAATCCGCGGCGCGATCTGCCGGCGAAGTCGCCGCGGCCCTGCCCGCGCAACTTGCTCGCGCGGCGGCGGGGCTCGGCCTCGATCCTGATCCGGCGCCGCGCATCGGCGTGGTTCACGGGCAGATGAAGGCCGCAGCCAGAGACGCGGTGATGGACCGGTTCCGCAGCGGGGAACTCGACGTGCTGGTGGGCACGACGGTGCTCGAGGTCGGCGTCGATGTGCCCGCGGCCACGGTCATGCTCATCCTCGACGCCGATCGCTTCGGACTGGCCCAGCTGCACCAGCTGCGTGGCCGGGTGGGCCGTGGCGAGGCGCAGTCGTTCTGCGTACTCGTGTCGGACTCGAGCGACGAAACGGCGCGGGCCAGGCTCCAAGCCCTCGCAACTCACGATGACGGCTTCGAGCTTGCCGAGCTGGACCTCGAATTGCGGCAGGAAGGCAACTTGCTGGGTCTGCACCAGAGCGGCCTGCCGACACTTCGAATAGCCTCCCTTCGAGAGAAGGCGGATCGCCGGCGGGCGGCTCGTGCGCGCGTGGTGGCGGACGAGATCGTGGACGAATCCGGCGGGTTGCGGCCGGGTAACGAGGCGCTTGCGGCGGAACTGCGCGCCGGCTGGCTGTCCCGCGTGGGCGCGGGCGAAGTACTCGCCGAACTCGACGCCGAGACCGGTCCCGGCCCGGAGACCCTCCCGTGAGTGAGGCCGGCCGGGTGATTGCCGGCAGCGCGCGAGGGACGCGGCTCGTGGCGCCGGGCGAGGGGACCCGCCCGTTCGGAGATCGGGTCAAGCAGACGCTGTTCGCCATCCTGGAGCCGGGATTACCGGGCGCCGCCGTCCTGGACCTGTTCGCCGGCTCGGGCGCGGGCGGGATCGAAGCGCTTTCCCGCGGGGCGGCGCGAGCGATCTTCGTGGAACGCGACGAGCGCGCGACGCGGATCATCGCGGAGAACATGCGGAAAGCGCGCGTCGCCGAGCGCGGCATCGTCCATCGAGCCGACGCGATCTCATATCTCAACGACCGCGCCGCCGGCGACGGCCCGTTCGATCTCGTCCTGCTGGACCCGCCCTACGCCGAGACGGCCCTGATGACCGCGGCACTCTCCCGGCTCGGGGCGGAGCGCGGAACCGCGCCGATTCTCACGCCGGACGCCACGATCGTCGCCAAACACTTCTGGCGGGACGCCCAACCCGCCGCCGTGGGACTGTTAGCATCGGTGCGAACACGCCGTTTCGGCGAGACCGCCCTTACGTTCTATCGAATGGCGGACCGGGAGCTCGGGGACGCGGAGGCATCTGATGGCTAGCCAGACGAAGATCGCGGTATACGCGGGCTCGTTCGACCCCATCACCTACGGCCATCTCGACGTCGTGGCGCGCGCGGCGGCGGTCTTCGACCGCGTCCATCTTGCGGTGCTGCTCAACCCGCAGAAGGCGGCGGCCACATTTCCCACCGAGACTCGCCTCCAGGTGATCCGCGAGGCCGTTGGAGACGAGCTCGCGCCCGATGTCGCAAGCCGTATCGACGTGACGTCGTTCGACGGCCTCACGGTGGACTACTGCCGAAAGCTCGGCGCCGGCTTCATCGTTCGGGGCCTACGGGCCGTTTCGGACTTCGAGTCGGAGCTGCAGATGGCGCACACGAATCGCAAGCTTGCGCCGGAGGTGGACACGATCTTCTTCATGACCGCCCTCGAGCACAGCTACCTGAGCTCCCGTTTGGTCAAAGAAATCGCCCATTTCCATGGCGATGTGTCTCAAATGGTTCCACCGGCCGTGCAGAAGCGTCTGGCGGAGCGAGGACCCGTTCTATAATCGATTGACCCGGCAGCCCCTGCTACCTGCCCCAGGAGGGCCCGACCGATAGACATAATCGTCTTGATCGAGCGGCTCGAGTCGCTCGTGGCGAACGGCAGGCGACTCCCGCTCTCGAGCAGCGTGATTCTCGACCAGTCCGTGGCGCTGGAGTACATCGACCAGCTGCGGGTCACAATCCCCGAGGAGATCAAATCCGCGCGGCGCGTCACCAACGAAGTCGAGCGGTTGCTCGAACAGGCGCGCGAGGAAGCAGAGCAGATCCTGGCCCGGGCCCAGGAGCAGGCCACGTATCTCATCGAAGAGCGTGAGCTGACTCGCCAGGCCGAAGAGCTCAGCCATGAGATCATTCGCCAGGCACAGACCGAAGCCGACGAGATCAGGCGGGGCGCCGACGACTACGCGTCCGAGGTCCTGATGGGCCTCGAGGCCGAAGTGCTGCGCACGCTCAAGACAATCAAGCGCGGGCTCGAATTGCTCGACGATCGGCGCGCCGCTGCGTCGGTTGCGGCGGCGGCAGCCGCGGTAGCGGTCGTTGGCGGGGACGACCAGGAAATCCAGGGAGACCAGGACGAATACGAACAGTCAGATGAAGGAGCGTCAGTCCGGGGCTGACGGCGACCTCATCTTCAACGTCTCGGGCCTGTTGGGGGATCCGGCCGGCACAGTGCGTGAACTCCAGATCTCGGCGCCGCCGCTCGACCTGGAAGGCGAGCTGGTTCAGACGGCGGGTGTCACCGGCACTGTCCAGCTGATGCGGACCAATCGCGGGCTGGTTGTTCGCGGGCGGCTCCGGACGGCCATCGCGCAGGAGTGCAGCCGCTGCCTCCGGCCGATCGAGTGGCCGGTCCTCATCGAGCTCGACGAGGAGGCGCTTCCCGCGATCGACATCCATACCGGCAAGCCGGTGGAAGTGGAAGACGAGGACGAGCCGCTGCGTCTCACGGATCACCACGAGCTGGATCTGGAGGGCGAGGTTCGGGACGCGATCTCGCTGGCGGAGCCGATCGCGCCGCTATGCCGCGAGGACTGCCCGGGGCTGTGTCTGGTCTGCGGGCTGGAGCTTGGGAGTGGCCCGCACGATCATCCCGATGAGGACATCGACCCGCGGCTGGAGGGCCTGCGGAAGTTCGTCGATTAGGGACGGGGCGGCCGAGGCGCGCCGTCCTCTCGCCGAGCCCGACGTCGGCGCCCGCCGCCGCCCGCGCCGCCGCCCCGGGTCATCTATTCGCCGGGTGACTGCTATCCACCCGAACGGCCGTCCGAGCCCGCGGATCGAGGCGAATCCGACACCGCCTGCGCTCGCTCACGCCCGATGTCATGGCCGGAGGCTCGCGTTCGGGTCTCACGGGCCGGATAGTAGTCACCCCATGAATGAGTGACTGACCGCGGGCCGGGCGGACCCAGAACGCGGCAACGCGGCGCCGCGTCTTGTCTGGCGCCGCCGGCGGGTGGAACAATGATCGCCAGTTCGGCGTGGAAGAATCGCCGGAGGGAAAGTGGGGGACGGCATGAGAGGGAGACTCCGGCTCAGACAGTTGGCCCTGTTGGCCCTGGCCGTGTTCTCGATCCTGGGGCTGACTGCGGCGTGTGCTGACACGAGCCCGCCCCACAAGGAGATCGGGGCCATCGGCGTCGTGGCATCTGTGGATTGGACCGCCGCAGGAGAGTCGGGGGTCTACAGGATCCGCTTCGACGATGGGCGGACATATGCGATGGAGGGCGGGCCCGTTACTGGCAGCGGCCCTAGCCCCAGCGTCGGCGATCTCATCCTCGCCGGGTCCAAGCCGAGCAACTGGATGCTCGTCGCTCCTCTCCGGGTGCCGGACTCGAGTTGGCACGTCGCGTGCTACGGGCTCGTGGAGAACGGCGAGGAGAAGGACACGACCGTGGATCTCGACTTTGGCGTGACGCTCCAGAAGGCGCCGGACTTCGACGAGAACGGTCGAAACCCGATGTACTCCTCTCGGATCTTCGGTGGAGTCATCTGCCTCAACCGAGACGGCCAGGTTCGAAGGATCTTCTAGGCTGCACGAGGTAGATGGTCGGCTTCGGGGCGAGTTGGCCGATGGGTCGCGTATCTGGCCCCGACTTCGGAATTGCCAGCGCCTCAAGTCGCGGCCACAGCGAGAGAGACCGTCTCTCGTGAAAGCAGAACCGACCGAGAAGATCAGTCTCGGTGAAGCGAATCTGCGGCTCGCGAAACCGTTCTTCAGCCCGGCTCGAAAGCTGTTCTCAGCTGCGGGCTACGGACGGCCTCTTGGAGTTGCTCCAGCCGACAGCGGACCGATCTGGGTCATCGATCTCTCCCGCCGAGCCTGACTGGAGGTCCGCTTGGGCGTGACTTGAGGGTTGGCGAGGGCTCTGGGCCGCCGCCGACCGGGGCGACCGTGACAGATGTTCATCCGGGGGACGCTACGCGAGGTCCACGGCGCTCTCGGGTCGTCACGTGGACACGGCGACCGGCGAATTCGCCCAAAGGTCGCGTTGACCGACGGTTATTGCCTTGATTTGCATACCCTGGCTGGGTGTCGAGTGAATATCGGAAGCCGCTCTCGGATGAGGTGACGCCGCACACGCCATAACGTCCCCGGCATGAGCATCTGTCAGGATGGCCCCGCCGCCGCTCGCCCGGTCTGCGTCGCGACCCGCGGACGACGGGCTGACGGGCGTTGCCATCGCCCCGCCCAACCGCTCTCAGCCCACTGTTACTACGTCTGCATCGTGACGGCCGGGGCCAGACCGGGTAAACTCCCGCCTCGGCCCTGCGCACAGGGTATGATTCAGTGTGTACGCGTAGCGACATCGGACAATCGCGCCCCGGCGTCCACGGCAATGACATGTGGCCCCGCCAACTGGCGCCGCGCCGGAGCAAAAGGAGTAACCAGCTAGATGGGCGTTCCCAAGAGGAAAGTCTCACACGCTCGCCAGGGCGACCGCCGCGCTCACCTCGCGATCTCGGTCCCTCATCTGGAGGCGTGCCCGCATTGCCACCAGCCCAAGCAGGTCCATCACGCTTGTCCGGTGTGCGGCTACTACGCCGGCCGGCCCGTGGTTGAGATCAAGCAGGAAAAGCCGCAGCAGCAGGCCTGATACCGGTGGACCTGACAACGGTTCGCACGGTTGAACAAGGCTCCATCCGCGTCGCCGTCGACGCGATGGGCNNCCGCCAAACGTGGAGATCGTGCCTGCCAGCCAGGTCGTGGAGATGGACGAGTCTCCCGCGCTCGCGCTGAAGGCCAAGAAGGACTCGTCGATCCTGGTTGCCATGGACCTGCTGAAGCAGGGCCGCGCCGACGCTCTCGTCACGGCGGGACACAGCGGCGCCGGAATGGCCGCGGCCGTCCTGAAGCTCGGGCGCTTGCCCGGTGTGGACCGCCCCGCGCTGGCCGTCCAGATGGTCACCGAGACGGGGCCGTTCGTGCTGCTCGACATCGGCGCGAACATGGACTCCACCGGCCACAACCTCTACCAGTTCGCGCATATGGGCTCCGTCTACGCCGAGAAGGTCCTCGGCGTGCTGAAGCCTCGCATCGCGCTGCTTTCCATCGGCGAGGAGCGGGGCAAAGGCGACCTGGCCATCCAGCAGGCAACTGAGATGCTCGACGCCGACGGCAGCCTCAACTTCATCGGCAACGTCGAGGGTCGTGACCTCGTCAAGCACATGGCCGACGTGGCCGTCTGCGACGCGGTCGTCGGCAACGTCACGATGAAGTTCTTCGAGGGCCTGGCCCGATTCATCTTCAGGCTGTGGGAGAAGGAGTTTCGCCGCGGCATCCGCGGCAAGCTCGCCTACCTGCTGATGCGTCCGGCCGTGGGCCGGATCAGGGCGTTGTTCGACTACGAGAAGCTGGGCGCCTCGCCGCTGCTCGGAGTCAAGGGCATGGTGCTGATCACACATGGTTCGGCGAAGCGGCGAATGATCGAGTTCGCGGTGGAGGCGGGCGCCGTCGCCGGCCGCGCCCAGATCCCGCAGCTCATCGCCGAGGAGTTCAAGGGCCAGGCCAGGCGGCCGGCTGCGCCCGCGAAGGCCGCCGGAGTCGAGCAGGCCGAGAAGCAAGGGGAGTAACCCGATGCCGGATCCCTCCGTAATCCCCGAAACCAGGCCCGGCAACGACCCGCTGACTGTCAGCCATTCCGTGGTCGTCGACATGGTACGTCTGGCCGCGCTCGAAGTTCCCGGCGTCCTCAAGGTCAGCCGCGGAGGGCGCCTCCCCTGGCTGTCCGGCTCGCCCGTGCGCGCGCGCGTTGCCGATGGCTGCGTGTCGGTCCGTGTGTGGGTGGTGGCCAGGCCCGGTCACGCGCTTCCTCCGCTCGCGGAGCAGGTTCGGCAGGCGGTGGGGGCGACAGTGGTGCGCCTGCTGGGTCTGGAGCTCGGCGAAGTGACCGTGGTCGTGGACGGAGTGGGGGGTTGGGGCAAGTGACGGACGCTCCCGGGTCGAGCGGACGCGCCGGGTCCGGAGGACGCGTCTCGTCCGCCGGCCGGATGCGCCGCGGCCAGGTCACGATCGAGGAAGTCAATGCGCATCGACTCGGTCGGAGGCTCGTGCTCGCGTCGCTCTTCGAAGCGGAGTTCGGCCAGCGAACGGCAACTGCCATCCTGGAGCGCCATCTGGCGGATACCGAAGCCGATGCGGCAACCTCCGAGTTCGCGCGTGGGCTCGTTGGGAGCATCATCGAGGACCGCGTGGCAATCGACGGCACCATCGAGCGGGTGGCTCCGCAGTATCCGGTGGTTCAGCTCGCACGCATGGACCGGAGTCTGCTGCGTAGCGGCATCGGCGAGGTGCTACACTCCGGCACGCCATCCCGGGTAGCGATTGCCGAATGGGTCGAGTTGGCTCGCACATACAGCGGCGAATCAGCACGTAAACTCATCAACGGCGTACTCGGGAGGGTTGCTCGCGACTCCGAAGCCGGTGCGCAAACCGCCTCGGATTCGGGGCCGCAGTAACCGTCTACCGAAAGCACTATCCCCCGAGGAGGGCGTCAGTGGCCACTACCTACGAGCGACTCAAGAAGAT
>PMBG01000068.1 GCA_003153755.1 Chloroflexota bacterium | reverse complement strand
CCCGCGGCAACGGCCGCAGCCGAGGGCAGCGAGCCCGCTCCGAGCGCCGAAGCCGCCCCGAACGCCGAGGCAGGCAGCGAAGCCCCCGCGCCCAAGAAGCGCGCACCGGCTCGCCGCAAGCCCGCGGCAACGGCCGCAGCCGAGGGCAGCGAGCCCGCTCCGAGCGCCGAAGCCGCCCCGAACGCCGAGGCAGGCAGCGAAGCCCCCGCGCCCAAGAAGCGCGCACCGGCTCGCCGCAAGCCCGCGGCAACGGCCGCGACTACCAATTCGGGTTCCGGTGAGGGCGCCGGCGAGTAGCCGGCCCTGCACCAGCCGGCCGGCGCCACGCCTGCCATGAAGAACGCCGCAACGCGCGGCCAGCCGCGAGCCACGGCCGAGATCGCATCGATGATCCTCGGCCGTGCTCCGCATGCGGTCGTGCTTTCCGGGCCCGGCTCGGTGGGCAAGACCACGCTCGCCCTGGATCTGGCCGCCGGGCTTCTGTGCTCCGCCCCGGATCCTGCCGCCAGACCGTGCCGTGCCTGCCGTGGCTGCCACCTCGTGGCTTCGGGCAACCATCCCGATCTGTATCGCCTGGCGCCCGAGGGTCCGGGTGGTCAGATCGTTATCGGCGCGGCCCAGCATCCCGAACCCGGGACCGTCCGCTATCTGATCTCACAGCTCGCCCTGCTGCCCGTTGAGGGCGGGGCGCGCGTCGCCATCGTGGAGCAAGCCCACCGGATGAACGACGCGGCACAGAACGCGCTTCTCAAGATGCTCGAGGAGCCGCCGGCCGGCGTGACCATAGTGCTCTGCTCCGACGATGACGAGTGCCTTCTTCCAACCGTCCGTTCGCGCTGCGTCCGGGTGCGGCTCGGAGTCGTAGGGACGCGGGAGATCGAAGCGTGGCTCGGCGAACTCGGGGTTGCGGATGCGCCGCAGGCCGCGAGACTGGCGCGGGTCGCGGGCGGCCGTCCGGGGCTGGCCCTGGCCTATGCGCGCTCACCCGAGGCGGAACGCATACGCGGCGAGATCGCCCGCGGCCTCGTGGATCTGCTACCGGCGGGCCGCCAGGCGCGATTGGCCGCGATCCGCGATCTGCTCAAGTCCGCAGCGTCGCTCGACGCTTCGCTCTCCGCAGGACGTCGGGCGGGTGCCGTCGGAGACGAGGCGGACACGCCGGTTCGGGCTCGCGGACGCAAAGGAAAGGGCGCCGCTCCGGCTCTGCAGGACGATCAGGCCGCGGACATCGCGCCGGACGAGCCGAGCGCGCCCAAGGTATCGGCGGCCGACAAACGAGCCGCCGCGGCTACGCTCCTCGAGATCTGGGCGTCCGTCGGGAGGGACCTCGCGGTGGCCCGGTCCGGCGGGGCGCGGCAGCTGCGCGAGCTGGGTCAGCTGAACGAGCTGCGAGCCATCGCCCCGGCCCTGGCGGCGGGCGCCGTCGAAGCGTTCCTGGCTCGCCTCGCCGAAACCGACGCCGCGCTCGACGAGAACGCGAACTCGGAGCTCGCCCTGGACGTGCTCGTGCTGGGTTGGCCGAATGTCGAGAGTTCGGCGGCCGCTCGGGCCGGAACCGGATCGGCTGCGCCGGCGGGTGCCACGGGGAGCCCGCGCGAGTGACCCGGGGCGAGATGGCGCGGTTGGAGGCCAGGGTGAGTGGCCGCGTGCACGGCGTGGGCTACCGCTACTCGGTGGTGCAGTGGGCGGAGCGTCTGGGACTCACCGGCTGGGTCGCCAACGAGCAGAACGGAAGCGTGACCGTCGTTGCCGAGGGCCCTCGCGAGGATCTCGACGCGCTGCTCGAACGGCTGCGAGAAGGACCGCCGTCCGCTGTCGTCGAATACGTGGCCGAAGACTGGCTGGCCTACACCGGACGCTGGGGGAGCTTCGGGATCCGTTCGGCCGGCCATCGCGGGGACTAGACGGCGCCGGATCGCGCTTCGGACGGCGCCGGATCGCGCCCCTGCCTCCGCCGGCAAACACCTCGCTTCGCTCGCCAGACTTGCCGGCTCCGGCAGGGGCGCACTCCGGCGCCTACTGCCAGGATGGTTGCTCCGGCCCGGGGCATACCGCGCCTGGACCGAGGAGTTACGGCAAGGCCCGCAGGGCGCCCCCGTCGATCGGCACGAACGTGCCCGTCTGGTAGCGGGCCGGCTCGGAGCACAGCCAGGCCACGTACGCACCGAGTTCGTCGGGGTCGCCGTATCGGCCGGCGGGAATCCCGCGTTCTAAGCCGGCGCGGATTTCCTCGGCCGTCGTTCCCGCGCGCTCGGCCCGGGCGTTATCCAGCCATTCGACGCGGGACGTATCGAGACGGCCCGGCAGCACGCCGTTGACGGTCACGCCGTCGGCCATGACCTCGAGCGAGATGGTCTTGAGCCACGCGGCCAGCGCGCTCCGGCAGGCGCCGGAGTAGACGAGCTCCGGGATGGGGGTTCGGATGCCCGACGACATGATCGACACGATCCGGCCCCATTTCCGCTTGCGCATGTCCGGCAGAAGGAGCGTGGCGAGTTGGATCGGCGTGATGGCCAGCAACTGGAACGAGCGCTGCCACTCCTGGGGCTCCGTCCGGGTAGCCTCGACCGCCGGCGGCCCTCCCGCGTTGAGCACGAGTATTTCGACGCTGCCGAGTGCCTTGAGGGCCTCTTCGGCGACACGGGCCGCGGTAGCGGGATCGGCCGCGTCACCGGCGATGGTCGCGACCTCTATCGAATGTGCCCGGCGGAGTTCGCTTGCGGTGCGCTCGAGGGCATCCCCACCCCGCGACCAGAGCGCCAGCCGGCAGCCTTCTGCCGCAAGTCTCTCGGCGCTCGCGCGCCCCAGACCGGCCGAGGCGCCTCCGACGAGGGCGGTTCGGCCGCGCAAACCCAGGTCCATGTGTCTCCTCCGGCTCGATGGTCGGGCAATCGTGCCACTCCTTCCTCGGGACCGCTACGCTACTCGTATGAACGAACGCTCCGAGGTTGCCAAGCGCGCCGCTCAGGCCTACCGGACTCTGGCCGAACTGGCGGAGACCGTCGAGGACGAGTGGGTCTACGTGAACGACCTCGCCGAGGCGTACCTGCCCGCGATCGAAAGCCTCGAGGACGGAGACACACTGCCCCCGGGCGCGGCGATTGCCGTGGACGAGGCGATCGCCGAAATCGCGTTGATCACAGATCCCCACAAGGCGATCGACTGGCTCTCGACCTTCCCGCACCTGGTCGCGCTGGCGCTCGGCGGGGACGTGGACGGCCCGGGCGGCGGCGAGGGCGGCGCAGGCCGTCTCGACGGGCACGAAGACGACGATCTCGGGGGTGACTCGCCGTTCCGCGTGCTGCTGGGAGGACGCAAGTGAGGTTCCAGGACGCGGCTCGCGACGCGAGGGCGGTCGTCTACGCGGGCATCCAGGCAGATCCACTTGTTGCTCGGGTGGCGGCGCTGCTGGTGGACGCGTCTCCGGCGGAGCGCTGGATGGCGCGGGCCGTGATGAACGGTGAGCGCACCGATGCCGGCACCTGGCGGCGGATCTTCCCCACGGTGTTCCCGGAAGGAGCCTCCGCTTCGGCCGGCGCGGAGGAACTGCTTGCGGGATCGCTGGAAGTGGCGAATCGCGGCGAGGCGGCGAGGAGCCAGTATCGCGGCGCGATCGTCGAGGAACTCACGGCCCGGCTCCTGGCATCGCGGCCCTCGGCAGGCGTGGCGGGTCCGGTCAAGCGAGAGCGTCGCGTGCTCTTCGATGGCGTCCCGGCCGAGATACACCCCTACGACGTGACGGTCGAGTCGCCGGACAGGCCGGAGGTATACGACTGCAAGTGGGGCTCGCGTGGCATCAACGCCGACGTCCTCAACCAGCTCGACGACGCCCGGTCCCACGCCGCGGACGAGGAGATCTCCGTCCGCGTGGCCATCGTGGTCTTCGATGCCAGGCGATCCTGCCAGATCAGGCTGGACCGCTCCACGGCCAACAGGTCTGGGACCCGGCTGGTTGCGCTCGAGGACATGAACGACCTGAGGGAAACCCGCCGGTGAGTGGCCGGGCGCAGACCGATGCCGGCGTCGAAGCCGCCACCGGGGGCCGCGCCGCTCAGCCCGACGCCGCGTGGGTCCCCGTCGACGAGCCACCGTACCGGATCGTCCGGCCATTCCGGGTCAGGTTCGAGGAAGCTACCGTCGAGCACACCGTGCGCTCGGCCGTTCTGCTCGCGTGGGCGGCCGACATGGCCTGGCAGCATTCGTCGCTGCTCGGATTCGGGCGTGACTGGTACAGCGAGCGCGGCCTGTTCTGGCTCGTCCGGGCGATCCGGCTCGACGTACTGCGGCCGATCCACGTGAACGAGCAGGTGCTGATGAGCACCCGCGTCTGGGGCTACCGGCGCATCGCGGCCAGGCGTCACAGCGATATCCGAGACGACGCCGGCGAGCTATTGGCCCGACTCGAAATCGACTGGGTGATGACCAACGAGCGCGGCATGCCAACCCGTGTACCCGAGGAAATGCTCCGGTTCGTGTCCGATGGCGCGCCCAGCTTCGAGATGTTGAAGGTGGCACTGCCGGAAACGCCGGCGGGCGCCCTCGAGCAGAAGCTGACGGTGCGGCGTCGCGATACGGACCCCATGGCACACGTCAACAACAGCGTCTATCTCGACTACATGGAAGAGGCTCTGGAGGCCGCCGGCGCCTCCCAGGTCGGATCGGTGCCGCGGACATACGAGGTCGATTTCGTGGCGTCCGCAGAGATGGGCGACGAGCTCATCGGCCGGGCTTGGCCTCAAGTCGATGGCTGGGCATACCGGTTGAGCCGCGCGGACGGGGCGGAGATATTCCGAGGCCTCGTCACCGGATAGCGACGAGGCCTCGTTGGCTGTCTTGTTTTTGGTGAGCTCCGGGTCCGGTGCTCTACGCCTTCGCGTCGCCGTCCGACTTGGGCTCGTCTCCGGCGGGGGTCTCTCCCGCCGGCTTGTCGCCTGCCTGGGACGTGCGCGCGGCCTCAGCGGCGCGTCGCAGATCCGCGGCGAGATCCTTGCTGCGAGCCGCGAGCTTGTCGCCCACGGACTCGGTCACGTTCGCGGCCTTGTGTGCGACCGGGCCCGCGTTCTCGGCGGCTACGGCCGCAAGTTCGGCGGCCTTGGCGGCAACGTCGCGAAGGACGGGGCCCGCCTGGCGTCCTGCCTGGTCGATCATCTCCTGGAGCTGGCCCATCCAGCGCTCACCAAGCTCGCGGGCCTTGCCGGCCTGATCGCGAAGCGGGCTCTGACCTGCCGGCTCGGTTCCTTCCGGCTGCTCGCCCTGGGGAGTCTGTTCGTTCGTCATCTCATCACCTCGTGTGGGCGAGGATTCTCTGCCCCTCGACATCTGGCAGCGGCAATCGTACGCCCTTTTGGGCTGTGGACCGCATGAGGCTCACACCGGATAAGACCCGTCCAGCTCGGGCAAAGGTTCGCTTCGATCAGGGTGCGGGTTCGACGAGAATTCCCGAAACCCAGGTGCCGGTGTGGCCGGCGCTGTCGGTCAGGCTGACCACCCAGCGGTAGCAGTTGAAGTGGTCCAGCCAGAACTGCGAACCGGACCCGGTCGTTGTCTGGGCGCCGTTCTGCCATTGAGCTCCGGCACAACTGCCCGCGACGGGTTGGCTGGCATATTGCTCAGTAACAAGCCGGCTGAGGATTGACGTACCCGGAGCGGACGTCTCGTTCCAGGTGGCCGCCAGAAGGCCCCCGCTGAATGCGCTGATCGTGCCGTCTGCCGGACTGGTGAATGAGGCCACCGGGGCGGACGGATCCGGGATGACGGCACCCGAGATCGAGTAGGCGGTCGCGGCAGTCGAATCGGTGAGTCCCACGACGAAGCGGTAGCAGTAGCCCGCCTGGAGGCCGTTGGCGGTCTGTGGGGAGGCACCGGTGGAGGACCAGCCGGCCGTAGATGGCAGCCACCGATCCCCACCGCAGCCGCCGTTGATCGGCGCGGCCATCTGCAGGGCCAGGTTTCGAGACGTCACGGTGGTGCTTCCGGAGGTCTCCTCCGTCCACGTCGCCGCGACCGAGGATCCCGCCGTTGTCTGCTGTCCGAAGCCCGGCGTCAGGAAGACCGCCGATGGTTGCGCCGCAGGGGTCTGGATCGACAGTCCCGGCCCGTAGTAGAGCTTGAGGATGTCATCCCTGGTCATTCCGGCAGCCGCGCAGTTGCGTGCGCTGTGCTGGAAGATCTGGGCGCCGTTCACGTCGGCGCCGCAGGCGACGTCGTTGCCGCTGCGGTATCCGGTGAGGAACATGGCGCCGCCCTTGGTGATCGTCTCGTTCCAGGTGGCATCGACGGCCGCGACCTGGCTGGCGCTTGGGCTCTTGGACTCGGGCCAGTAGACCTGGTCGTTGTTGTTGTCCACAACGTCGTAGCAACCGCCGGTCGCCGATCCGCCTCGCCAGTGAGCGATGTAGTACCAGGCGTACTGCTTGACGGCCACAGCGCCGGATTCCAGCGCCGCGGAGGGCCACGAAGCCGGCCATTCGGCTGCCAGCACGACCCGGACATACGTCTTGAAGTCGACTGTCTGGACCGTGCCCGAACTCGGCCCGGAGGTCCGGAGCACTTGAAGAGTGGACGGCGGGATCCGGCTGCTGCCCCACGCGGTGCAGGTTCCGGCCGCGCGCACGACCGGGGCGCCCGTCATCGCGGGCAGCCACAGCAGGGCCGTCAAGAAGAGAACTGATGCCAGTCGGCGTCGCACTCGGGGCACGCTATTGGGCTCGGGGGGGTGCGTCAAGCCGCCAACCGGGCTATAGGACAGTGGTCATATAGGTATAGATGGGTGCGGATGCGAGGGCCGTGTAACGCCTTGAGGCGGTTCGCCTCTTGTATGTCCACCATCGTGAGAGCACGATCTGAACGTGGTTCGGCCGAAGGCGGCCGAGGAGGTTTGCAGATGATCGGCTACTGGCACGAGATAGCGTCGGCCGAGGTCCGCTCGGTCGCAGTCGCTCTTGCTGCCCACGTCGGCGGCCACGAGTTGATGGTGGAACGCTTCGACGGAGAGCACTGCTGGCGGTGGATAGTCCTGAGCGGCAGAGGCCACGAGATCGAAGGCGGCGTGGCGCCCGACGCGCACACCGCGGAGATGCTCGCCGAGGATGCGGCATTCCACATCCATCCGCCCATGATCGGCGACTGGATCGAGCGCTTGATGTAGGTCGGCCGCAACTCGGCCGTCTGCGAGCACCCGGGCCCGTCCCGCGCGGCTAGAATCACTTCGCCATCTGCCGTGAGCGAGGTGATCTGGTGGGCGAGAGCGGCGAACTTGGCCGCGAGAGCGGGACCGGCGCGGATTCGCCATCTCCGTCCCAGCGCGCGCGCCGGGGAGCCTGGCCGATGAACGCCCCGGCCGTCATAAACGCCGGGCACATCCGAATCTGGTTCGGCATCATCGCGAGCGCCATCGTCATCGGCACGGCCGGCTACTTGATCATCGAGCCGACCTGGCCGCCGCTCGATGCCCTGTACATGACCGTCATCACGCTCACGACCGTGGGCTTCAAGGAGGTTGGGACCCTCAGCGAGGCCGGCCGGGTGTGGACGATGATCCTTGCGGTCGCTGGAGTGGGTCTCATCTTCGGATCGGTCGGCATTGTGGCCGAGTACCTTGTTGTGGAAGCGACGAGCGGACGTCGGGAGGCGAAGCGAATGGCCGATGCGGTGAGCAAGCTGCGGGACCACTACATCCTTTGCGGGTTTGGACGCGTCGGCGCCACCGTTGCCAGGGAGCTTGTCCACTCGGGCCTCAAGGTCGTGGTGATCGACGTCCTGCCCGACTCGCTCGGTCGTGCCCGCCGCGACGGGTTCCTGGAGGTCGAAGGCGATGCGACCGAGGAGGCCACGCTCCGTGCCGCGGGGATCGAGCGTGCCAGAGGCCTGATCACCACCATCGACTCGGACGCCCACAACGTCTACGTGATCCTCTCTGCGCGGGGCATGAACCCGGGGCTGTTCGTCGTTGCGCGCGCCAATACCGCAGATGCGGAGACCCGCCTAATGCAGGCAGGCGCCAGCCGCGTCGTTTCGCCATACACCATGGCCGGTCACAGACTGGCGGAGCTCGCGACGCGTCCGCGCGTGGTCGACTTCATCGACGCCGCTCTCTCTCACGGAGAACTCGCCTTCTCGATGGAAGAAGTCGAAGTGGGACCGGGCAGTGCGCTTGCGGGCGCCACGGTGGCATCCCTGCGGGACGGCGGCGTGTTCGTGCTCGCGATCGTCACGGGCGCCAACAGCTACGAGCCGAATCCGCCCGCGGACCGCACTCTCAAGCCGGGCGAGACGCTGATAGTCTCCGGCAGCGTCCCGCGGCTGAAGGAACTGCGCGAGAGCAAGCCGTAGGGACACCCGCGCGACGGGCAAGTACCACCGGAATCGATGGAGGGCGACGATGGCGCAACCCAGGACCAAGGCGGAGCTGCAGGCCGCGACCGACAAGGAACGAAACGCTCTGCAGCTGTTTCTGACCACGCTGACCCGCGAGCAGCTTCTCTGGCCGGGGGCATACGGCTGGTCCGCGAAGGACCACATCGCCCACCTGGCCGACTGGGAAAGGCTGTTCTTCGGCTGGTACGACGCCGGCACCCGCGGCGAGAACCCGCCCCTTCCCGCGGAGGGATACACCTGGGCCGACATGGACGCGCTCAACCAGAAGATGTACGAGTTCCGTCGCAACGATCAACTCGAGCACGTGCTGGCCGATTGGAACGAGACATCTCGCCGGCTCGGCCAGTTCACCCAGGCGATGAACGAGCCCGACCTCTTTACGCAGGGCCGGTTCGCATGGACCGGCCGGGGCACGCTTGCCGGGTACGTCTTCGAGTGCGGCCCGAACCACTACCGGTGGTCGGCGATCGAGATCAAGCGCGGACTCAAGGTGAAGCGCTAGCCCGACCGAACCCGAGGCACACAGCCGAAGGTCTATCGAGAGACGGCGCTACTTGCTGAGGGGGCTCCGAATGTCAAAGGAAGATCAGGGCGATCCGAACTACGGCCACTGCCTGCGCTGCGGCGAGGCGGTCGAGCTCTTGGGCACCGAAAGCTTCCGCGTGGGTGGAGTCTCCGGAGGGTGGCATCTGCTGGGCGGCGCCCTGGCCGATCTCGGCGAAGGCATGCTCGACCTGGAGGTGTTTGCCTGCCCCAGGTGCCGCAAGGTGGAGCTGCGCGTTCCGGTGAGCTAGGCGACGCTCAGGAGAAGGGCTCACCGGCCATCGCGATCGAGACTCGCGACCGGCGCTCGTGGGCGATCAGCGACGCGCCGATGATGCCGGCGTTGTTCTTCTGCGTTGCCACGACGACAGGCGTCCTGACCGTGAGGTACTGCATGTAGTTGTCCGCCCGCTTCGAGCCGCCGCCGCCCAGGATGAACAGATCCGGCCAGAAGAGCCGCTCGAGGAGGTGGAGATAGTCGTCGAACGCCGAAGCCCAGTCGCGCCAGCTGAGGTTGTAGCGGTCGCGGGCCGACTCGGCAACGCGTTCCTCGGCGTCGCGCCCGTGGAGCTCCAGGTGACCCAGTTCGGTGTTGGGGAAGAGGCGCCCGTCGATGAACACGCCCGTTCCCATGCCCGTGCCGATCGTCAGGACCATCACGGTTCCGCGCTGGCCGCGTCCGGCCCCGAAACGCATCTCCGCGAGTCCGGCAACGTCGGCGTCGTTGCCGATTGCCACGGTCCGGCCGACCGCGAGCGCAAGCTCCGCCTCGGCCGGAAAGCCGATCCAGCTGGCATCGATGTTGGCGGCGGTCAGAACGGTGCCGTTTCGCGTTGCCGCGGGGATTCCGACACCAACCGGGAGGATGGCGGCCTCGGCGAGGGACAGGACGGGCGTCGGGCCGCCGGTCTGGGCGTCGATGAGCCGCCGCACGAGGTCCGTCATGACCAGCATGACCTCGCGCGTGACCGAGGGCTGGGGAGTAGGGATGCGAATGCGGTCGCCCAGAAACTGGCCGGTTCGCGTGTCGACTATGGCGCCTTTGATCCCGCTGCCGCCGAAGTCGATCCCGATCGCGAGGTCGACCGCCCTTGCCTCATTCGCCATTAGCCATTCCTCCGGGTCGCTGGTCGTATTGGTTCCGAACGACCGAGCCCGTGCCGAGTCTCGGGATTTCGGGCTGTGGGGATTCTAGAAGTAGTTGACGCTGATGCCGCCGTCTATGACGAGAGACGCCCCGTTCGTCCAGGCGGATTCGTCCGAGGCCAGGTACACCGCCAGCGCGACGACTTCGTCGGGCTTGCCGAACCGCCCGCTCGGGTTTCTCGCGAGCCTGATCTGTTTCGCCTTTGCGTCTTTCACGAGCCAATCCATCAGTAGCGGCGTTTCCACCGGACCCGGCAGGATCGCGTTGGTCCGGACGCCGCGCGGAGCGAACTGAACGGCAAGCGACCGAGTAAGCGCCACGATCGCGCCCTTGGACGCCGTGTATGCGTCCTGCGGCACCGAACAGCCGAGCAAGGACACGAAGCTCGAGATGTTGATGATGGACCCGCTCCCGGTCTCGAGCATCTGCGGAATCACGTACTTGCAGGCGAGAAAGGTTCCGCGGACATTCACTGCCATCACCTGGTCCCACACCTCAACGGGCGTGTCGAGAACCGAGTGATCGGCTTCGGGCATGATGCCGGCGTTGTTGTACAGGACGTCGATGCGGCCGTACTTCTTGATCGCCACCTGCACCATGGCCTGCACGTCGGCCTCGACCGAGATGTCCACTGCGATCGGCCAGGCCTCCCCGCCCGCGGCCTTGACCTGTCGGACGGTCTCTTCGGCGGCGGCGGACTGGTTGTCGGCCACGACCACTCGAGAGCCCTCGGCGGCGAACCGAAGTGCCGCGACTCGGCCCATTCCGCCACCGGCGCCGGTGATGATCGACACCTTGTCCTTCAGCCGCATCGTCGCTCTCCCGTGTTCCATCGCGAGCCGCATCGGTCCGGGCGTCTGTGCCCTGCGGACGCAGCCCCTAGCTTACAGGGACAGGGCCCGATTCCCCGGGGCGCTTTCTAGCGCAGCGCCTCGATGGAGGCCGTCGTGACCACTCCTCGAACGCTCCGCGCCAGATCCGCGTCCAGGGTCACCAACGCGTCCGCCTGAAGCTGTGTGAGCGCGACGTACTCGGCGTCGTAGGTGGAGGCCCATCCCAATTGGTCTGCCAGCTCCCAGGCACGACGCCGCAGCACACCGTCACCGAGGAGCCTGATCGGCATCCGCCCGACGCGTGCCAGGCGGTCGCGCGCGACATCGGGCGGGAGATCGCCCCGCTGGACTGCCTCATGCAGAGCCGACAGTACCTGGGACCGAAGAAGCGTCGGCGCGAACAGCTTGTTTTCGCTCGAGACTTCGATTCCGGCACTTGCGAGGTGGAGGACGGCGCCGGCGTCCACAACGAATCTGCCCATCGGATACCTCGTGCTCGATAGTGGAAGGCGGCGAGAACACTACCGGGCGCAGGTTCGATCGGGGATGGTTGTCGCGCCGCGCGGCGCGCGTATGCTGGCATCCTCAGGAGGCGAAACGTGGCATCTGGACCGAAGGTCGTTGCGGTTGCCGGCGGCACCGGTTTCGTAGGCGGGGCGATAGCCCGCGAACTGGCCTCACGAGGGGAGCGTGTCGTCGTCCTCAGCCATCGAAAGCGACCTGTCGCGCCGGGTTCGGTCGAGATTCGCGCGGCCGACGTAACCCGGCCCGACGATCTGGCCGCCGCGCTCGCGGGCGTCGATTCGCTCGTCATCAGCCTTGCGTTCCCCAACTCTCCGGTGGAGGCGCCGCGACGCGGCCGCACGTTCGAACTCGTCGACGCCGCCGGCACGGAAGCGCTCGTCGCGGCCGCGAAACGGGCGGGCGTGCGCCGCATCGTCTATCTCTCCGGCGCGGGGGCGGCCGCGGATGCTCCGAAGCACTGGTTCCGCGCCAAGTGGCGTGCCGAGGAAGCTGTCCGCGGCAGCGGCATCACGTACACGATCCTCCGCCCGAGCTGGATCTACGGACCCGGCGATCGCTCGCTGAACCGATTCCTGGGAATGGCGCGGCGGCTGCCGTTCGTGCCCCAGATCGGGAACGGGCGGCAGCTCATGGCGCCCGTGTTCGTGGACGACGTAGCGGCCCTCGCGGCCGATGCGCTCGCGACCCCGGCGGCGGAGAACGCGACGCTGGAGGTGGGCGGCCCGGAGACGCTCACGATGGACGAGATCATCCGCACGGCGCTCCGCGTGCAGGGCCGCCGCCGCTTCATTCTCCACGCGCCCGTGATCCTGATGAAGCTGATGACCGCCCCGCTGACGCTGCTGCCGGTCCCGCCCATGCGCCCGAGTGCGATCGACTTCGTGGTTCAGGCGGCGCCGGTGGACACCGCGGCGCTCAGCGCGGTGCTCCCGAGGCGCCTCAGGCCTTTGGACGAGGCGCTGGCGACGTATCTGAAGCGGAAGTAGAGCCGGGACGCCTCGTGTCCCGACCCGCAGAAGAATCGCCGGTTCAGGTTTGCCCGCTCGTTCGGACGTCGTCACGGGTCGCTGCTCGCGGGTGCGTTGCGCGATCCCGCAGGTGTCCGGCTGTACCGGACAGAATCGATTGCGGACGCAGCGTGCGAGCCCCAGCGAGCTCGTACCGGGCGATCGTGTCGGCGATCTGGCTCCGATTGGGCTCCTCGACGTCCGCCGAAGTCTCTTCCCTGCCCTCAGACGCCTTCTGGACCCTGGCTCGCGGCGCCAGACCTCGCAAGGTGACGAAGCTGTCCGGTGGGGCCGGACAAATGCGACTTCTGTGTCCGCTCATCGAGGAGCCGCCGGGGAAAGGGCGAATCGGGACCCTAGTTGCCCGGCGCGCCGCTCATCCGAGCCTCCGCCGATTCCAGACGAGCGCCAGGCCACACCGATGGCGCCGGCGCCACTCACGCTCCCGCCGATTCCTAGCCTCTCTCGAGATACCTCTCCCGATCCCAGGCGTGGACCGCCGCGTCGTAGGCGTCGCGCTCCACCCGGGCCGCGTTCAGGTAGTGGTCTACCACGTCCTGCCCGAAGATCTCCACCGCGGCCTTGCTCTTTTCCAGCTCGGCGACGGCTTCGTACAAAGCTCGCGGCATCCGGTCGCAGCCCGTGGCCACGTAGCCGTTGCCCTTGTATTCGGCCGGCGGCTCGATCTTGTTTTCGATGCCGTACAGCCCCGCCCCGATCTCGGCCGCGTAGGCCAGGTAGGCGTTCATGTCGCCGCCGGGGAAGCGGTTTTCGATGTGCAGCGCCGAGTCGTCGCCAACGATGCGGAAGCCCGTCGTGCGGTTGTCGCGGCCCCAGACCACGTTCACCGGCGCCCAGCTCGCCACCGCGTACCGCTTGTATGAGTTGATGTTCGGGGCGATGAAGAGGGCCAGCTCGCGCTGAAGCGCCATCATCCCGCCCAGGAACCAGCGCATGACGTCGCTCATGCCGTACGGCGCCTTGCTCGCCGCGTCGTGGAATAGCGCCTTCTCGCCGTCCCACAGCGAGATGTGCAGGTGCCCGGACGAGCCCGTCCATTCGGCATAGGGCTTGGCCATGAACGTCAGGCCGTAGCCGTTCTGCCAGGCGATCTCCTTGGCGCCGTGCTTGAAGAGCACGCTCCGGTCGGCCGACTCGAGCACTTCGTCATATCGGATGTTGACCTCGTGCTGGCTCGGCGCCGCCTCACCCTTGCTGAACTCGATCGGGATCCGCGCCTCGGTCATCTCGTTGCGGATCTGGCGATACAGCGGCTCGAGCTTGGTGGCCTGCAGGAGGTGGTAGTCCTCGTTGTAGTAGCCGACACGCTCGATGTCGTTGTAGCCCTTCTCGGCCAGGTCCTCGAAAGTGTCCTTCAGGACGTAGAACTCGAATTCGGTACCGGCCTTGACGGTGTAGCCGAGTTTGCCCGCGCGCTCCACCTGGCGGCGGAGCATAGTCCGCGGCGAAACAGGGATCTCGGCGCCGTCGTGGTCCACGGCGTCGCATAGAACGATCGCGGTTCCGTCCAGCCACGGCAGAACGCGCAACGTCCCCCAATCCTGCCGGCCGATCCAGTCGCCGTAGCCCGTCTCCCAGTTCATGAGCTTGAAGCCGTCGGGCGTGTTCATTTCCATGTCCGTACCCAGGAGATAGGTGCAGAAATGGATGCCGTGATCCACCACGCCGCGCAAGAACGCGTCGCCCTGGACGCGTTTCCCAACCAGGCGGCCCTGCATGTCGGTGAGGGCGACGATGACCGTGTCGATCTCGCCGTCCCGGACCATCTGGCGCAACTCGTCGAGCTGCTCGGAGCCGGAATGGCCCGTGCCGTGGCTGCCGGCGCGGTGCTCTGCGGTCATCGGATCCTCCCTTTGCGTTCCTCCCGAGGCGCAGGCGCGCCGACCGGCCCTGTCGTCCTCTTCAAGTATTGTGGCGTCTGGAGGTGGGAAGGACCAGCCGATCGGGTCTCATGCCGCTCGGCGCCACAGGCACCAACACGACCTAATACCACCAAAGCGACCCTCTCCGGACACGCGCCGTGCCCAATCGACCGGATCCGTGGCAGACTTCGTGCCTCGGAGCGTCCCATTGGTGTGGCGCTATCGACGAGCGGAACCCCGACCAAGGTGGGCAATAACCCTGATGAGAGACCCCCACAACGCGGGAGACAATCACCAGAGCGAACTCGAGACTGAGTCGCCCGAACTGGAACCCGGCCTCAAGCCTCTGGTAATGCCTAAGAAGGCGGATCTCGCCCGCGGAAGCCAGGCGCGGCGTCTGCGCGAGTTCCAGGCGGCCAACAGGCGGCCCGGTTCCGCCCGCCACGCTGCCGATCTGGAAGCCAGGACACACCAGCAGGCGGAGCAGAGCCCGACGCGCAGCCTCGGCGCCCATCCGCTGTCTCGCCGCCGCCAGGCCGGGCGTGGTTTCTCGACCGCAGGCCTCGGCCGTGCCTTCCGATCGCTCACCGGCGCCGTCTCCTCCCGCAGCTCGGGTGTCTCGAGTCAGGCGTTCCAGCCGGCCAACATCCGAGGCCTCGTCTTCCGCCGCCCCACGGTCCGCGGCAGCGTCGCCCTCGCCGGAGTTGCGGGCATCGTCTGCATCGTGGCCGCAATGCTGATCACGCTGCCGAACCAGCCCTCCGCGCCGAGCGCGTCCGGGAGCGTCTACGGAGTCACCTGGCACGGCGCCGGCAAGATGCCCACGCCCAAGCTCG
Source organism: Chloroflexota bacterium (assembly GCA_003153755.1). GTDB lineage: Bacteria > Chloroflexota > Limnocylindria > Limnocylindrales > CSP1-4 > Fen-1039. The sequence goes on along the minus strand of PMBG01000068.1, from coordinate 20,967 downwards.
ACTTCGGCCCGTTCTTCACGACGTACGGAACCGACACGATCATGGTGGGATCCGTTGTCGACACGAAGGACGGCAAGAGCACAGCGACAACCACCGTCTGGGCGTCGCGAGACGGGCTCACCTGGTCCCAGCGCTCACAGTCGGGTTCCTTTGATGTCGGCGGACGGCGTTTCGTTCCCCAGGGAATCTCCGACGACGGCAACGGCGGCCTGGTGGTCGTGGGTAACAGCTTCGGATCGGGCTCCACGGACGTTGCGGCCAGCGCGTGGCATTCGCGCGACGGCGCGTCGTGGAACAGCATGCCCGTCGACAACGGCAACGGCCAGGAGATGGTCGGCGGCGTGGCGACGCGCTCCGGGAGCATCGTGGCCGCCGGGAACGGCCTGGCCTGGCTCAGCACAGACGGACTCACCTGGTCACAGAAGCTCCTGCCCGGAGCCGGCTCGTACACGCTCAAGTCGGTTGGGTCCTGGAACGGCGGCTTCGTGATCGTGGGTCTCTGGAACGGCACCGGCCCCACGCGCAAGCCCGGCTCGGCCGTTTGGTTCTCCCCCAACGGGAGCAACTGGCTGCAAGCCCCTACCTCGCTGGACGGCTTCGACGTCCGCGGGATCGCCGGTATCGGGAGTCGTGTCGTTCTGGCCGGCACCGACACGGGGGCCAACGCCCCCGGCCTGGCCGCATCCTGGTCGTCATCCGACGGCGGCACCTGGACGAAGTCGACTGCGCCCACCGACGATCTGACGGTGTCTCTCGACGGCGTTGTCGCGGCCAACGGCAGCTTCCTGGCATATGGCGCCCCGGCCGTCCTGCCCGAACCGAAGTCCGCGAGCTCGCCGACCCCGACGGCGTCGCCCACACCCACGCCAACTCCCACTCCAACGGACACTCCGACGCCGACCCCGTCGCCCGCGGCGTCGGGTTCCGTCCGCCCGTCGGGCTCTGCCGGTTCCTCCGCTTCGGCCAAAGCATCCGCGTCCGCATCGGCTCCGGCGTCCGCAGGCGCATCGGGTTCGGCCGCCGCATCGGCCTCGGCGAAACTCACGCCGGCCCCTGCCAGCCCCACTGCGGCTCCTCCGGTTGCGGAGTTCGTATGGGTATCCGACGACGGACTCTCGTGGCTGCCGATATCGAGTAACGCGGCGCCTCTGGCGCACGGCCGGATAGTCGCGAACGGCGGCAGCCTCGTGTTCATCGGCCGCGACACGGCCGGCCTGACGTCGGTAAGCGGAAACCTGGTGATGGGCGTGGCGCGCAGCACAACCCTGCAGACGGCAGCTCCGGGCCAGTTCGACCTGAGTCTCTCGACAGGCAACTCGCCGATGATCCCGGGCCTCACCAAGAACGATTCGCTCGTGGACGTAGCGAGTTCCAGCAACCGCTTCGTGGTGTTCGTGACCGGCCCGGTGGGGACCTCCATCTGGAGCTCCTCAGACGGCCGTCTGTGGGCTCAGGAAGCCGATCCGGACGCGTTGACCACAAAGGGGACGGTGGGACGCCCGGTGATCCTGTCCGCTATCTCGGACGGGCACGGCGGCATCATCGCGACCGGCAAGGTGACCAACGACGCCGGCGACAACGGCGTGATCTGGCATCAGGTCCCGGGCAGCACCTGGCACCAGGTCACGATCTCGGACGCGGCACCACCCGAGATCTCGTCCGTGACGGCCGGCGAGGGCGGTTATGTCGCCGCTTCCGATGTGGCCGGCGGCTCCAAGATCCTGTATTCCGCAGACGGTGAGACCTGGCAGGCCGGCGCAATCGCAGTCGCCGACACTTTCGCGCTCTCGGTCTCCTCGTACCGCTACGGCTACGTGGCCGTGGGCTTCGATCCCACGCGTATCGGCACCACGACGGCCTGGACGTCTCCGGACGGCCGTACGTGGACGATCCACGCCGATTGGCGTCTGCCCACGTACGTGACCAAGCTCTTCGGTGTGGGTAACGGCCTGGTCGCCGTGGCGAAGAACGTGGCGCCATCCGCCAACCCAAGCCCGAGCGCCGTGGCATCGTCGAAGTCCGCGTCCCCGTCGGCCTCCCCGAGTCCGACGCCCAAGCCAGTAGTAACGCCCAAGCCCACTCCAACGCCGACCCCGGCTCCGCCCACGTACACGTGGTACTGGTCCTCGTCCGGCGTGGTATGGCAACCGACCGGCCTCACTACATCCGGCGGCGACTCTACCTTCGTCAATGGAGAGCTCGTCGTTGTGGACTCGCCGTCCACGGCCGGTTCGGGCTGGACCGTGTACACGACCGCCGACGGCAAGTCCTGGCAGCGCCCCACTCTCCAGGCGGATAGTTCGACGGTGCAATTCAAGGGCTCCACGGTCTGCGGCATCACCAGCGTCGGAGGCCATATCGCGATCATCGGCACGGACGCCCCCGGCCAGCTGAAGGATTACTTCGGGCGGCTGGTGGCCCGCTAGCGCCGTCCGGACGCTCGGCGGCTTCCCGCGTGTGAAATGAAACGGCGGCCCTTTCGGGCCGCCGTTTCGTACTCGCGAGGAATCTGAGTTCGGGAGTGCCGGCGTTAGGCTCCCGCAAGCTCCTCGGCCGCGTGCTCGAATTCCTGTTCGATCTCGGTCAGTTCGGCCTCGCCGACTTCCACGATCGGGCCCTTGAAGCGGCGGCGGGCCCAGGCGAAGTAGTAGACGACGAGCGCGACCAGGAACACCACGTAGGCGAGCAGCGTGTACGCGTTGCCGGACGTGGGCCACAGGAACAGGAACGAGATCACGACGATCCACGCGCATGCGACCAGCGCGACGGGCTTGGAGAAGCGCCCGAGCTTCCAGACCGCGTGGTCTCGCCACTCCTGCTTGCCAAAGACGCCGAGGAAGATCGGTACTCCGTATGCCCAGTAAAGAGCGATGGTGCTGATGGCCGTGACGATGGCGATGGCCGTGTAGCTGCCGGCGATGTAGGCCGCGTTCGTCAGGAGATACGAGAACACCACGATGGCGGCCAGCGCGTTGGCCGGCGTGCGGAAGCGGTGCGAGACCTTGCGAAGCCAGGGGGAGCCGGGGACGCCGTGGTCCCGGCTGAAGGCGAAGAGCATCCGGCCGGCGGCGGCCACGGAGGCCAGGCCGCACAGGCTCATCGCCACCGCGATGGCGGCGCTGAGCCAGTCACCGAGCGTGCCCAGGTTGTAGGTAAGGGTGGTGAAGACGACCGGGTTGCCGCCGTAGTAGGCGCTGCACAGGGCCTGCTTGGTCGGATCGCAGTTCATCAGCTGATCGAGCGGGGGCAGGTGGGTCACGAGCCCCATCAGGACGATGTATCCCACAACGGCCGAGACCGCCACGGAGATGAATACGCCCCAGGCGCTCGAGAGGCGGGCGCCAACGGTCTCCTCGGCCACGTGGGCCGAGGCGTCGTAGCCCGTGTAGGTCCATTGAGCCTGCAGGAGCGAGAAGAGGAACGCGATAGGAAGGGCGTAGCCCGCCGCGGACCCCAGGTTGAAGCCGAGCGGCGACGCGGTCATGGTCGTGTCGAGCGGTTGGACTGTGAACGGGCTGATGTCGGCGTGGGACTTGCCGCTGGCGATGAGGAACAGCGCGACGACGATGATGGCCACGGTCCCGATGTGGAACCAGACCGAGAAGTCGTTGAGGGCCGCCACGATGCGGACGCCCGCCACATTCAGGATCAGCTGGATGGCCAGCAGGGCCGCCATGGTGAGGAGCTGGCCGTTCACCAGGGTTCCGAGTACGGCGCTCGAGTTGCCGAACTGGATGCCGAAGTTGGACAGGATGGGCGCGACGATCGAGGTGTTGACGAAAGACGCCGCGGCGAAATCGATCCCGGCGACGATCGCGATCTGCCCGGCCAGGTTGAACCAGGCCGTCCACCAGCCCCAGTCCTTGTTCTTCATGCGGCTGGACCAGTAGTACAGGCCGCCCGCCGTCGGATAAGCAGACGCGATCTCGGCCATCGACGCGGCGATGAGCAAGGTGAACAGCGACACGAGCGGCCAACCCAGTGTGCTGGCGGCCGGGCCGCCCCAGGCGAGTCCGTAGTCGAACAGGATGACCGCGCCGGTCAGGATCGAGATGATCGAGAAGCTGATGGCGAAGTTGGAGAACCCGCCCATCGTACGGAAGAGCTCCTGGGCATAACCCAGATGATGCAGGTCACGCACGTCCTGCTTGATGACGTCCTCACGAGACCGGGGCGCTTGGCTGCTCATATACGGGACCTCCTCCGACCTGGGAAAGCCGGGCGCAGGTTTCAGGGTTCGGAAGCCCATCGTCGCCCTGCGGCCGCCTTTGCCGGACCGCCACCGTATCGGGCGCTCCGTGCGCGGAATATACGCGACTGAGCCGCGGAATATCCGCGCGGTTCCCAATCGAAACCCGTAAGCGCCCGGGTTGACAAATGCGAGGTCGCCATCGGGCGGCATCATTCACCGGACTCGGACGGTAGAATCCGGCGGCAAACCAGGCGACGCGTCCGTCCCCGTGCGAGGAGCCACTTCGATGTCAGCTGCCAGCGCAACTCCCCCAACTCCCCGCCCGGGATTCCGCATCGAGAAGGATCCGCTGGGTTACCTCGAGGTTCCCGACGGCGCTTACTTCGGCGTCCAGACAGCGCGCGGAATCCATAACTTCCCGATCTCGGGCACGCGGCCGCATCCGGCGCTTGTCCGGGCGATCGTTCAGGTCAAGAAGGCGGCCGCTCGGGCGAACATGGCCACGGGACGGCTGCCCAAGAATCTGGGAAACGCGATCGTAGAGGCCGCGGACGAGATCCTCCGGGCGGCGGCAGTCATCGACGACGAGGAGGGCACCCCCGCCGCGCGCGATCCGATGCGGGCCGGTTTCGAGGCTGCGCGTGCCGCCAAGCAGGCCGAACTCATCGACAACTTCCGCATCGACCCGTTCCAGGCCGGCGCCGGCACGAGCCACAACATGAATTCGAACGAGGTGCTCGCCAACCGTGCCATCGAGCTGCTGCATGCGAGCGGCCTGGGGTCGGGCAAGCGCGGTGACTACTCGGTCGTGAGCCCCAACGACCACGTCAACATGGCCCAGTCCACCAACGATGTCTTCCCCACGTCGATGCGCATCGCCACACTGGACCTCATCCGCGACTACGTCCCGGCCGCGCAGGAGCTGATCGCCGCGTTTGACGCGAAGGCGGTCGAGTTCGACGACGTCCTCAAGTCCGGCCGCACGCACATGCAGGACGCGGTCCCGATCCGGCTCGGCCAGGAGTTCGCGGCCTATGCGCTGACGCTCCGCCGCGGACTCGATCGCCTGAAGGTCGCCGCCTCCTCCATCGAGGAGCAGAACATCGGCGCCACCGCCGTCGGCACCGGGCTCAACGCCGAGCCGGCCTACATCGAGCTCGTCGTGAAGAACCTCGCCGAGCAGACCGGGCACAAGCTCCGCGGCGCCGAGGATCTCGTCCAGGCCACGCATTCGATGCGCCCGATGCTGGAGGTCTCGGCTGCTCTTCGCGGCATCGCCGTGGACCTGATCAAGATCAGCGAGGACCTCCGGCTGATGTCCTCGGGACCGATGACCGGCTTTGCCGAGATCACGCTTCCGGCGGTGCAGCCGGGCAGCTCGATCATGCCGGGGAAAGTGAACCCGGTCATGGCCGAGTGCCTCTCGATGGTCTGCTTCCGCATCGTGGGTAACGACACTACGATCGCGTTCGCGGCATCGGCCGGGCAGCTCGAGCTGAACGTCATGATGCCCGTCATCGCGCACACGGCCCTCGAGAGCCTCACGATCCTAACGAACATGAGTCGCGCCTTCGCGGAGTTCTGCGTCACGGGAATCGAGGCGAACCGCGAGCGGGCTGCCGATCTCATGGAGCACTCGTCCGCGCTGTCCACGCCGCTGGCCCCGTACCTGGGCTATGCCCTGGCCGCGGACATCTCCAAGCAGGCCGTCCGGGAGCGCCGCACGATCCGAGAGATCGTCATCGAGCGCGGCATCTTCACCGCGGCGGAGTTGGACGAGCTGCTGGCGCCGCATGAGCTCACCGAACCCGGCGTTGCGGGCGGCTTCCGCTTCACGCCCAAGCTGCCCGAAGGCTATTCGGCCCCGACCGGACCGGTGGGCGCCGGCGGGTAGGGGATCGCCCGATCCCCAGGCGCAACAGTGGCGCGATCGTGCGGCCGGCCGTCGCCGCGGACCTAGACTCGACACGTGGCCGACCTCGACGACTCCGCGTTCCGAACCGTCCTCCGGCGGTTCGCCACCGGTGTGGCCGTCGTCACGACCTGGGATGGCGACCGACCATGGGGCACGACCGTCAATTCATTCAGCTCCGTGTCGCTGCGGCCCCCGCTCGTAGTCGTGGCGTTCGACCGCGGCCGCAGCATCGTTCCCGCGCTCAGGGCCACGGGCCGTTACGCCGTGAATGTCCTCGGGGAAGACCAGAATGCGATCTCCGACTGCTTCGCGGGTGGTCCGGCTCCATCGGGCCGGGACGACCTGTGCGGCGCGTCGTGGCGGCGCGGACCCACGGGTCTGCCCATCCTGGACGAGGCGATCGCCGTGCTCGAGTGCACGGTCGTGGATGTGCACCCGGCCGGAGACCATGACCTGTTCATAGCGCGCGTGGACTCCGTCGATGGCGCATCGGCCGCGGATGATCATCCGCTGCCGCTGCTCTACTACTCAGGCCGCTACTTGCGCATCGAGCGGGCCAGCGTGCACGACCTGGAAGGCAAGCCGGAAGGGTAGGGGCGACTCGGCTCGGAGCACCTCGACCGCCCACCCGCCGCCCTCGGAAACACCTGCCCGCGGCCATGCCCCAACCCGCCCGGTCGGCCAGGCGACACGCCCACATCGCCTGGCGGGACACACCGAAACCTCCTTCTGCGCACAACACCACACCTCCGTCTCGCCCGTCGCGTTGCGTGGTGAATATATGAGTGCAGTACTAGACATTATTGGCGAATCTCGTCCATAGTCCCGCAGGTTTCTTATCAAGACCGCTCTCTTTCGGGACATAGCCGCCGGTTGGGCGGCCGATCCGGGTGCATCGGTCCCACTCGCCACCCATCGGAGGAGTTCAATGGCCGCCAATCGCCGGTTCCTGTTCGCGTTCCTGGCCGCAGCCGGTCTCTTGTTCGCCCTCGTGGGGACCGTAGCGGCGCACCACGTCACAACCCCGGGCTGTCAGCAGGTCGTGTTCGCGTCTACCTCAAAGGGTTGGGACGCAGTCGTTCAGCCGGGCAACGTCGTCTTTGGGCCGTTCGCACAGGACGGCGACAACGGCCCGTACCCGATCCCCGCCGGCTCGTACACGTACCAGTTCCGCTCGCCCGACGGGAAGGGCGGCTGGGTGAACCAGGAGACCGGCTCGTTCAAGGTGGCCGGCTGCGCCACGCCAACGCCGTTCGAGTCATTCCAGGGAGAAACGGCAACCCCGACCCTGGCCCCGACCCCGACCCTGGCGCCGACGCCGACCCTGGCGCCGACCCCGACCCTGGCGCCGTCCGTGGTCGAGAGTCTCCCCGCCCCCACGGATCCCGCACGAGTTGAACTCACCTTCATCAAGGTGCTCTGCCCCACGTATGCCGACGTTCCGGCCAACAAGAGCCCCACGAGCTACGACGCCACCGGTGGCCACGGCGCCGAGCTGAACACGTCGTATCAGACGAGTCTGGTCAACCCGGCGACCGACATTCCAAAGGCCTGCGCCCGCGCCGACGGCTGGAAGTTCCAGCTGTACTCGGGATGGAGCAACGGAGTCCTCAGCCCGGCGATCGGGTCGCCCGTGACAACCGGCGCCGACGGCAGCGGGACGGGCGCGGTCAGCGTCTGGCTCGATGCTTCCGAGCAGGCTCTTGCGGCGTCCACGAGCAACGGTATCGGCCTGTGGGTCGGTGAGATCCAGCGGCCGAGCGTTGCGGGGTTCGGGGCACTCCGGTGCTACACGGACATCCTGAACGGGGACAACGTCGAGAACATCGCGGGCCTGTCGGGGACGGCTCAACACATCTATTGCATCGCCTACAACGTCCCGCCGGCCCTGCAGACCACGCCTCCGACCGCGACGGAGACTCCATTCCAGAGCTTCCAGGGCGAGACGGCAACCCCGATCGCGACCGACACGCCGTTCGAGAGCTTCCAGGGCGAGACCGCGACGCCCGGCCGTTCGTCCACCCCTCCACCCACCAGCACGGACGACGGAAGTGCTGGTAGCGGCTCGAGTCCGTTCGCCCTCCTGCTCATCTGCGTCGCGTTCGGCGGCATCGGGCTGGTGGCGATCGAAGGCCAGCGACGGAGCGTCCGCCGCTAACGGATCGCCCGGCTCGGTGCGTCGAAGCACCGCGGCGAGTCGAGTTTCACGCCGACGGCGGGTCGCTTGCGGCCCGCCGTTCACCCATCCGAGCCCCTGAGGGCTCACGTTCGCTCCCCTTGCGAGTCGCCAGGGGACCCCACGCACGGGTAGCGACCCTACCTAAAGGACCAAATCCACACTAAAGCAAACACCACCCTAAACGGTTGCACAGCCCGATACATATATAAGTGCCCTACTAGACAATCTGACCTATTCCCGGCATAGTCATGGTACTAACGTTCAGGCCAAAAGCCCCTTGACATGAACTTCTGGAGGACATTGTGATCGGTCGGCGACGCGTCGTGAGTCTCGCGGGAGGGAGCCTGCTCGCCCTCGCATTTGCCCTGGGTCTCGCCGGCACCGTGACGGCTCACACCCCCTCGGTGTACCTGACCTGCGGCAATAATCTCCAGCCCACACTCGTGATCTCTCTCACCAACTACAACGGCACCATCGGGCACACCAACACGGTGTCCGCCTCGATCGACGGGAGCTCCGTGCTTTCGACGACAGGCTTCCACGGCTCCTACTCGAATAGTTTCTCCGCCGGGTCGCCGTACGTGGGCCACACCGCGCAGGTGATCATCTTCGCTTGGGATGACCCGAGCGGAGTGAACGGCTGGACCAAGACCATCCCCTTGTCGAGCTTCGCCTGCAAGACGGCCACGGCGGCGCCCACGGGCACGCCGGTCGTAACGGCGCGGCCCACGGCAACCCCTGTTATCACCGCGCCGCCCACGGCAACGCCCGTCGTCACGGCACCGCCCACGGCCACCCCGTTCGTGACCGCGACCCCTGTAATCACGCCGACTCCGGCCGTGACCGACACCCCGATCCCCACTGAGACCCCATTCGAATCCTTCCAGGGCGAGACCGCTACTCCGGCCGCTACCGCCACGCCGGACCCGTCGGCCACGGACACCCCGTTCGAGACCTTCCAGGGCGAGACAGCAACTCCGGCCGCGTCCGCCACGCCTCCGCCCACCAGCACCGATGGCGGCAGCTCCGGCAGCAGCGGGACGCCGTTCATCGCCCTCCTGGTCTGCCTAGCCTTCGGCGGGCTCGGACTCCTGGCGATCGAAGGCCAGCGACGCAGCGTCAAGGGCTAGCAAGCCGGCCGGCCCCTGCCACCGGTCCTAAGGGAAGCCGCCCGAGGCGGAACCAAACCTGACTCACTACGAGACGGCGGATCGCGCAGGCGGTCCGCCGTCTTCGTTGTCGAACCGAACGAGAGCGCGTGCCTTGGCAGGACTCGCCGGCTTCACGTTGGTCTCGCCGGGCGGGTCCCTTGGCGCCGGCCGCTCGCGGCATGTCAACCCTGTGACACGAGTGACGGCAGCCAGGACGGCGGATCTACCCCGCTGACGGCGCTGTTAGTGTGTCTGGCCTTTGGCGGGCTCGGACTTGTGGCCGTCGAGGCGCAGCGCAAGAGCATCCGAAGGTAGCCTCGGAGTCCTGCCCTCCCGTTGCCCGGAGGCGCCGCCTGAGCAGGGCCGTACCAGGACCGCGGAGGCAGTCCATTCGTCACGAAAACAGCCGGCGGGTCCCAAATGGGCGCGTCGGCTGTCATTTTGCCGACAACATTGGTGCGATCTAGCACCGAAGTACTGGACTCCCCCCGGCCTAATGGGTAGTGTACGGTGGCCATCTGGGCAGTACGCCACCTTACCTATAGGGGCGTGCCCGTCGCTGGCCCAGGTGTTTTGAGGAGTCCGGGCAGATGTCTCACAGGTTCTCGAGTAGCCGCGGTATTCGCCGTGCCTTGTCAGTCATGGCTGCAATGCTGTTGGTTCCGGCTTTTGCCGGGACCGTATCGGCCGCCGCCGATACCAGGAGCTTCCAGGCTCCGGCGCGCATGGATGCCACCGCCACCACGACATCTGTCTCCTCATCCGCTGCTTCGATCTACGTCGGCGCCACTGTGACCTTTACGGCGACCGTCGCCCCCGCGGCCGCCGGCGGCACGGTCACGTTCCGGGACGGCGCCACGACCCTTGGCACCGGTACCCTCACCGGCGGGACTGCCACGCTCGCGACGGCGACGCTCGAGCCCGGCTCCCACTCGATCACCGCTTCATATGGCGGCAGCGGCACCTACGACGCGAGCACTTCGACGGCGATCACCGAGACCGTCACCGCGACGCGGCTCAACCTGATCTCCGCCGTGTGCGCGCACTACACCGACGTTCCCGCCAACCGCCTGTACACGGATGCCGCGCAGCCCGACCACACACTCGGGCACGCCTCCGAGCTCAACAACTCCAACCCCGTCCACGAGTTGGACATCACCGGAAACACGACGGCCGCCAACTGTGTGCGGACCTCCGGTTGGACGTTCAACCTGAGCACCGGCAACATGGGTGGCACCGCCCTCCCCACCGGCGAGAAGGCCTCCTACACGACCGGCCCGGGCGGCGTTGCCGTCGTCCCGCTCGACGTGACGCTGTTCACACTTGCCAACCACGGTGACGGCGGGACGGCCCTCTGGGTCACAGAGACCACGCAGCCCAACTGGGCCGGGTTCGGCTCCCTCCATTGCTACCAGAACCAGCTTTACTCGGACAACCTCGACACTATCTACGGCGTTCCGGTCGGTGCCGCAGACATCTATTGCCTCGTCTACAACGTTCAGACCCTGACGCTGGCGAAGAGCGCCAGCCCCGCGGTCTTCTCCACGCTCAATGAGACGATCACCTACACGTACACCGTCACCAACACGGGTGGTCCCACCGCCAGCGCGCTTGCCCTCCCGCAGATCTCCGACAACAAGATCAACGGCAGCACGCGGTTCGACTGCGGCTCCGGCACTCTGGCCTACCAGGCCGTTCACACGTGCACGCAGCCATATCACATTACCCAGGCCGACCTCGACGCCGGATCCGTGACTAACACAGCGACCGCCTACGCAGGCACCGTTACCTCCAACACGGTGCAGGCGACAGTCACCCGAAAGCCGGTCCTGACGATCACGGCGCTGCCGCAGTCCAAGACCTACGGCTCCGTCTATTCCCTCAACACAACTCTGGGCGGCGGCTACAGCGTGACGAACCTTCAGGCGGGCGACGCCGTCACCGGTGTCACCCTGACCGCAAGCGGCGGCCTCGCGGCGATCGACCCGGTCGGCAGCGGCTACGTCATCACGCCGAGCGCGGCCACGGGCCTCCCGGCCGGCAAGTACGACGTCCACTACGTTACGGGCACCTTCACGGTCAACCCGAAGGGTCTGACCATCACGGCGCAGCCGCAGACCAAGACGTACGGCCAGGCCATTACGCTTGACCCCAGCAAGTGGTCGCAGAGCGGCCTGGTGAACAGCGACACGGTCACGAGTGTCACTCTGACGGCCGCTGGCGGTACGGCAGCGACTGATGCGATCGGCTCATACCTCATCACGCCCAGCGGCGCGGCCGGAGCCGGTCTCGGCAACTACAACATCAGCTACGTGACCAGCCTGCTCACCGTCAACCCGGCGCACGTTACGGTCACAGCCCCCAGCTTCTCGAGGGCCTATGGCCAGTCCAACGGCTCGCTCACTCCGGCCTACTCCGGATGGGTCAACGGCCAGGACACGGGCGTGCTGACGACTCCGGCCACATGCGTGACCACCGCGACCGAGTCCAGCGCACCGGCCGGTTACCCGGTGACCTGCTCCGGCGCCGTGGCCCCCAACTACCTCTTCGACTACGTCGACGGGACTCTCACGGTCGGCAAGGCCGCGATCACGATCACGGCCCAGGCCAAGTCCAAGGTCTATGGCGCGGGCGATCCGATCCTTACCTACACCGTCTCAGGCGATCTCGCCGCGAGCGACACCGTCCACGGACTCCTCAGCCGTGCCGCCGGTGAGAACGTCGGCACCTACGCCATCGGCCAGGGTTCGGTCACAGTCGACAACCTCGCCAACTACACAGTCACCTACGTGCCGGCCGATCTCACGATCACGGCCCGCCCCATCACGGTCACTGCCGTGGCCAAGTCCAAGCTCGTCGGCGCGGGCGATCCGGCCCTGACCTACACCACCTCGGCCCCGCTCGTGAGCGGTGACTCCTTCAGCGGAGGCCTCACCCGCGTCGCCGGCGAGACCATCGGCACATACCAGATCAACCAGGGCAGCCTCGTCCTCTCGGCCAACTACGCGATCACCTACGTGCCGGCCAATCTCACGATCACCGGCCGCGCGATCACGATCACGGCCCAGGCCAAGTCCAAGGTCTATGGCGCGGGCGATCCGATCCTTACCTACACCGTCTCAGGCGATCTCGCCGCGAGCGACACCGTCCACGGACTCCTCAGCCGTGCCGCCGGTGAGAACGTCGGCACCTACGCCATCGGCCAGGGTTCGGTCACAGTCGACAACCTCGCCAACTACACAGTCACCTACGTGCCGGCCGATCTCACGATCACGGCCATCCACGTGACGATCACCGCGTCGACGCAAAACAAGACCTACGGCGACCCGACGTTCACGCTTTCCCAGACGGCCTACACGGTGGGCCCGCTAACCGCGGGTGGCTCCGTGACGGGCGTCACGATCACCGCGAGCGGTGGTACTGCGGTCGGCGATCCCGCCGGCACGTATAACCTCACTCCGAGCGCGGCGACCGGCACGGGCCTCGGCGGCTACGTGTTCGACTACGTGACGGGCGATCTCAACGTCAATAAGGCTCCGCTCACGATCACGGCCAGCAACGGCACGATGGTCGCGGGCGGATCCATTCCGACCATCACCCCCATCTACGGTGCATTCGTCAACGGCGACACAGTCGGCACAGCGATCGGCACCCCGCCCACCTGCGTCGCAAACGTGACCAGCGGGAGCCCGGTCGGCACCTATAGCTCCACCTGCTCCGGGGCTACGTCGACCAACTACGCCATCACCTACGTCGCCGGCGTCGTGACCGTCACGGCCGTTCCCGCCCCTCACATCACTCTGGGCAAGTCGCCCAGCTCCAAGACCTATGACCATGTGGGCCAGGTCATCACCTACACCTACACGATCACCAACACCGGCAACACGACCCTGGGACCGTCCCAGTTCACCGTCTCCGACAACAAGATCAACGGTGGCACCGCCTTCAACTGCGCCGCCGCGAACATGACCCTGGCGACGGGCGCCTCGTTCACTTGCACAGGCACCTATGCCGTCACCCAGAACGACCTCGACGTCGGCTTCGTCACGAACAACGCAACGGCCTTTGTCAGCGTCCCAGGGACCGACGGCCTGCGGAGCTCGGACACCGTGACAATCAACGCGGCCCAGAACCCGCACCTCGCGCTCGTGAAGCACGCCAACCGCACCACGTTCGACGTGGCCGGTGACACGATCAACTACACCTACACCCTTACCAACGACGGCAACGTGACCCTCGTCGCCCCGTTCTTGGTCACCGACGACAAGATCACATTGCCGAGCGTTGTCAACTGCGGCACCTATCCTGCGGTGCTGGCGCCCACGGCGACCATCTCCTGCACGGCAAGCTACACAGTCACCGCCGGCGACAACACCGCTGGGTTCGTCACCAACACCGCGTACGGCACCGGCTACTTCAATGACGGCAAGCCGGTGGTTAGACTCGACGACGCCCGACCGGACGCGCTGTTCCTGGTTACCTCCGCTCCCGCGTCGGTCACCGTGACCAAGGCCGCGCTCGTCACTCCGTCGCCGACGATCTCGGTCACNNTCGGTGGCCAGACGGCCACTCCGGCTCACTCCGCAACCCCGCCCATCACCAGCTCCGGCGGCGGCCAGCCGGCCAACGACCAGCTCCCGCTCGCCGTCATCCTCATCGCTATGGCATTCGGACTTGTTGGCCTCCTGGCCGTTGAGGCTCAGCGCCGCTCGCTCCGCCGCCAGTAGCACTACCTGAGGCCGCGCGGCGGCCACTCTGAACCATGCAAGACCGGCGGGCCGAAAGGTCCGCCGGTCTGTTTCTGCCTGCGCCCCGGCCTCGTTGCGTGTACGTTGGTGGGGTCGATCGGTCGGGCAGGGGCACGGGCCCAGCAGGAGGTTGAGATGGAGTCGGAGTCTCGAGCGCCCATCCCGCCATCCCTCGCGCCCGAGCACGACTGGGACGCGGCTTCGCGGATCATCCGACCCGCCCTCAGGCCCGTTGGAACTCCCGGTGACGACGGCCTTCACTACCGCCTGCCGAGCCCGAACGCCGGGCCGGGGAAGCCGTTGATGAAGGCGGGACCGGCGGGATTGCCGATCGTGTATGTCATTCCCGGTCGCGGGTTCGAGATCCTGGTTGGCGGCGAACACATCCAGGCCTGGGGCGTCCGGCCGTCCCAGGTCCATGAGGCCGCCATGGCGAACCTGCAGGCCTGGTCCGACGCTGCCGGCTGGTCGTCCGAACTGAGCGGCGAGCGCCTGGTGGTCTGGTCGGATGCCGGTGACGGGCTGGACGCGACGCGCATCCTGCTCGAGGACGTGCGAGCCAGGATTGCGGCCGATCTCGCGCCGGCGCACCGGATCCTCGTGGGCGTGCCCGATCGCGACCTGCTGATCGCGGCGAGACTGAGCGAAGGCGACGGTGAGTTCGCCGCGCTATTCGCGGGCTACGTTGAGGATCGAGCGACGATGGCGGACGAACCTCTGGACCGGCGCGTGTTCGAACTCATCGACGGCGAACTGCTGGACCGGGCCGGCTAGACGGTAGGGGCCGGAGTGGGGGCCGGCGTGGGAGTCGGAGCTGGCGTCGGCGTCGCAGGCGGCGGCACCTTGAGAGTCAGGACAGTCGTCTGGGCATACGCGTAGGCGGATCCGGACGGGTAGCCGATCGCCTGGATCCTCACCTGGTAGTCACCAGGATCGATCGCTATCGGACCGGCCGAGGTGTCGCCTACGTTGGGGACGGCCCAGTAGGGGCTGCCGTTCGGATAGGACGGCGTCTTGCCCGAGGTCGTGTCTTCCCAAACGAGCTTGTAGTAGCTGTACGTCTGCCCGCCCGAATATCCGGACCAGCTGAAGGTGTACGTCCCGTTGCCGTTGTCCTGCACGTGCAGGGCTCCAAGGCTCACCGTGGGCGGTGGAGTGGCAACGAAGCTCACCTTCAGCCGGATTACGGGCGTCTGGGCCCGGATGATCGTCTTGCCGCTGGTCGTGTCCACGACCTGCAGCCGGACCGCGTAGTCGCCCGCGCCGATGGTGCCCGTCCAGCTGTTCTCGGACGGCGTACCGGGACAAGCCCAGTAGGGTGAGCTCGGGTAGTTCGGCGTGGTTCCCCACGGCCCGTAGACGAGCTTGTAGTACTGGAAGCCCGCTCCCGTGTACTTGGGCCACGTGAACGTGTAGGACCCGCCGCCGTTGCTCTTGATCGTGAGTGTGCCGAGATTCGGGGGCCCGGCGACTGTGGGCTTGGGAGTGGGCGCAACGGGCGGCGCCGTCACCGGGACGCTCGTCGGCGCGGCGGTGGGCGTGCCCGTCGGGGCGGCCGTGACGTCCACGGTGGGCTCGGCTGTGGGCTCCACTGTGGGTTCGATCGTGGGTTCGGGCGAGACCAGGGAGGCGAGCTGGCCCAGCGGCAGACCCAGACGCTGGTCCTGCTGTGCATTGCCAACGAGCCACGCATCCCGCACCGTCATGAGATCAACGGTGACCAGCTTCGGCGCACTCGCGGCCGATCCGTCCGGGCGAAGGACGAGTGTGGCGCTGGATCCTTCGGGGACCGTGTCCTGAACCGCTGGGCCGGTCAGCCCGACTTCACGGTAGAGGGCGAGGCCGTACACGAGTTCGCCACCGCCGCCCGTCGCGCGGCGGTCCAGATCGAAGGCTCCACCCGAGCCGTTCCACACAAAGCCGGCGGTCGTGACCTGGTAGCTTCCGTTGCCCACCCGGTGGTATACCCGGCCCGCAACCTGGTCGATGGTCACGTGCGTCGCATCCATCGCACCGAGCTTGATGTCGGCGCCGGAGTTCAATCTGGTGACGCTCGTGCCCAGGTGAAGGGTTGCCCGGCCGGAACTCGAAACGACGATCTCGTCGCCGTTGTGCAGCTGCATGCCCGCCGCAAGCGTACTCGTGGAGTTGCCGCGCACCAGTGTCGCGCCGATCGCCTCGCCTACCGTGTCCGAGGGCGGCGTGCCTGTGAAGAACACGCCGGAGCCGTAGGCGAGGAGCGCAATCGCAACGGATGCCGCGAGTCCCGCGGCGATGAAGCGAGAGGGCATGACTCGCGTTGGGATGTGCCAGCGCATGGCGGCCTTGAGCGGGATGACATGGCCGGCTTCGTCCGAATCCTCGGCGACGTGGAGCGGCAGCGTCTCCAGCGGAGTTGAGCGGCCCTTGGCCGCATCGGCGGCGGCGCCCATCCAGCGCCTGCCGGCGCGCGCCAGGTCGCCTTCGTCCGCGGCCGCCGCGACCACGATCTCATCCTGAACGATCCACCGGCGATCCCCGCCCACGAACGGTCGCTGGCCGTGACGGCGCTCCACCGGGCTTCCCGTGGCGTCGAGCGGCCTCGACGGCTCCGCCGCACCGCCGGCGCTCTCAGCCGCAGGCATCTGCCGAAGCAGCTCGGCACGGAGGCGCATCGCGAAGGTCGGCTCTGGCTTATCTCGGCCCGCAAACTCTTCGCGCGCATGACGCCCGCCATCGGCCAGTTCGCCGGCAAGCTCGTCAAGCTGGTCCATGTCGTCGCGATCGTCAGGCGACATCAGCCGACTCCTTTGCCACCGCTGCGCGCAGCGCGCGGAGAGCCCTGTGGAGGCGAACGGCGAAGGTCTCACGAGAGCAGCCGAGGATGGCGCAAACCTCGGAGACGTCGAGGTCGTCGTAGAAGCGAAGGACGAGCACCTCGCGGTGGTTGTCGGAGATTCGCAGCAACGCACGTCGCAGCTGATCCCGGTCCAGTGCGGCGGCCAGGGCGTCCAGAGCCAGATCGCCGGGCTCCTCGCGACCTTCGAGTTCGCTCAGGGAGAGGTAGCGACGATCGCGGCGCACATGATCGACGACCACGTTGGAGGCGACCCTGTAGAGCCAACCACCGAACGAGTCGTTGCGGAAGTCGTCGCGGCGCACGTTCTCGAGCGCTTTCTGGAAAGTCATCGAGGTAAGGTCCTCGGCCACGCAGCGGTCCTGAAGGCGGCGGTAGATGAAGCCGTAGATGCGCGGCAGATAGAAGTCGTAGAGCTCTGCGAATGCCCCTGCATCCTGGCGCGCCATGACCACGAGCGCGCGCTCGCGGTCGGTCGCCATTCGAGAAGCTCCGTCACGTTCCATAGAGTCACGAACGGTACGAAGCGTTGGTCATGTGAACAATCCGCCACCTGTACTGCCTGGTACCGCCGGACGCTCATTTCGAGCGGAGCCGAAATCCCGGGACGGCCGATCACCAGAGGTCCGCTTCCTGCTGGTTTGATCTCCATCCGGGCTTCCATTCCCATCGCTCTCAATCGATCGTTTGCCGGCTCTTGTCGCCGCTCTTGCGGCACTGCCTGTCGTTGCCTGGGAGGAGGGGCCCCGGCTTGCACCGGAGCCCCATCCGTCCTCTGCACCCGGCGCCGTCGTGCCGGGCCGTCCGAAGGGTCGCAGGGGGTAGCTGCGGTGGCCCTCCGGGGTGGAGATCTTGGTTACGGAACTACCACCTTCACGACGTTGGAGATGGCGAGGATGGTGGTGGCATAGCAAGCCGGCCGGACGCCGTCGGTGGCTCCGAGCGAAGCCTCGGTGAAGGCGTAGGCCCGGAAGTAGTAGGTCTGACCGGACTGGACTTCGGTATCGGTCCAGCTCAGGGCGTTGATGTTGTCAACGTAGTAGGCGTTGGGGATGTCGCCGAGCTTGAGCACCGGGGTGCCGGACTGGCTCATCTGCACGCCGTACCACTGGAAGTTGGAGCAGCGGTACTTGCTCCAGCTGAGCTTGATCGAGTAGCCGGAACCACCGTTGTTGGCCGGCAGAACGCCGCCGGTCGAAGCGGTCGGCGACTGGAGGACTGCCTTGAGGGATAGGCTGGTGCAGTTCACCGTGGGTGCCGGGGTGGGGGCGGGAGTCGTGACGCTCACGACATTGCTGGCCGCGAGAACCTGATACCCGGTGTCTTCCGCCGTGACGGCGAAGACCGCGTAGAAGAGGGTCTTGGACCGCGGAGCCGAGGGATCGGCCCAGCTCACCGTCTCGATGTCTGTGGTGGCGGCGACCAGGGTGTCACCGGCGCCGAGGGGCCAGGTGGGGGTTGCCTCAACGGAGCGGATGATCTTGTAGTAGCCGAAGTTGTCGCCCTGGTAGCGCGACCACGCGAGGGCCACCTTTTGGCCGCTGATGGCGCCTGTGAGGGTGAGGGTCCCGAGCGTGGGGGCGGGCGTCACCACAGGGGCGACGGTGACCACCGGAGTCGGAGTCGGGGTGGGCACGAGGGTCGGGGCGTCCGTCGGGGCGTCGGTGGGATCATCGCCGACCACGACCGGTGTGGCCGAGGAGGTGGGGGTCACGAGGTTGCGGACGACGGTTGCGCCGAAGGCTACGCTCGAGACGACGAGGATGCCGGCGATGGCGAACGGCAGGGCGGCGGGCAGTCGACGGTGAGAGATGGCCTTCACGGCCCGCAACGGTCGCTCGAGGTCGTCTTCCACGCGGGGCCCGGCGGGCTTGGACCCTTCCGGATCCTGTCCTTGGAAGTTCATGCTTCGCTCCCATTCGATTGGCTAATGAGTCCGAGCGGACCGATGATGATCTCCGCCTATAGACACAACGCACGGGATGGCGTTGGGATTACACCCACAGGCCGGCAGCGGCGAAACAAGGAACGGGCTCCGGCTTTCACCGGAGCCCGTTTCCGCAGACTGAGGACTGGACTGCCGGCCGCGGTTCAGCCGGCGGAAGTGACTGTGGGAGCGGCCGTCGCCGGCGGCTCCGTCGGGGCCGGGGTTACGTCGGCCGGGACGACTACCGTGATCAACTCGGACTGGGCGAGGAACGTGCCCACGTTGCAGGCCGGTCTCACTCCGTCGCTCACGCCGAGGGTCTGGTCGGAGAAGGCGTAGACGCGGTAGTAGTAGGTTCCGGGCGCGAGTGGCCCGTCTAGCTTGCTCGTCTCGTTGACGTTGGTCGTGTAGTAGAAGTTGGGTTGGTTCCCGACCGCGAGCGTTGCTCCGGCCGGCGAGCTTCCCTTCTGGATCCCGTAGTAGTTGAAGAACGAACCCGTGTACTTGCTCCAGGCTATCGTGACCTTGTGGGTCGCGGGGTCATAGGTGCCGGTGGCGCCAAGGCCCACGATCGGAGGAGCCGTAGGCCCGCTGGTGGTAACCGTCAGCTTCAGGACGCTGGTGCGGGCGATCGCTACGGCCGATCCGTTCGGGTATGTAACGGCCTCGACGTTGACGTTCCAGACGCCGGCCGCGACCTTGACGGTCGCAGTGGTGCAGTCCGGGTTGTTGACGGCCCAGTAGCCTTTGCCCTCCGCGTAACCCGGCGCGTCCGGATACGCGACGCCCGACAGCTTGTAGTACGTGAAAGCGGTGCCGCCGGTGTATGCGTGCCACTTGAACGTCCAGTAGCCGTTGCCGTTGTCGGTGGCGGTCAAGGCTCCGAGGTTCTGCGCATTCGCGGTGGGCGGATTGGTCTTCACCGGTGCCTGGGTCGGTGCCTGGGTGGGCGCTTGGGTAGGCGCTTCGGTCGGCGGTTCGGTCACAACCGGCGCCTTTGTCACCACCGGGGCCTGCGTGGGCTCATCGGTGGGCGCGAGCGTCGGGGCGTCGGTCGGGGCATCAGTGGGGTCGTCACCCACCACGACCGGCGTGGCGGACGACACCGGCGAAACGAGGCTGCGCACCACGGTGGCGCCGAAGGCGACGCTCGACACAACGAGGATCCCGGCGACGGCAAACGGCAGTGCCGCCGGCAGACGCCGGTGCGAGATACCTCGGGCCGTGCGAAGCGGTCGTTCGAGGTCCTCTTCGACTCTGGCGCCGGCCGGCGTCGGTCCTTCAGGCTCTGATCCCTGGAAGTTCATGGTTCTCGCTCCCAATACGACGGTGGCTGATGAGTCCGGGCGAAGAGAATGACTCTCTGTGCTTGTTTACAGAACGTCGCAGAAGGGGCTGGGATTACCGCGGGTGCTGAAAATCGCCGGCGCGCGGCTTCCCGGACGAGCCGGCCGGTCCCGGTGGACATAGAAAGAGGCCCCGGTTCTCACCGGAGCCTCTTTCTTCCGCCCGGCTTTCGCCGGTATCAGCTCATCAGTTGTCGCGTGGGTCTGCCGGTTACTTAGTCGGCGTAACGCTAGGCGTGGGAGTCGGCGCCGGCGGGATTACCACCGTGAGGACGTCTGATACGCCCACGATCGTGTTGGCGTAGCAGGCCGGGATCATTCCGCCGCCGGCCGTCGCCTTGGTTTCGTTGAACACGTATACGCGGAAGTAGTAGGTGTGGCCGTACTGGAGGCTCGTGCTCGTATCGGTCCAGGAGAGGACCGAGGCAAGGCTGGTGTAGAAGTCATTGGGGACGGTACCGAGCGGCAGTGCCGTCTCGGCAGCGGTGGTGCCTCGGACCACTCCGTAGTACTGGAAGCCCGGGCACGTCCACTTGGTCCAGCTCAGCCCGACCTTCGGGTGAGCCGTGACCGTTGCCGGAACCGCTCCGCCCGCGTCGGCAAGACTTGCCAGCGACAGAGTAATGGAGCAGGCGGGCGTTGGGGTGGGGGTCGGGACCGGCGTCGGAGTCGG
>PMBG01000081.1 GCA_003153755.1 Chloroflexota bacterium | reverse complement strand
TCGGCCCGTCGAGGAAGCTCCAGCGCTCGGACGCGCCAGCCGCCGTCTTGCCCGCGTTCTGGGCGCGCAGGCGAGCGAAGGTCTGGCGGTCACGCCAGAGCGTCAGGATCTCGTGCTCACCGGCTACGAGGTCGGGCTTGGAGCTGACTTGTCGGAACATCGTCCTCGGTGCCCTTGGGCAATTGCAGATTCGACGATCCCCCTGAGTCGCCGGTTCGCGACTGCGACGGTGCCGCGCAGCGACTCCGGCCACGCCGAGGGGACTTGTACATGGGTATCCTAGCGAACCAGTGACAACTACAGTCCGCCAGCCGGTTCAGCACTCCGCTTTTGCCGCGGCATTTCTGAGTTTCGTACTCCCGGGACTCGGGCACATCTACGCCGGAGTCTACCGGCGCGGTGTGGTCTTCGCGGTTCTACCCGTATCGACCGCCTGCGCCCTGCTGATCCAGCTGGCCAGGCTGGGCCCAATCGGCTTCGGCCTTTGGGCAGCCCAGACGTCGATTCTCGGGCCGCTTGTGGTCGTCAACCTGTTCTTCCTCGCGTACCGAATCGTGGCAACTGTGGACGCGTATCGCCTCGCGAGCTACCCCACCGGCGACAACCTGGACGGGAAGGGCTGGACTTCGGGGAGGCCGCGGTTCAATCCGTTCTCGATCGTGGGGCTCGTGGCCGTTCTGATCGTCATGACTGCAGGCCACGGCCTGTTCGGTTACTGGGACGTGCGCTTCTACACGGCCCTGAACCAGATCCACTCCCCCATCGAGGTCGCCCAGGCCAGTCCGGAACCCACCTTCGAGCTGGTTTCGCCCACTCCCCTCCCTGTGCAGTCGTATCTCCCGGACACGCCTTCCGCCACGCCGACACCCAGCCCGACGCCCGCGCCGGCCCAGATCGACCTGACGGGCCGCATCAACATCCTCCTGGTCGGCGTGGATCGTCAGGGCGGAGGCTTCCGCACGGACTCAATGATTGTGGCAAGCGTGGACAAGGCGACGCACAAGGCAGCCCTCTTCAGCATGCCCAGGGACACGATGTTTCTGCCGATGCCACCCAATTCCGCCCTCTCGAGCCTCTGGGGACCAAAGTTCGGGAACAAGCTGAACGCCCTGTGGGCCTACTCGGACAAGTACCGCAATCTCTTTCCCGGCGGAGGCGCCGACGCGCTCAAACAGGCACTCGGCTACGCGCTCTTTGGGCGCATCGACGCTATCCCCTACTACGTTCTCGTGGACTTCGACGGCTTCGAGAACGTGATCGACACACTCGGCGGCGTGACCATCAACGTGCCGGCGCCGGTGATCGACGACGGCTATCCCGGTAACGGCGACGGCCAGCATCTGCGGGTCTACATCCCCGCCGGCATCCAGCACATGACAGGCGCCGAGGCTCTCGTCTACGCCCGAAGCCGGAAGGGCAGCGGCTACTACGACGACTACAACAGATCGGCGAGGCAGGAGCAGATCCTGATTGCGCTCCAGCAGGAGACGGACGTCGGGGCGATCTCCAGCCATCTCGGCGATCTGATCGACGCGCTCAAGGACTCGGTTCACACCGACATCCCCGAAGGGCCGGACGTGCTGGGCGCGCTCATCGATCAGGCGCGGTACCTGAACTTGGCCAACACGAAGACATATGCGTTTTCGA
This sequence comes from Chloroflexota bacterium, assembly GCA_003153755.1. Lineage (GTDB taxonomy): Bacteria > Chloroflexota > Limnocylindria > Limnocylindrales > CSP1-4 > Fen-1039. The sequence continues at coordinate 9,480 of PMBG01000081.1, read as the reverse complement.
CCGCCGGGTACGGATATAGCAACCTCTTCACGTCGGGGACCTCCCAGCAGTACGGCTTCGTCCCGGACATCGATCGGATACGGGCCGCTGTTGCCCAGGTCACCAGCGGCAAGCTCGATCCTTCGATCTCGCAGGGAGTGATGGACGAGCAAGCCCCGATCGTTGTGGAGAACGGTTCGGGGACGCCCGTTCCCGCCGGCGACCTCGTGGGCCGCCTGCAGTCTCTGGGGCTGAACGCCCAGCCGGGCAGCGACCAGCCCGTGTCGAACGAGCTGAAGCTCGTCGTCGTCAACGGCGCCGACGTGACCTATCCGAATACGTTCGCCATGCTCGAGAAGATGCTGGGCGTGTCCGGTCCGCCGACAACGGACGGCTCCACGCAGGTCCAGAGCGCCGTCGAGCCCTCGGAAGCGACGGGCTTCGTGATCATCACGGGTTTGCCGGCAGGCTCGGCGTCATCCACCGCCGGACCGACACCCTTGCCCTAGCGGCGAACTACGCCTTCTCCGTGACCCGGTATTCCAGGTAGCGGCCGGTCAGGAGGCGCGTCTGAGCGTCGAGCGCGGGGAGGTTCGTGAAGATCACCCCCACGATGGGCAGCGTCAGCCACTGCAGCCACGAGATAACCCGCATCGGGAGACCCCACTCGGCCGGCCGCGCCGGCGCCAGCTGGTCTTCGATGAACATCAGGACCAGGAGCGATCCCATCGCGCCGGTCAACAGCCACTGCGCATAGATGGGCAGCTGCTGGCCGAAGACCGTAGGGGCGAAGGCCTGGTTCAGCGCAACCGGCAGGACCGCTCCGAGAATCATGATGAAGGGCGCCACCGCCCAGTTGATATGGTCCAGCCACAGGTCGAAGAGCCGTGCCATCCGCTCGTGGAGCGGAATCTCCGAGTGCGTCATGGCGCTGTCGATGAAGTACGGAATGTCCGTCACGCCCCAGGCCCAGCGCCGGATCTGCGTGTACTGCTGGATCAGGCTTCGCGGATATGAGCGTGCCCGGACTGCGTCACCGTAGATCGGGATGAAGAGCGGCTCGGCTCGGAACTGGCCGCTGTACCGGAAGAAGCTCTTCCAGTAGAAGCGGCTGTCCTCTGGGATCGCGTCCGTGGCCCAATAATCCACCTCGTGGACCGTCTGCAGGGAAACCGCGTACGAGCTGAAGCTTATGAGCCGCTCGGGCGTAAGGTGGCGCCACATCTGGACGTGGGTGGAGCCCACGGCCACGAGGCGCACCGGCATCGGGCACTGCCAGAGGTTGTTGTGGAACATCGGGACAGGCTGGTACAGCCGCCGGAACCTGTTCCGATCGGTCACGAACTTGAAGGTCAGATAGCCGAAGTACTGCTTGTGGACCCGATAGTCGGAGTCGAGGTCGGTCACGACAACTTGCTTCGGGTCGAAGCCCAGGCGCGTCAACTCCCGGTACAGCCAGCGGCCGCCGTATGCCATGGCGCTTGACTTGCCGACGACCACCCCCGGTTCGAGCGGATCCAGGATGTGGAAGAAGTGGCGGAACTCGCCACCGAAGACCTCTCGGAGCTTGGCCACATTCTCGCGGCCGGTCGTGTCCGTCTCGCGAGTGATGATGGCTACCATCCGCATCTCGCGCGGATAGTCCGAGTCCGCGAGCGCCTTCACGGTCTCGTAGAGCTTCTCGTAGGGCTCGGTGTACGTGGGGATCAGCGCCACGTGCCACAGCTTGCGCGGATCCGGAATCTCATCGTCGAGCGCGATCAGCCGCTCCAGGCTGCGCATCTCTCGAACGAGCCTCGCCAGTTCCCGCCGGCCCCCACGAGCGGCGAGCTTGTTGCCGCCGGCGTCCAACTCGCGGATACGTTGCCCGACGCGATCGATCAAGCCCGGCAGTTCGGCAAGCCGTCCGTTCGGATCGGCGAGCGTGAAGGCCCGCTGCCGCCAGTCGACCGCCACGATCCGCCGGATCCGGCGGAACGATATCGCGACGCTGACGGCCAGCACCACCGCACGATAGAACCAGTAGAAGTCGAAGCACAGGACGAAGACGCCCAGCGCCACGGGAAAGAAGATCGACAGCGGAATCATCGATCCGATGAGGACCCACGTCACCGCGCCGGGAACCATCTCCAGGATTCGGTGAGAGAGCTTGATCTTCTTCTGCGGAACGGCCTCGTCGGTCGCCTCGATGGGCCGCAGCGCCGATGAGTCGCGGGCTGTGACTTCACTCACCCTTGTATACGGGTGTCACCCAGTGGCGGAATTCGGGAAGCTTTCCGCGGACGGCATCGAAGTAAGTCTTGCCGATCTGCCGGGCAATCGGGCCTACGCGGCCGTCACCAACCGGCCGGTGATCCACGGAGGCGACGGGCGAAATCTGCGCGCCTGTGCCACATAGGAACACCTCGTCGCACATGTACAACTCGCTGCGATCGATCTGGCGCTCCTTCACGGGGATCCCGAGGTGGGCGGCAATCTCGATGACGCCCGCGCGGGTGATCCCTTCGAGGATGTCGTCCGTGACCGGAGGCGTGATCAACACGCCGTCGCGGACCATGAACAGATTCTCGGCCGAGCCTTCGGCCACGTGGCCGTCCCCGGTTAGGACGATCGCCTCTTCGAAGCCATTGAGCATCGCCTCGGTCTTGGAGAANNTTCTCCGTGTCGATGTAGTCGCCCATGGGGATGGCCAGCACGTAGAAGTCGTGGGTCAGGCCGTGGAGCTTGACGCCGATCGCCTGGGTGCTCTTGTAGACGGAAGGCCGGCAGTACGCGTCTTCTCGGAAGTTGTTCCGACGAAGAACCTCGAGCACGATTCCGGTGAACTCGTCCACCGACGGCAGTTCGGACATGAGCATGATCTTGCTCGAGTTGCGCAGACGGACGATGTGCTCCTTCACGCGCAGGGCGTAGAGCTGCTTCTCGTCGGGGTTCCAGTACGCGCGAATGCCTTCGAAGACACCAGTGCCGTAGAGGAAGGCGTGGGTCATGATCGAGATATGGGCCTCACCGAGCGGTCCGTAAGCGCCCTTGAAATAGCAGGTGAGGTTGTCCTGGTTCGGCTTCGACGCCGCGCTCGCGGCGGGAGCCGGTGCGTTCTCGGTGACCATCTACACGCTCCCTGGGTGCTATGCGCCGGTTGGACCGGCGAAGCGTAAGTATAGCGGGCAGGCCTCCGCGACAGGCGGGAGCCAACCGGAGATTCGGGCGGGCGCTCGGGACTAGTGGTTCGCCAGAGTCGCGATAACGACTCCGAGGTAGGCCAGGTAGAAGATGCCGCCGATGAGCAGCGGCCCGGCCTCCAGGCGCCTTCGCATGATCATCGGGAGGAAGATCGCAGCGCATGACGCAAACGCGATCCCGGCCGAGGCGTAGGCGATCCCGGCCTCTCCGACGGACCACAAAGCCGGCGCGAAGATGAGCCCTACCGAAGTTGGGAACGCGCTCTGGAAGACCATGGCACCGGTGATGTTCCCCATCGCCAGTGTGTCCTTGCCGCGCCGGACCCAGAGCACGCTGTTCAGCTTCTCGGGGAGTTCGGTGGCGATAGGGGCCACCACCAGCGCGAGCAGCGTTCCGTTCAACCCGAAGGACGATGAGAGGTCCTCCACGCCACGAACGAAGCCCCAGGCGCCGCCGATGATACAGGCGAGGGCTACGACGACCTGCACGACCACGATCTGCAGTCGCGGCGGCTCAGGATGCTGTGGCGCGCTGCGATCCAGCCTATGGAACCGAAGCGGCTCGAGACCCTCGTGTTCCGCGGCTTCGGCGCGCAGATGGCCGATCACATGCAGTGCGTACAGGCCGAGCAGCACGACTGCGACTGCCCGGCGCGGCCACTCCAAGCCCACGGGAAGGAATGCCGCGCCGATCGCCACGGCGTATGTGACCGCGAAATAGCGCATGTCGTTGACGATCGCGGACGGCTCCACGTCCAAGGTGGTACCCGTGGCACGCCGGCGGCGCATCAGCAGTACGGCCACGCCGGTCACGAACATCGCCAGCGTCGCCAGCATGAACGGAGCGCCGAGGATCGCCCCGACGCCCACTTCGCTTCCGGCGATCCCGCCGCCGAACACGATCGCAATAAGCGGGATCATCGTCTCCGGGAGCGCCGTGCCAACAGCCGCCAGCACAGACCCGATCGCCCCCTCGCCGAGTTCGAGCTTGTGCCCGAACCACTCGATGCCGTTTGTGAACAACTCCGAGCCGACGAGGATCACCGTGAACGACACGGCCAGCAGAATCAGATCCAATTCGCGCTCCCGCTGTGGGCCCGCGCCGGCGGGCCCTGGCGACCAGCCCCGACCCGGCGGCCGGGGCGCTTCCGGGAAGTGCTAGGGGCGCAGGTGCTGCGGTGCGTACGGAAGCAGGGCCACGACGCGAGCTCGCTTCAGGGCCACGGCCAGCTGGCGCTGGTGATTGGCGCAAGTGCCCGTCTTGCGACGCGGCTCGATCTTGGCGCGCTCGGACAGATACCGGCGAAGCCTGTTGACTTCCTTGTAGTCGATCGAGACGGTCTTGTCCGCGCAGAAGGCGCAGACCTTGCGGCGACGACGGTCGCGGTAGTAGTCGTCTCTCTTGCCGCCCTTGGTCTTCTCTCGAGTGTATGCAGGCATTTGTATCGTGATCCTCTGTCAAGCCGCGCAAGCGCGGAGATAAGTCTCGTCAGGTTGCGCCCGGTAGGCATCGCTGCCATGCCGGTCGCGTGCGATCTTCGCTCGCCTAGAAGGGCAGTTCGTCGAGATCGCTCGAACCGAAGTCGTCGCCGGGACCGGATGGGGCCGGGCCGCCACTTCGCGCGGGTCGTGCGCCGGACATCTCCGGGGCGCCGTCTTCGCGCGGGCGGTCGAGTGCCGTCACGGCGCTGGCGATCAGCTCCGTGGTGTAGCGCTTCTGGCCGTCCTTGTCTTCCCAGCTGCGGGTTTGGAGCCGGCCTTCCACGTAGACCTTTCGGCCCTTGCGGAGGTTCTCGGCAGTCCGCTCGGCGAGCGGTCCCCAGGCAACTACCCGGAACCACTCGGTCTCTTCTTTCCACTCGCCGCTGGCGTCCTTGTGACTGTGGTTGACGGCGACCGTGAACTGGGTCACCGCCTGCCCCGATGGGGTATACCGCATCTCAGGATCGCGGCCCAGATTGCCGATGATCATCGCCTTGTTGAGCGACATCGAACGCGCCTCCAGCCCCGCGCTATTGCGGGCCTCAGTCGATAGCGGCCGGAGCCTCTTCCGTCTCGGACTCGTCGATCATCTCGACGTCATCCTCGATCTCTTCATCCTCTGCAGGCGGCGGCCCGACTTCCACGTCGGCGTCGGCATCCGCATCGCGACCACGGCTGGCCTTCAACGGCCGCTCGACGTGGGTCACGAGATGGCGCAGGACTTCCTCGCTGATGAGGAGGCCGCGCTCCAGTTCCGCAATCGCCGTGGGCGGAGCCTCGAACAGGATTACGTAGTACGAGCCTTCGCGGTGATGGTCGATCGGATAGGCCAGACGGCGGCGACCCCATGGGGCCTGCTTGACGATCTGACCGCCACCGGCGGCAATGGCTCGGGCAGTTCGCTCCAAGGCCGCCTGGACCTTGTCGTCCGCTAGATCCGGACGAAGAACGAGCATGAGTTCGTATCGGCGCATGCGCCAGAGACTCCTTCCCATGGGAATGCCCCGATACACGAATGGCAACGCCAAGCTCGGTCGGAGCCGAAAGGACCGGCGTATGATAGCAGGGCCGATGGATGAGACAGGGGCAAGGGGCTACGGTCGCTCCCGCCGCGGCGCCCCGCTCGCGTACGCGGCAACGCGCAGGAGCGGAAGGGTCGGCTCCGTGCGGCGGCGCATGGCTAACTCAGCCACCTGTGGGAGTACGAAAGTTATCGCCCACGGCGCACGTATCAGCCTATCCTGGGTTGGACGCTGGAAGAGGTGTGCACGCCGGCAGCGACCTCGCTGTTGACGTTGCAGGGCCAGGAATCCAGCGGCCGAGATAGGAGGCAATGTGTTCCTAGTCCTTCACCGCGAGGAAGGACAGGGTCTCGCGGAGTACGCACTTATCCTTGCCTTGGTCGCCTTACTAGCAATTGGCGGACTGGGTCTCGTCAGTGGCAATCTGAACGCATGGCTGACCATGATCGGCCACAATCTGTAGTTTTGCGCTCTGGACTCAATGAACGGGCCGCGTATGCGGCCCGTTTCCTTTTGACTGGACACTGGTGCCGGAGCAGGGGTTCGAACCCTGACGCCCTTGCGGGCCGCGGAGTTTAAGGGTGCACCAGAGCGGTCGCACGGGTCCGTCAGCGTTCGATTTGCACGTGAGGGCGTTCGATTTGGCGCCTTGCCGTCCGCCTCTGTTCGCCGGCGAAGATGCCAGCGAAGCTGCCATGTCTCGCCCGCCAGACCATCATCTTGGAAGGGCTACTGGACCAAGACCCGCGATAACGCACCCCTGCCTGCGACTGTGACGACGGGTCCCGAAGTCGCGAAAAAGCCCGGTCGGTGGGGAGGTAGCAAGCGGGCCGAGAGATGCGAAACGCGAGGGGTTGCGGCTCCGCTCGCCTCGATTGTACCTAGGCAGGCTTTCCCTGACCTCGCTTGCGACTCGCTGGCGTCTTGACTGCAGCGGTCTGCTGTCCTACCTCTTCGGCGGCTCGCTTGGCGAGGTAGTCCGTGATCTGTCTCTGCGTACGCGGCTCCTCCATGATCTCTCGCATGCTCCGGACCTCCCCGGCTAGTTCGTGCATGTCGTCTTGCATAGACGAGAACACATCGAGCAACCGCTCCTCGGACAAGGCGGGGCTTCCGTAGAGTCCGTCCCTAATCTCGGTCAGAGGGTGGGTCGCCTCTTGGTTGTGCTTTCGCGTGCGGCCAAAGACCCCGCCTCGGTCCTGCCACTGCCACTCAAGCCGGATAACGACGTTCTTGTCGGCCAGCTCACTCAGCGTCTCGATCTTCCCCGCCCCGTCCGGACCGGGCATGAACCTACGCGTCTTCCCAGGCCCGAACACCGGCTCCCGGTACGTGCGTTTGCCCGCCAGGGACTCTCCGTGACCCCCGACGAGGCAGTAGCTCACTGTGAATTGAAGGGCCGGAGCAGGACCGTAGTTCTCTGCCACGACAGCAAGATAGCGAGAGGTTCGGTCGAATGGGGGTGGGGCGGGATAGACAGCAACATTGGCGGTCGACCGGAACGTAGATGAGTCCGCCCAGAGCAGGTACGTCAAGACCGCATATGCCACCGTCGCGACTGCAGCCACAACGGCAGCCAGGGCAGCGATGGCGACTTGGTTCTCGCCGATGAACTTCGGGATGTCCAAGATCGTGTCCCCCTGTCGGTCCGCGCTACGCCGGTCCGACGACGTCGCGGGTTGACTTCCCGAAATTGCACGTGTCGCAGGACGTGATGAGGTTGTCCGGCTCGGTCCTGCCGCCGCGGGCTACCGGAACGATGTGGTCTAGGTGCAGCCTCGCACCGTCATTCGCGCTGCGTCCGCAATACCGACACCTGAACGCGTCCCGATGGAGAACCTCAAACCGCATCTTCGGTGGGACCGGTTCTCGGACTGCCGCCGGGGGAGCCGTGTACACAAATTCGGTCTTCCGTCGCCTTGATGTAAGCCAATGGAAGGCCTGCGAGAACCACCACGACCGCCGCCATCCGATCCATACCGCCCAGATGACGATAGCGAAGACCACGTGCTGAGCGCCGTTCGCGAAGTCGAGAGCCAAGAAGTCGTTGAAGGCCGTCAGGAGGAAGATTACGGGGATGGCAAGGAAGATCGCGACCAGCATGAACAGCGAGAAGAGACGGTCGCTCATAGCGATTGAGGGTTCCAACGCTCGACCTTGGCGGCGTTCCACAAGGCCCCGTCGAGGAAGCGCACGGCTGGCAGAGGGAAGCTGTCGTCCTTCTCGATGAACCGGGCCAGGACGTCGAGAGGCAGGTTTTTGCGGTCTGCTACCTGTTCCAAGGTGAGTAGGTCCAGACTCTCCAATGTTGGGGGAGTCTCGGCGCGGTTTCGGATCGCCTCGGAGGCCTGCCCGGCATTCTCGAACGGCGCTTGGTTGCCGCCGCCCGGGTCCGTAATGTAGGTCTCATCCCCGTACTGGAACCACCACGCCTTCGGGCGTTCCGGCACCGTGTCGAATAGCACGTAGACCCGGACCTGCTTCGCATCGAGCGCCATGTGGGCTCCCTCCCTCTAGTCGGTAGAACCCCAGTCTAGATGCCGTTTCGGTGTGCGAGAAGCCCGTCTAGGTCAACGCGGTGCGGGGTTGTCGCCACGAACGAAACGCAGCCGTTGTTGGCGTCGGGGGAGCGCCTTCATCGTGAGACGGCGGTTGTACACGCGCCAGACGGCCTTCACGGCACACGGTCTGATCCCGTCGTTCACGGCTGATACCGTGGCTCATCGGGTGCTGTCGCACGCCGCGGCGGCGTCTGCCGAGTAGCTCTCGGCTTTCGCGACGTAACTGTTGGCAGTCTTGAGGTAGCCGGCGTAGGTCTGATCTGCGCTGTCGATAGCCGAGTTTGCGCTAGTCAGCGCGCTTGCTACGTCGGCACCGGTGGGTCCATCATCGTTGTACGAGGGGAGGTTGGCTCGCGCAGCTGCCAGCGCATCTCCGTCGCGTTGCAGGTAGGCAATGCCGTTCTGTACGCTGTAGATATCACCGTTGATGGTGGCACCGTCACCGTTGATTGTTGCAAGGTCACCATCGACGGTCGCTTTGTCTCCGGCAACGGTTGCGGCATCGCCACAGACCGTCCCGCTGTCGGTGGAGCCGGTCGCCGCCTCAGCGACAATGGCGTCCCGATCTTTCTTGACGGTCGCCACGTCGGCAGCCATTCCGTTCAGGTCGTTAGGAATCGCGACCAGGTCGTGGGATAGAGTCGCCTCCGATGCTGCCAGTCCTGACAAGTCCGACTTCACGCTAGCCGCCGCGAAATCGATAGCCGACCGCGCCCGTGTCTCGGCTGCCGCTGACGCCACGGCTGGGTCTTCTGTCGGTTGAACGTAGACCGGACCAGACGGAGTCTGGGGGACAGGCTCGGTGAGCAGCAACGTCAAGCACGCACCCGCGTCGTTCAGGTACTTGCACTTGATCTGAAGTCCGGGTCTCGTGTTATTGAGGAACCACAGCGTGCCAAGCACCACAACGACGATGAGCGCGACCAGCGCAAAGGTCGTGCCCACCGAGCTTGTGCGCCGCGCCGGTGGCTGCGCAATGTAGGGCGCTTGTGGAGGAGTCGGCGCCGGGGCCCCGGGAGTGGGCTGGGGAAACCTCGTCCCGCAGCTAGGGCAGAAGGCCATGCCGGAACCCAGCCCAGCAGCGCAGTTCGGGCAGCGATACATACCCTGGCCCATGAGACCCCTTCCCAGTACCAACGGAACCCAGCGAATCTACGCCTCGCCGCTAGAGCCTGTGTGTCGGCTGTGCGAGGACGCTCCCTTGATGCAGTAGAGAAAGTTGTAACAAGCCCCCGCCCCTCCTGGTGTAGTTCG
>PMBG01000059.1 GCA_003153755.1 Chloroflexota bacterium | reverse complement strand
GGCACCCTCGAGTACACGATGATGGCCCCCGTCCGGCGCTCGGTTCAGTTGCTCGGCTCCGCACTGTATGCGGTCATCTACGGGCTGATCCACACGCTCATACTGCTGGCCGTACTCGCGCTGTTCTTCTCGCTCGATCTCGGGCGGGCCGACTTCGGGGCGGCGGCGCTGTTCATGGCCGTGGGCTCGCTGAGCTTCATCGGCATCGGGATGCTTGCCGCGATTCTGCCGATGATGTCCGTGGAGCGAGGATCGCAGATGGTATTCGTCCTGCAGTCGTGCCTGCTTCTTGTGAGCGGCGTGTACTACCCGACGACTATCCTGCCCGGGTGGATGCAGTTGATCTCGCGTATCTCTCCGGCAACCTACGTCCTCGACGCGGTTCGCGGGGCCCTCATAGACGGCGACTCGGTGGGTCAGTTGCTACCCGACCTGTGGCCGCTGCTGGTGATGGCGTTCGCCTTCATCCCGCTGGGTTTGTGGGGCTTCGGCAAGGCCGAGCACTACGCCAAGCGGACCGGCAAGCTGAAGCGGGTGGGCTAGCAATGCGCATCCGCCCAATCGATCCACAAACCATCATCGCCCGGGTCCGGCGCCAGGCCGTGATCCGAGCGCTAGAAACGAACGTATTCACGAACCATGGACACACTGGCTCTTACACCAATATTGGCACCCGAGCAGCTGAAGCTCGACGAGCAGCGTCCGCGAGTCACCGTCTCGGTCTCTCGCGCGACTGCCGCGCACATCGAGGGGTGGCTGACGGAGAAGCGACTCACGGCGGCCCACGAAGCCGCCCACTGCGCCGTGGCATGCCTGACCGAACCGAAGGTCGGTGTCACGGCGGTATCCATCACGGGTCAACACTCGGGATGGGTCGTGACCGACGAGGAGGACGACGACAAGCCTGCGATGCAGAGCGAGCGTCAGCTCTGGTCGAGCATGCTGGTCACACTGGCCGGCTGGGCGATGGAGCACACGCTTCTCGGCCAGGTTACGACGGGCAGCGAACGAGACATCAACAAGGCGACGCGCATCGCGCTTCGCCGTTGCGAAGCCGGAATGGTGCCCGACGAGGTCTTCATGTCGATGAGCGCTTTTGGCTACAACTCCCGACCGCAGTTCCTCGTGGACCAGGTCGGCAAATCGGTCCACCGGCAGATGCAGGAGGCTCGCCTCGAAGTTGCGGAGATCGTCTCCGCGAACCGCGACGGCATCCTTCGGCTTGCCGAGATCATCTTCACGGAACGCCGACTGAGCGACCGAGCACTGTGCGAGGCGCTCGTGGAAGCCGGATTCGAGCCGCTTCGGAGCGACGAGTAGTCGTTTCGGGCGGCTCGAGCCGCGTCAGGGGGATGGAGCGATGACCGAGACTGTCGATCTTGCCCAATGGGGCTGGGACGAAGAGTGGGCCTCGGCGTTCGCTCCGTTCGCGGAAAGCGGTATGTGGCCCGGGCGGGTCACCGCCCAGCATCGCGGCGCGTGGCTCGTCATCGGAGAGAAGGGCGAGGCGACGGCCTCGCCGACCGGCAAACTCCGCCGTCAGGCGGAGGACGGAGCGTATCCGACGGTCGGCGATTGGGTCGTCTGCCTCGACACCCCTCACGGCGGAGCGGCGGCCATCCATGCCACGCTTCCGAGGCGCTCAGCGTTCCGTCGAAGGGCCGCGGGATCCAGGCCGTGGGCCCAGACCATCGCGGCCAACGTCGACACGCTGTTCATCGCCACATCCATAAACGGCGACCTCAACCCGCGCCGTCTCGAACGGTACGCGGCCATGGGTCGTGAGTCGGGCGCAGATCCCGTGCTGATCCTCACGAAGTCGGATCTCGCACCCGATCACGCGGAGATCGCTTCCCGACTCGAGGCCGAGCTTCGCGTGCCGGCCGTGGCGATCAGCGCCAGGACCGGGCAGGGTATCGAATCTGTCGCACGGTGGTTTGTGGCGGGTGAGACGCTCGCGCTCGTCGGTTCGTCCGGCGTGGGCAAGTCCACGCTCCTGAACCGGCTCGCCGGCGAGGAGTTGATGATCACCACGGAGGTCCGCGAGGACGACGCGCGTGGCCGTCACACGACCACGCACCGGGAGCTGTTCCTGCTCTCGAACGGTGCCCTCGTGCTCGACACACCGGGCATGCGCGAGCTCGGTCTGTGGGATGCCGCCGAGGGCGTGGACGAGACATTCGAGGACATAGTGGAGCTGGCGCTCCGGTGCCGGTTTGCGGACTGTTCTCATCGGTTCGAGCCGGGTTGCGCCATCTTGCGCGAGGTGGTGGAGGGCCGGCTCGACGCGTCGCGCGTCAAGGGCTACCGCCGCCTGGCGGGCGAGCTCGCCGAACAGCCCACCTCACTGGCCGTCAAGCGCGAGAAGGCGCGCCGGTTCAGCAAGGCCGTCCGCAACGTCGCCGCCGAGAAGATGGCGCGCAAGCAGTACCGCGACGGACCCTACTGAGGCCGTCCGCAGGACGGCAGATCGCGACGGCTCACCGGCAGATACTCAGACAACGGGGCTTGACCGCCCCATCGTCTGGAACGATCCTCACCAGATGGGCCGCCCACCAACGACTCGCGGTGCGCGCTGTATGGTCTTGACACTCGCATTCGTTTGCGCCGCATGTTCGGGCGCCGTGATGCCCACAGATCAACCCAGGGGGACCGATATGGCGGATTTCACGCTAACGAGCCCGAGCTTCAGCAACAACGGCATCATCCCGGTAAAGCAATCATGCGACGGAACCGACGCGTCACCCGCCTTGTCCTGGCAGGGCGCGCCCGAAGGCACACTCTCGCTGGTGCTCATAGTCGACGACGAGGACGCCGCCGGTTTCGTGCACTGGATCGCGTACGACATTCCCGGCGGCCCGTTCGGAACCCTGTCCGAGGGAATCCGCTCCAACGACCAGCTGCTGCAGGGCCGCAACGATTTCGGCAAGACCGGATATGGCGGCCCTTGCCCACCGAGGGGCACGCCGCATCACTACCGGTTCACGATGTACGCCCTGTCGGCAAGGCCAAACCTGAGCGGCGTGCCTTCGGTGGCCGAGGTCCGGGATGCGATGGCGGACCATATCCTCGGCGAGGCGAAGCTCACCGCGACATACGAGCGCACGTAGCCGGCCGCGCCGCCGGCCGCTAGAACGGCAGCCGGCCGGTGGCCTTGACCTGTTCCAGCCACGGCCGTTCGTTGGCCATCGTCGTCGCGGCGCCGTGCCCGGGAAAGACCCGCAACCCGCCGGGGAGCCCCGCCAGGCGGCTGAGTGACGCCACTATCTGCTCCTCGGAGCCGCCCGGAAGATCGGTCCGGCCCCAACCTCCGGCGAACAGGGTGTCGCCGGTGAACACCAGGCCGGCCGTGCGTTCGACCAGGGTGACCGAGCCCTCCGTGTGCCCCGGCGTGTGAAGCACCTCGAGCTCGATCCCGCCGAACTTGATCCTTCCCCCTTCGGCCAGGTCAACGGCCGGGACGCTTGGCGCAATCTCGAACGGCGCGGACAGCGGCTCGGGGTGAACGAGCCGGTGACGGTCGAGCGCGTGAACGGCGATCTGCGCTTCGACGTCCTGGAGGGCCGCGCCGGGCAGGCCGGTCGAGCCGGGGTCGTACTCGGGAGTCGCCAGATGCGCGACTGCATGTTCCGCCTGCTCGCGCGTCCACGCCTGCACCGCGGCGTTGTCACCGATGTGGTCCCAATGGCCGTGAGTGGAGACGATTAGCTTCAGCCGCCAGCCGCGCTCGGCGAGGAGGCCGCTGATCCACGACAGGCATGGCTTCGCGGTGTCGAGGGCGATGGCCTCGCGCGTGCTCGAGTCCGCGAGCACATAGACATTCGTCTGTATGGGCCCAACGGCCCGAGCGAGCAGTTCCATTCGGTCGCCCCGCCTGGTCGCGGCTACGCGTCCGCCGCGTTCTCCTCGGCTTCCAGACGCTCCCTGAGTCCCGCGAAGGCCTGGTCCGCCGCCTGCTGGGCGGGGCCCTGAACCATCGGCTCGAACGCGGCGAGCATCCCACCGAGCGTCGCGTCGGCAACGTACGACGCATGGGTCAGCTTGGGACCGAGCTCTTCGAGGGCGATATGGCCCGTCCCGTTGATCGGTCCTCCCATAAGGGAGCCCGTGACGGTCGCGGCGATCATGCTCGGGGCGTCGATCTCGGTGAGTTCCAGCTCGAGCACCACGTTGATGGGCATCATCGCGGACGGAGCCGAGATGCTGATCCGATAGTGGGTGTCGTCGATCTTCTCGACCTGGGCCTGCCCGCCGGTGTTCTCCGCAGTGGCCTTGTTCGGGTTGCTGATGGTCTCCCAGACGCGCTGTCGGGTCGCCGCGATCTCAGTCTCGCCGGAGAGATGCATTCTTGCTCCTCAAGCCGGGCGGCCATGGCGCCAGCGCCTCCGCACCGTCCGCACATGCTAAGCCGGTCGGCGTGTTTACGTTCCCCTTACAAGGGCCGCGCGATCACCGCCGCGCCGGACGTATGCTGCGAGTCATGAAGACCATCCTCGTCGTGGACGACGAGCGCAACATCGTGGAACTCCTGCGCCTGTACCTCGAGAAAGAGGGCTATGCGGTCGTGTCCGCGAGCGACGGCGAACAGGCGCTCGTCCTCTACGAACGCAACGATCCGGATCTCGTGGTGCTGGATCTGATGCTTCCCAGGATGGACGGCTTCGAGGTATGCCGGGAACTGCGTCGTCGTGGCGATACCCCCATCCTCATGCTCACGGCCCGCTCCGAGGACGTGGACGCGATCGTGGGCCTGGAACTCGGCGCCGACGACTACGTGACCAAACCGTTCAACCCGCGCGCCCTCGTGGCACGGGTCAAGGCGATCCTGCGCCGCACCGACGTGACCGCCAAAGGTGGGCGGCCCATCCACGTCGGGGACCTGAAGGTGGACCCACGGCGTCGTGAGGCATTCGTCGGCGATCGCAGCCTGGACCTTCGCGCGCGCGAGTTCGACCTTCTGGCGGCTCTTGCCCGCGACCCCGGCGTCGTCCTCACCCGTGACGCGCTACTCGAAAACGTGTGGGGCACCGACTTCCCCGGCGAGACCCGGACGGTTGACGTGCACGTAGCCGAGCTGCGCAAGAAGCTCGGCTCGGACGGACCCCAGCTCGAGACGATCCGCGGCGTGGGCTACCGGCTCGTACCCCCACCGCGGAACGCGGTCGCTGCCGAATGATCCCGCGCAGCTTCACCCGACGCATCATCCTGGCTTTCGTCGCGCTGGGAGTGGCGCTGCTGATCGCCGTGAGCGCGAGCCTGTACGTGGTGCTTCGCCAGCTCGAGGAGGACAAGATCACCTCCTCGCTCGGGAATCAGGTCGTCTTGATCGAAGCCGCATTCACCCACCAGCCGGCCAGCGCCGCGCAGGTTCAGCTGGAGCAGGCGATCAAGGACTACTCGGGTCCGATCGTCGCCGACGGCGGATTCATCATCGTCCAAGGTCCCAAGGGCGCGATCAGGTTTGTCGTTGGAGACCCCCCGGGATCGACGGTGCCCGACATCCCTGCCGCGCCCACCGGCTCCTCCCCGACCAGGATCGACAAGATCAGGATCGCGGGCACGGAGTACGCCTACATCGAGCCGAGCACGAACGGGACGCGAGGCTTCACCTTCTTCTTCGCCGTGCCCGACCGGTCGGCCCAGCGTGCGTTGGGCGACCTGACACGGACGCTGCTGGTCATGCTGCTCGTGCTGATCGTCATCGGCTCTCCGATCGCGTGGCTGCTGTCGCGTTCCGTGACCGCACCGATGAAGCGTCTCGCACAGGCGGCCCGGGACCTGCCAGGCAAGTCCGGTGATGTGGTGCCCCTCCCCGTCGAAGGGCCCACGGAAGTCCGGGCACTCACGGAGCGATTCAACTCAATGGCCCAGGAGCTCGCGTCAACGCGGCACGAGGAGTCCCAGATGCTCGCGAATCTGCGCCACGATCTGCGGACACCGCTCACGAGCATCGGCGGTTTTGCCGAAGCGATCGCCGACGGAACGGCATCCGGTGACAAGGCCACTGGCGCCGCTCGGACCATCGTGGAGGAAGCTCAGCGACTGGAGCGGCTCGTGGGCGAACTCGGCGTGGTGGAACGGCTCCGGGAAGGATCCGCGGCGCTGCGCCCAGAAGCCCTCGACGCGTCGGCTCTCATCCGTGACGCTGCCGCTCGATTCGACGGCCGCGCGTCGGCACAGGGAGTGGCGATCGAAATCATCGCCGTCGCACCCGGCGACCCCGAACTGACCTTCACGGGTGATCGCCTCGCCGCCGAGCGAATACTCCAGAACCTGGTCGTGAATGCGCTGTCCGTGCTTCCCGGCGGCGGGCACATCTGGCTGAGGGCGGCCGCACTCCACATGCCCGGCCGCAAACCCGGAGTCTCCTTCAGCGTGACCGACGACGGCCCCGGCTTCCCGCCCGCAACCACCGACAAGGTCTTCGAGCGCTTCTACCGTGCCGACCCGTCACGCACCGGAACCGGATCCGGACTCGGACTGGCGATCGTGCGGGAGCTCGCACGTGCTCACGGTGGCGAGGCTTGGGCCGAGAACGTGGTGCCCCACGGGGCGCGAGTCACGGCCCTGCTGCCGCTCGTGCCGGCAATCCCGGCGGTCACGCCCAGACCCGCCCCCGAGAATTAGGCGCGGACCGCTATCCTTCCCGGGTGACTGAAGAAACCCCCACGGCCGGCCCGCCGGCAGAGATCTCCCACCTCGTCCGCGAGCGCACCGAGGCTCGAACTCAACGCAACTGGGCGCGTGCCGACCTGCTCAAGGCGCAGATCGAAGCTGCCGGCTGGCGCGTGATCGACCGCGGAAAGCGAAGCAGCGTGGTTCCGATCGCTCCCCCAGACGCGGTCGTGGACGGCGAAACCCGCTACGGCTCGGCCGCTTCCGTGCCGTCGGTGCTCGGCGAAGCGGCGGCACACGCCTGGACCGTCGTGATACCGGCGTCGGAGGAACCTGCCCGGATATCGCGATTGCTCTCCGCATTGCGTGCCTTCGCACCCAACGACGTTCAGGTTGTGATCGTAGCCAACGATCCGAGCCTCGCCCAGGCTGAGGCACTCCTGCCGGATTCGCCGGACCGCTCCCCCATCGGCGGCGTCGTGCCCGAGGTGCTGCGGACGTCGACACGTCTCGGCTACGCGGCGGCGCTCAACATCGCCATGCGGCGCGTGTCGGGCGAGTTGGTGCTGCTCGCCGACGGCACGGCCTGGCCCACGGCAGACGCAATCACTCCACTGGCGGCCGCGCTCGGTGATCCTGCGGTCGCGGCCGCGGGCGGGTTTGGGCTGCGCGCCGCCGAGGAAGGCCCGCTTCGCCCGAACGCCCTGAGCCGCGCCGCCGGCGAAGCCCGGGACGGCGGTGAAGCCGCGGCCGGCGAGACGTCCGGCGATACCACGAGCGGCGGCATCGCCGCTCTGGAGGCCGGATGGCTGGCCTTCCGCCGATCCGACTACGTGGAACTCGGGCCCTTCGACGAACACTTCGTCACGCCGTCCTGGCTCGACGTCTGGTGGACGCTCCGGCTTCGATGCGGCGCCGATCCGGACTTCGAAGAGACGCCGTGGAACGAGCACACCGAAGACGCCCCCGCCCCTGAAGCCGCGTTCGAGGCCGGCGCGGTACAAACGCCCGCGGCGGTCGAACCGGATGCCGCCCTGCCCGCACCGCGGAAGGCGGCCGCTATCGGCCTGCCGCTCCTGCGCGACGCGGGTTCGTGGCCGCCGGACCGTTCGCGGCTGAACCGCCGCAACATGTATCGGGTGCTCGACCGCTTCGGCTGGCGCGACGACCTGGGCTAGGCGGCCGTATCCGGCGTTACTCCAGGATCAGGCCTGCGTCGGCGGCGAGATCCGCATGCCGCGTGGAGTCGAGCTGGCCGGCCGGAGCCGTGGAGGCGCCGCCGTACTTCGCCTTGTATAGCCCATCCTGCTGCCATCGCGACGTTCCGATGACGACTCCGGCGGCGATCAGGCAGACGAGCAGGCCGACACCAAAGAGTCGCGGCGCCAGCGAGCGCGAGGTGGAGCCATTGCTCGCGGGCGAGTGCCAGAGCGAGGCCAGCGTCGGCACCTGACCGGGCGGAATGAGGAACGCCAGCCAGAGCCCCGCCACCAGACCGCCCACATGGGCGAAGTTGTCGGTGTTGAAGAACCCGGAGAACCCGAGGATCAGGTTGATGACTATCAGTCCACCGATCTGAGATGCGATCTGCCGCGACTGCGCATCGAGTACCGGATGGTGCAGGCGAGTCGAGGCAAGGATGACCCCGAACAGGCCGAAGATCGCGCCCGACGCCCCAACGCTGAGCACGCTCGACCCGAACGCATAACTGAGGGTAGCCCCGGCGAGCCCGCAGAGAAGGTAGAAGCTCAGCATCACCCAGGAGCCGTACATGCGCTCCGCCAGCTGGCCCGCATACCAGAGGGCGTACATGTTGAAACCAAGGTGGAGCAGGAGATTCATCATGCTCGTCGGGTCGTGGACCAGCATCACGGTGAGCAGGCGGAAGTACTCGCCGTGGGCCACCGCCACGGAGTTCATCTCGAGCTGGTTCTGCAGGGCGCTGAAGTTGCCGGGCGAAACCGGATGTCCGGAGAAGGCCATGTACGACGTGACCGCCGTGACGGCGATGATGATGTACGTCATGAACGGCGGCAGCGCGTCTCCCCGGCTGCGGGCGAAGTACTTCTGAGCGGCGCCGGTGTTGCCGGTTTCCTTGTTCAGCCAGCCGAGCCGCGACGCGATCTCCGGCCGGTCCTGCTTTGGGGCGCGCTTCTCGCACTGGCGGTACGCGTCGAGCGCGCCCGGGAGGTTGCCCTCGCGAACGAGCGCTGCCGCCACCTGCCGCCAGGCGCGGTATGCGACAGGGGTCTCCCCGTAGGTCGTTGCCTTCTCCCAGGCCTCGCGCGCCTCGATATCTCGATCGATCCGGTAGAGGACGTTCCCGAGACCGTAGTAGGCCGCGGCGGCCACGTCTCGGTCCTGCGAGGCGGTCACCGCGGAGTACAACGGGAGGGCCTGATCCGGCTCGTTCTCGGCGAACAGGTCGTCCGCGCGGCTCAGGACGGCTATCGCCGCGTCGCGTGATAGCGCCGCGCCGCTCTTCGGGTCGAAACCCGGCGGCAGGCTTACCTGGGCGCCATCAAATCGAAGGCCGTTTGTTGATCGGTCCATGTCGGCACTCTACAGGAATGCAAGGTCGGTCCGCGTCGCGTCACGACGCGCGGCGATGGTCGTCAGTTCTCCGACGGCTCCCAGCCGGCCGACCGAACGGCCTCGTTGAACGCCGCCCCCGGCTCCGACCCCGCATCGAGCGCCGCGGCGAACGTCCCGACCAGCCGGCCGAACGAGCCGTCGTCATCGATGGGTGCCTCGAGGACCGTGGCTTCGGCCGGCAGGACCGGGACCGCGGCGCCTTCCGGGATCAGCAGGACGAGCCGGGCCGTCGCGAACGCGGCCGCGTCGACCGCCGCGGTCAGCGCCGGCTCGGACAGCAGGTCGGCCACGACGATGACGCCGGCAGCGGCGAGATACCTGAGTCCGAGCTCGACGTCGGCAGCCTCGAGTGTCGGGCGAAGGGCGGCGTCGTCTGGGAGGAGCCGCGCGACGGGGGCAACGTCGGCGTCGATCTCCGGCGCCTCGGCGGAAGACTCGGCATCACGCTCCGCGATGCCGCTCCCCGTGGTGCCACTCCCCGCGCTCACCGTCAGCACCGGCGTGGGCCGGACCGGATCCCGAAGAAGCGCCGCATGCCCGACGCCCATGCGTCCGAGCGCGACCACGACCGCGTCCCCCGCGCCGTCCTCGCCCACCTTTCCGACGAGTTCCACCGTGGCTCCGCGACGCCCGGCCGCGACCGCCACATCGACCGCGAGACCACCGGCACACCTCTCGCCGTCCGGCGCGTCGGTGTACGCCGGCAGCCCGACTACCACGATCATTCGTCCACCTCGCCGCCCTCTGCAATCTCCGTCGGGAGTTCCTCGCGGATCACCTCCAGCTCGCCGAAGCCGGCCGCCTCGAGATCCGCACCAACGGTATCGAAGTCGCCGACCGCCACGATCGCGAGCCTGTCGATATGGATGTGGTCCCGCGCCGCCTTGTGTACGTCAGCGACCGATACCGCATCGACCGCCGCGCGGTATCGGGTGAGTTCGTCGTCCGGCAGACCCTGGACGTACAGTCCGCCAAGCGCACCCACGACCGCACCGGGCGTCTCGAATCGGAGCGGGAAGACGCCGATCAGGTAGTCGCGGGCTGCAGCAAGTTCGGCGGGCGTGACCTCCGTCTCGCGAATTCGCCGAAGCTCGGATAGCGTCTCCGAGATCGACGGGACGGTGGCCGGTGTTTGGACCGCTGTACGAACGCTGAACGGTCCGGCGGCGCGGCGCATGTCGAACCCGGCGCCGATCCCGTAGGTGTAACCCTTGTCTTCGCGCAGGTTCATCTGGAGTCGCGAGTTGAAGAGCCCTCCCAGGATCGCGCCCATCACCTGTACCGCGTAGAAATCCGGCGTCCGGCGCGGCAACCCAACGTGGCCGATCCGCAGCTCCGTCTGAACCGCGCCCGGCCGGTGGTAGAACCTGACGATCGGGTGGTCCACGCCGGACGCGACCGTGGGCGCGCCAACGGACGGATCGGCGGGGAGATTAGCCGGCGTGGGGACCAGATCGACGGAGGCGCCAATAGCCCGCAGCACATCCGCCGCGGTGATATCGCCGCCGACGACGAGGGCAGTCCGGCTCGGATCCTGGATCGTTCGATGGACCCGTCGCAGCGCGTCGGGCGTCAGGCCCGGAACCGTCTGCTCGTCCCCCGCCGCCGGGCGCCCATAAGGCGAGCCGGCCGCGTAGATGGTCGACGTGAACGCCTGGTCCACGCGCCGGCGTGGGTCGGCCTTGACCTGGAGCAGGTCGTTCAATCGCTCTTCGCGGAGCCTGGCCACATCCGCTTCGGGAAATGTCGGATGCTCCACGAGCTCGGCCAGGAGGGCCAGGGCAGCGGGCAGCCTCGATGCCGCTACGTCAACCGACGCGACGAAGCCGTCCCAGTTCGCGTCGACGCCGAGCGTCGCCCCGAGTCGCTCGGCGGCTTCGATTAGCTCGACGCCGGGGTAGCGCTCGGTTCCCTCAGTCATCGCCCGGGCCATCAGGACGGTGGCACCGGCGAGGTCGGCGGGCTCGTCGGAGGCCCCCCTTCGGACGATGAGATTGGCCGAAACCAGAGGGCGCCCCGGGATCTGGACAACCAGGACCTGCATGCCGGACGGCAGGACGGTACGCGTGAAGGACGGGAACGTGTAGGTCCGCGGCTGGCCGGGCTCCGGTCGGACCGACAGGATCTCCTCGAGCGTCATGCCGCGGTCTCCTCGCCGGCGTCGCCGGTCGTCGTGTCGTCGGCGGGCTCGTATGTCACCACGGCCCTGTTGTCCGGCCGCAGGACCTCGGCCGCGGCGGCCTGGATATCCGCGGCGGTGACGGAGAGGTAGCGATCGAGCTGCCTGTTGATCATGCCGGGGTCGTCGAGGAGCGTGGCGTACATCGAGAGCCGGTCCGCACGCTCGTCCACGCGCTGAAGCGCCTCCAACTCATACGTTTCGATCAGGGCACGTGCGCGGGCAAGCTCGTCGTCGGTGACAGGCTCGCGGCCGAGCCGCTCCAGCTCCTCCTCGAATACGCGCTCCACGAGCGCGGGGTCCACGCCGGGGATCACGGTGACCTGGCCGGCCATTATCGAGGCGCCACCGATCAGGCCGAGAGAGAAGAACCCCACGTCCTGGGCGATGTGCTCGTCGCGTACCAGGCGCCGGTGGAGACGGCTTCCCTTCCCGCCCGCCAGGATCTGGGCCGCGACCTCAAGCGCGTCGAAGCGCCGGTCGCCCATGCGAGGCGCTCGGAAACCGAAGAAGTGGCGGGTCAGTGGGACTCGATCCTCGACTAGTTCTCGCGACTCACTACCGATCACCGGCGGCAGGCTCATATCGCCCAGCGGCGGAATGGCCCGATTCGCGGGAATCTGGCCGAAGTAGCGTTCAACCCAGGCTCGTGCCTGGGCCGGATCCACGTCCCCAACGACAGAGAGGACGGCGTTGTTCGGCGCGTAGTAGGTGCGGAAGAACGCGGCGACGTCCTCGAGCGAGGCGGCGTCCAGATCTTCCATCGACCCGATCGTTGAGTGATGGTAGGGATGGTCGGGCGGGAAGAGGTGCTCCTGGAGCTTGTGGAACCACGCGCCGTAGGGCCGGTTGTCATAGCTGGAACGCTTCTCGTTCTTCACGACGGACCGCTGGTTGTCCAGGTTCTCCTGGTTCAGCGCGTCGAGCAGCGTGCCCATGCGGTCCGCCTCGAGCCAGAGGGCCAGCTCGAGCTGATGGCTCGGCATGGTCTCGAAGTAGTTGGTGCGGTCCAGCCAGGTCGTGCCGTTCATCGTGCCGCCGGCCCCCTGCACAAGCGACATGTGCTCAGCCTTGGCAACGTGCTTCGAGCCCTGGAACATGACGTGCTCGAAGAGATGCGCGAAGCCGGTCTTTCCGGGGACTTCATGCTTGGAGCCCACGTTGTACCAGACGTTGACCGCCACGACGGGCGCCAGATGGTCCTCCGAGATTATCAGGCGGAGGCCGTTGGCCAACCGTTCGTCGCTGAACCTCACGTTCGGGGCGGTCATTCGGTTCCATTCCTCCATCGGCGCCGCCGGGCGCAGGCCAGATGCTCGGGTGGACGCATTGTACGGGCTTGCCGCGGGCAGTCCCGCCACCTGCCACGCGCCGTCCCCGGATCTTGACTTTCATGTTACTCGTGTTAGTGTTTCATCTAACACGAGTTAGAGGACACACAGCAAGTGACACCACCTTCGAGCATCGCACGCGCACAGATTCGGCCGGGCGGCCTCGTCCGACCCGGGATCACGGCTGCGCAGATGCCCGTCGTGGAACTCGACGCCAGAACGGCCTACGACTTCCTGATCCTGGCGTGCAGCGACTGCGGAGAGCTCGACGATCTGCTTCCGGAAGACCGCAAGTGGGTCGAGGAACACCGGAACACTCTGAATGCCGAGGCGGGCGACGAGCCCTGCGCGCAGGCCGGCATGACCTTCGTGTCCGAGGCCGGCCGTCTGCTCAACGCACGGCCCGACATAAGAACGGCGCGCGACATCGTTGAGGCCATCGACGCCCTTTCGGATCGCGAATTCATCGAATTGCTCGTGGGTGAGCTGCTCGACGATCCTGAACTCGGCGCCGTCACGCGCAAGGCCGTGGACGGCGACGCTGAGGCGTATGCCGAGCTCCAGGCCAAGCTCGAGTCGTACAAGGGCCATCCCGTCCTCGACGGAACTCTTATCGACCTGGCTCCGGCCGCGAGGCGCGCCATCGGTTTCTGGCTGCCGCTCTACGAGCCGCATGAAGAGCGGATCGGGAGAATGCTCCAGCGAGACGTCGCCTCCCATGGGCGTGACGACATGGCCGGCGACCCGCTCGGCTTCGTGGAACGGACCACAAACGGCATCCGTGTGGTGCCCGAGCAGCGGATCAGGCGCATCGTTCTCGCGCCAACCTACTTCGGGCGGCCGTACAACTCACTGACCAAGGTGGGCGATGCCCAGGTGATCGTCTACCCGATCGCGGACTCGTCGCTCGGATCGGCCGACAGGCTGACGCCGCCCAACTCGACACTCCGCCTGTACCGCGCTCTCGGCGACGAAAGCCGGCTGCGCATCCTGAAGATCCTGGCCGAACGTGACAGGTATCTCACCGAGATCGCCAACGAGCTCGACCTCTCCAAGCCGACGATCAAGCACCACCTGGCCCAGCTTCGAAGCGCAGGCCTCGTCACGGTGACCGATCAGGGCAACATGACCTACTACAGCCTTCGCCGCGACCGTGCCGAAGAGGCCGGCGTGGAGCTCCGCGCCTACCTGGCGCACTGAACCCCGAGGTTGCGATGCCTGACAGCCGGAACCCGAAGGTTAGATACGTAACTAACACAAGAAACTCGAATTTCTAACAGTGGAGCACTCGACAATGTGGCCTGAATACCCCAATCAACAGCTCAGAATCGTCAAGCAGCACCAATCCGAACTCCGCGCCGTGGCCGCCGGGCTCCGGCATCGCCCGTCGCGCACGGCCGGTTCGCGCACGTACCGCTTCTGGGGCGTACGACTTCACGTCGGCTCGTTCCTGCTCGTAGCGGGTCGTAGCTTGCGCGACGACGACGCGAGGCTGGCTCACTCCACCCACTGAGCTAGGGATCGGGACCGACCAGGGTGCCACCCGCCATCGCGCGCTACCTGCGCACATTCACAGGCTTCAGCCGCGACGCGCGGCTCTTTCTGCTGACCACCATCGTCTTCGGCGCGGCGATGAGCCTGTACTGGATCGACTTCAACCTCTACCTGGAGTCGATCGGGGTGGACCGCTCCACACTCGGCCTCCTCATGTCAATCTCGTCACTGTCCGGCGTTCTGATGGCATTCCCGGCGAGCGCACTCTCCGATCGGGTCGGCCGCCGACGAGTGATGGCAGGCGGCATGGCTCTCGTGGCGGTGGCTCTCTTCGCGATCCTTTCGGGCCAGTCCGTCCTGCTCCTTGTGGGCGTGGCAGCGTTTGGTGCCGGATCGATGGCGGTCAACGTCGTGCAGATCCCCTTCATCGCCGAGCACACCAACCCAGATCAGCGAAACCAGTATTTCTCCATCTGGCAAGCGATCGGGTTTCTTACAGGCCTCGTGGCGGCGCTTGTTGGCGGTGTAGTAGCTCCGGCGATCGCCGACAAGCTCCACCTGACTTCGGCCGCCGCGCCGTACCAGATACTCCTCACGGGAGTGGCAATTCTGGGCGTCGTATCCCTGGGCACCGTGTGGATCCTGAGCGCCGACACTCCACCGGCGGATCGAATCCGGGGCACGGGCGCATCGAGATTCGGGATCGTCATCCTCAACAGGAAGCTGTTCTTTCGGCTGTTGCTGCCCGGTTTCCTCACTTCCCTCGGCGCCGGACAGTTGATCCCGTTTCTGAACGTGTTCATCGAGCAGAAGTTCTCCCTCGACCTCTCGGCGATCAACACGGTCTTCGCGGTGACCAGCCTCGGCACCGCCGTTGCGATCATGCTTCAGCCGGCGGTGGCCGCCCGGTTCGGCCGCATCGGGTCCATCGTGCTCGTGCAGGGCGCCAGCATCCCGTTCCTGGTAGTGCTCGGCTTCTCGCCCGCCTTGTGGACAGTCGTTATGGCCCTCATGGTCCGCAACTCGCTGATGAACGCGGGGAGCCCAATCTTCGACGCGTTCGCGATGGACCGGATCTCGTTTTCCGAGCGCGCGACACTTTCGGCATCGATGACTCTGCTGTGGTCGCTCGGATGGACCATCGCGCCGCTGTACTACTACCAGGTTCAGTCCACGCTCGGGTTCACGGCCGGCTACGCCGTCAACTTCGTCACGATCATCGTTCTCTACACGATCGCTACGTCGCTTCTCTGGACTTGGTTCCGCGGCACCGACAAGGTGGACCGCCGGGCCGGCGAAGGGGACGAGGGCGGCGAGCTTCCTCTGTCGGCTCTGACCGACGCTCCCGTGATTTTCGACCACGCGTGACCGGGAGAGCGGTCCCCTAACGCCGCTCTCCCGTCAGCGTGATCTCCAGGGATTGACGAAGCAGCTCCGGCAGCCGTCCCGAGGCGAACAGCGGATCTACGGCGGCCCGCACACGGAGCTCCGGGCGAATTGCCGCGGCCTGGCCTATGAGCTCCAGTGCCTGCGCCTCCGCACCCGCCGCGGCGGCCATCGCGGCCCTCGCATACACGACGAACGGATCGGCCGCCGCATACCCGGGGAGCGTCCTCAGGGCCGCGTCCGCCTCGCGTTCCTTACCCAGCTGCACGTAGCATGCGATCAGCTCGCCGCGCGCCCGAGCACCGTTCGGGAGTGCCACGGCCGCCGTCATCAAGTGGTCCAGGCCGGCCCGTGGATCCCCGCCCATCCTGGTGACGAGCCCCATCGTCTGATGGAACTCGGGATGCCGCGGCGACGCGTCGAGGGCCTTCCGCGCGGAAGCTCGGGCCTCGGCGAAGCGGCCCAGATCGCAAAGGATCAGTGCGCGCTGCTCGTGAAGATTCTGCTCGTCCGGCGAGTCGCGCAGTGCCCGCTCGACGTCGCGTAGCGCGTCGGTCTCTCGGCCGAGCGTGTACTCGAACATCGGCGTCAGCCAGCCGAACACTCGGGCCAAGCCGGCCTCCTGGAGCAGCGGCCCCACGGCCGTCACGAGGTTGTAGCCATCGAGGTGGCGATCGGCGTCGTAAAGGCCCGCAGCTTTGCTGAAGGTCGCCATCCCGTCCGGGACTGCCAGCAGCTCACGCAGATCGGCTTCGGCCCCGTCCAATCGACCCATGAGCCGCCTCGCAGCAGCCCGGCCGCGCAGGGCTCGCGGGTTTCGCGGATCTCGCGCCAGCACGTTGTCGTAGCCGAGCTCGGCATCGTCGTAGCGCGTCATCTGCCTGAGCGCGTCCGAAGCCCAGATAAGCGGTTCGGGGTCCTGCGGCCGTGCCGCGATCTTCGACCGGGCAAGGTTGAAGGCATCCTCGAAACGGCCGGCATTGAGAAGTTCTGGGACCGACACGGACGGCTGCTTTCCCACGAGTACGTCCGAGACTACCCCGAGCCGCACGAAGGAGAAGAACGCGAGCACGACGATCGACGGAGCCCATCGCCCCTGCCCTGCCATCACCAGCACGACGGTGACCGCGCCGATCACCAGGATCCCCAGGAGCCGACCTATCATCTCGGCAGGCCGGCCCATCACGATGGTGGCGATCTCCGTGAGGATCGACCCGCCGTCCAGCCCGGGGAACGGCAGCAGATTGAAGAGGGCCCAGCCCAGGTTCACCCAGAGCACGTACTGGGCCACAGGGTTGGTCTGCAGTCTCGGCGCCATCAGCATCGCGATCCCCGCGAACGCGCCGACGAGGATGCCCATCGCCGGGCCGGCAAACGAAACCACGATGTGCTGGCGCGACCGAACCTTCATGCCCATCGTCAAGCCGCCGGCCCAGTAGAGGCGGATGGCCGTCCGGGAGCCAAACGCCTCGAACGCGGCGGCGTGTCCCAACTCGTGAAGCAGCACCGAGGCAAAGACGATCCCGACCCACACGGCGAGGAGGTCGGGCTGGTTCTGGAGCAGCCCGATGACGAGCGCCATGACGAAGAAGTCCAAGCCGATCGTGATCGGCGTGCCCAGTAGAGTGAACTTCAGCGCCACCGGCTATCCCCTACGTGCCACCTCGACGAGACCGGCAGAGCGTAGCAAGGCGCAGCGTCCGGCGAGCGGCCCCCCGTGCACGCAATCCGACTCACCGGCCGCGACCCGCGCTCCTCATCCGGTTCAGCAGCTCGGCGACTCGCGGATCGGGGCCCAGCCGGACGATGTCACCGAGTGCGGCCTCCGACGGCGCCGCCTCTCCCAGGTTCAGGGCACGCTCCAACGCCGCCGCCGTTCGCTTTCTGTCTCCGGCACGGGCCGCGCTGCGCGCCTCGAGCACGGCGCTCATGGGTCCGCCGGCGCGGCCGATCATGGAGGCGGCGGTCAGCGACTCCTCGAAACGCCCCAGTGAGTGCAGGCCGATCTGGAGCTTGAGAAGGGCGACGTTCCCGTCCTCGATCTCGCCCCGGCGAAGCGTGCTCAGCATCTGCGAGATGCGCTTGGCCTCGGCCAACCGGGCCACGATCTCGAGAACCGCGAGCGGATCCGCTTCGACGGCAAGCCGCCGGCCAACGGCGGGATCGTCGCGGCGGGCGATCATCCCCGCGACGTCGGGGAGCAGCGGCTTGGGACGGCTCTCCAACTCGTCGAGAAACGCGTCACGCGATTCGTCAGCGCCGTCCGCGCCGGTCGGAGCGTCCGTGCGAGCCAGGTCCGCCGCGGGCATGGTGTCGAGATACGTCTCTCCGAATGCGCGGCGCGATCCGGCCACGGCCTGCACGACACTCCGGTCGTGGCCGCGTTTATCCTCGCGCTTGACCAGGGTTGGGCGGGCCGGTTTCGGCTGGGGCGCGTAGGAACCGCGGACGGCGCCGGGCGCGATCGACGAGCGCGACCCGCCGGAGATCGAGCGCCACAGGATCAGGTATGCCTCGGGGTTCATGAGCGCGAAGAATCCGATCACGATCGCCAGCAAGATGAAGCCCGTGACCACGGCCACGATCGCAATGACCACGCTGCAGATGCCGACAAGGATCAGCGCCGGCCTCCGGCCGCGGTCGCCCATCCACATCTCGAAGATGCTGATCACGCTGTTGCCGCCGTCCAGCCCGGAGATCGGCAGCAGGTTCAACACGCCCCAGAACAGGTTGATGTAGATAAGGTCCGTGGCCACGATCTGCAGCGGCTCGATCGAGGGCAGCCAGGGCTTCACGACCATCACCACGATGGCCACGGGGACTCCCACGGCCGGCCCGGCAAGGCTGACCAGGAGTGACTTGCGCGGCGGCAGGACGAAGCCGTAGACGGTGAGCCCGCCCATTCCCCACAACCGGATCTCGGGGTTGATGTGGTACCGGCGCAGTGCGAACGCGTGGCCCAGTTCGTGGACGAGGATCGAGGCGGCAACCACCACGACCCACTCGGCGATGTAGATGCCCGTCCGCGCCTGGATGGCCAGGATGGCGGCGATCAGCAGGAAGTCGACGCCGATGCTGACGGGAAACCCGAAGAGGCTGAAGCGAAAGCTCGGAAGCGGACTCGACACGATCTGGTGGCCCTACATAACGATTGGCGATCAGTTCGACCGGCCCGAACAGGTTATCGGAGCCGACCGAATCCGACGATAGGCAACGACACTGCTTCGGCGGCCGCGCCCCTAGCCCAAGACTACCGCGGGGCGCGGCCTGCCCGGATTCGGGACCCATTCGCTGAGCGAGCGGACTTCGGCCAGGCGTTCGCGCAGTTCCGGGTCGAGCGCCTCGGCGGCGGCTACGGCCGTTTCTACGGCCGTAAGGCAGAGAATTCCCATCGCCGTCGCGCCGAGCCGGATCTCGATGGCGTCGCGAACCGGGCCGGACTTGGGGGACGGCGTGTTGACTACGAGCCGCACACTCCCCGAGGAGATGAGATCCAGGATCGCCGTCTGGCCGGGTGCCGGCTTCTCCCCAACCTTGGAGACCACCTGGGCTTCGTAGCCCAGCTTGCGCAGCTCCCCGGCCGTGCCCGATGTGGCGGCGAATCGGTATCCGGCCTTGGCCAGCGCGTGGGCCACACGCGGCAGCGCGTGGTGATCCCGTTCGGCGACGGAGAGCAGGGCAAGGGCGCCGGCTGCGCCGGGACGCGGCGGAATGAGGGCCGCCCCCTGCATCGCCTTGGCGAGCGCCACGCGCGGGTCCGTATGAATTCCGATCACTTCACCCGTGGACTGCATGCCCGGACCCACCGAAGGATCGACGCCGCGCAACTTGGCCGTTGAGAATGCCGGCGCCTTGACCGCGACAAGATCCGGCGCGGGCAGAAGCCCGTTCGGCCAGCCCATGTCCGCGAGCTTCTCGCCCAGCGCGATACGCACGGCGAGCTTCACCATCGGCACGCCCGTCACCTTGCTCATGAACGGCACCGTGCGGCTCGCGCGCGGGTTCACCTCGATGAGATAGACGCCGTCTTCACGGACGATGAACTGCGCGTTGACCAG
>PMBG01000100.1 GCA_003153755.1 Chloroflexota bacterium | reverse complement strand
ATCAACCTTCGCGCCCAGACGTTCGACATGGCCCGCATCATCCTCGAGACGGCCAAGAAGAACGACTCCGCAGCCGTCATCTTCGAGCTCGCACGCTCGGAGCAGACCTACACCTTCCAGCGCGTCTTCGAATATGCGACGAGCGTCCTTGCGGGCGCCATCGCCGCCGGCTGGAAGGGCCCCGTCTTCATCCAGGGCGACCACTACCAGTTCAACGCCAAGAAGTACGCGGCCGACCCGGAGAAGATGACCGAGGAGATCCGCAAGGGCTGCCGCGACGCCATCGCGGCCGGCTACCGGAACATCGACATCGACAGCTCCACCCTCGTCGACCTCTCGTTCGCTTCGCTCGACGAGCAGCAGCATCAGAACTACATCCGCGCCGCGGAATTGACCGCACTGATCCGCTCGCTCCAGGTTGACGGCGTGACCGTCAGCGTCGGCGGCGAGATCGGCGAAGTCGGCAAGGTCAACAGCACCCCGGCCGAGCTCAAGGCTTACCTCGACGGATACCGCAAGGCTCTCGACGGGCACGCCAAGGGCGCCATCGGCCTTTCGAAGGTCTCCGTTCAGACCGGCACCAGCCACGGCGGCACCCCGCTCGCCGACGGCACGGTGGCCGAAGTCGCGCTCGACTTCAACGTCCTGGCCGAGCTTTCCAAGGTCGCCCGCGAGTACGGCCTCTCGGGTGCCGTGCAGCACGGCGCGAGCACGCTGCCGGACGACATGTTCCACAAGTTCCCGGCCACCGGTTGCGCCGAGATCCACCTCGCAACCGGCTTCCAGAACACCCTGTACAACCACCCGGCATTCCCGGCGGAGCTCCACAAGGAAATCGAGAAGTGGTGCTTCGAGAATGCCGCGGACGAGCGTAAGGAAGGCCAGACGGACGTCCAGTTCGTCTACACCGCCCGCAAGAAGGCGATCGGCCCGTTCAAGCGCCAGCTCTGGGATCTCGCGACCAAGGACGAAATCCTCGCCACGCAGGCCGCCAAGATCGACTTCCTCTTCAAGCAGCTCGGCACCCCCGGGAGCCGCGCACTCGTCGAGAAGTACGTGAAGCCGGTCGAGTTCCACAAGCCGATGCCGGAGGCCCTCAAGGCCGCGCTCTAGGCTCAGCCAATCGTAACCAGGAAGGGCGTCCCGCCAGGGGCGCCCTTCCTGATTCGACACTCGCGGACTATCGAGGCGAGTACCCTGAAGGAGGCCTGGGTAGTAACCGCGGAGACCTCGAGATGATGTGGTCGACGAACTCCGGAATCTCCTTCTTCGGAGGGTTTGGCCGCCTGCCACTTCCTCCGGGCAAGAAAGGCCGTGTCATCGGCCTGCTGTTGGCGGCCGGATCGGTGCTCCTCCTCCTCGTGCTGGCCTATCTGTTCGCATGGAGTTGCGAGCGGGCGGCAGGCGAGGCGGGCGGCTGGCAGGCGAGCCCACTACAGCCAACTAGTAGGCTCGCCTGCGGATGAGTCTCGCCGATGGCTGTGTCACCTAGCGTGTCACCGCCTCCGGCGGCTACGATCAGCACGTGACCAATCCACCTTCCTCGGCCGACCCGCGCGCGCCGCGTGTCCCCACCGCCGAGCTGCTCCGCTGGCGCGACAAGGCCCTCGAAATCTGCGACGAAGCCGACAGGCTGGCCCTGGCCGGCTTTCGCCGCGACGTCAGGGTCTCGACGAAGCCGGACAGGTCGCTGGTGACCGAGGTGGATCAGCTCATCGAGCACACGATCAGGGCGCGTCTCGAGGCCGAATTCACCGGCTGCGGCATCGTGGGCGAGGAGGAAGGCACCGAGCGCGCCGGCGCCAGCGTCTGCTGGTACGTGGATCCAATCGACGGCACGCACAACTTCGTGCGCGGAGTGCCCATCTTCGCGACGCTCCTGGCGGCGGCCGTCGACGGCGAGCTGCAGCTGGCTGTGGTCAGTGCGCCGGCGTTGCGCGAGCGCTGGATGGCCTGGCGGGGCGGGGGAGCGTGGCGCGGCGTCGGACGCGAGGCGACGCGTATCGCCGTCAGCAGTGTGGGGACCATCGAGGAATCGCAGCTTCTCTACGGCAGCCGCACCGAGGACATGCGGTCGGGCGCCATGCCGGGTCTGGACGCGACGCTCGCCGAGGCCTGGCGCGAGCGTGGCTTTGGCGATTTCTGGGGATACATGCTCGTGGCTGAGGGAGCGGCTGAGGCGATGATCGAGACCGGCGCTCATCCGTGGGACTGGGCCGCACCGCTGGTCATCGTCGAGGAGGCGGGCGGCCGCTTCACGACCGTGACCGGCGAGCGCGCGATCGACGGGGCTTCCGCGGTGGCGACCAACGGGCAGATCCACGAGGAGCTCCTGCAGCGCCTGCGGGTGCGTCGCTAGCTCGTAAGCACCGCTCGCGCCGGTTCGATGTGCGGTGGCGGATTGTCCACGTCGGCCGTACCCGGCTAGACTCGACATTGCCACCGCGGTTGGTGGCGGCTCTCCAAGCGGAAGGCGGGAAATCATGGGCGACAAGACCCCCAAGCGGCCACCGAAGGTCAAGAAGGCGAAGCCGGCGCCGCAAACTCCTGCCAAGGGCAGCTAGGTGGCATCGGACGCGGATCACAATCCGGTCTTGCACGGTCGGTACAAGCGGCGCGAGATCGCGCTGGCCGGAGGCGGGAAGCTCGTGCTTCAGGTGAACGGCTCGATCGAACAGATCGAGGCCGACGGTACGACCGCGGGAACGTGGCGTCCGGAGGACGACGAGTGGGCCACCCACGCGATCAGGTTCGGGCTGCAGCCCCGTCCCGATACGGTTCCACCCGCGAGCCGCCGCCAGCGCGAGCCGTTCATTCGGTAGCGTCTCGGGCGGCCGCCGGGCCGCCTGAGTAGCAGCATCGCGAACACCGCCGCCAGTGCCGACCTCGGAGGAACAATGCCCGCGCCGATTCACCCAAGCGTCATTCTCGGCGCGCGTCTGCTCGATGGCCGATCGCCCGATGTCGTCACCGACGGGGCGATCGTCATCGATGATCACGGCCGGATCGTCGCGACCGGGCCGGCATCCACCGTGGTCATACCCAAAGATGCGGAGCGCATCGATGCCACCGGCCTGACCATCATGCCGGGCCTGATTGACTGCCATGTGCATCTAAGTCTGCGCCTCGAGCCCGTCGCGGAGCAGGTTCAACGGTCTGCCACGGATCTGGTCGTTCGGGCACTGCAGACCGGCCGCGCCTTCCTGGAAGGAGGCGTGACCACCATTCGCGATGCGGGGTACACACCGGCCGGCATCAAGCGGGCGTTCGCGAGCGGCGCTTTCCCCGGTCCTCGGACGCAGGTTAGCTGCACGCCGCTTTCCCAGACCGGTGGGCACGGCGACGGCTGGACCCCGTCGGGGGCCGTGCTGGAGACGGACACGGCCGACCTGCCGTCCGGGATCGCCGACGGAGTAGATGCGGTCCGGCGCGCGACACGCCTCCAGATACGGGCGGGCGCGGATTGGATCAAGGTGATGGCCACCGGCGGAGTTCTGTCGGCCGCCGACTCGCCCAATTCCAGCCAGTTCACGGTCGACGAGATCCGAGCGATCGTCGAGGAAGCGGCCGCGGCGGGCATTCGCGGCACACTGGCGCACGCCGAAGGCACGGCCGGCATCAAGAACGCGCTGCGTGCCGGCATCACGAGCATCGAGCACGGCGATCTCATCGACGAAGAGGGGATCGACTTGATGCTCCAGCGGGACGTCCCGCTGATCCCCACGTTCCTCATCAACTTCGCGCTGATGGACGAGGAGAGGGTCGCGCGCGGCGACGTTCCGCCCTGGGCAATCGAGAAGATGCGCTACCTCTTCGAGCGCCAGCAGGCGGGCTTCCGTCACGCGGTGTCGCGAGGAGTCCGGGTCATCATGGGCACGGACAGCTTCAACGGCATGTACCCGCCTGCGGAGCTGGCGTACCTGTCGCAGTTCGGCCTCGGGCCGTTCCGGGCGATCCAGGCCGCCACCATCGATGCCGCGCGGCTTCTGGGCATATCGGACATCGTGGGCACGCTGGAGCCGGGCAAGCTCGCCGATCTCGTTGCGGTCTCGGGTGATCCGCTCGCGGAGTCCGAACTCTGGCGCGATCCTGCACGTGTCGCGCTCGTCCTTCAGTCCGGCCGCGTCGTGGCCGACCGGCGAGGCGCCTGAACTCCTCGATCGTGGCGCCAATCCTGACCGGATATGTCAGTCTCGCGGCCGATACTCGTCGAATGACGAAGGAGGTCGCAATGGCTACGGGGATCCAGGTCGTATTCGATTGTGCCGATCCGATCAAGCAGGCCGGCTTCTGGGCGGAGGCATTGCACTACAGGTTCCCCGAGCCCCCTCCCGGGTTCGGATCCTGGCCGGAATGGGCGGCGGCACAGGGGACTCCGGCAGAGGATCAGAACGGATTCGCTGCGATCGAGGATCCCGACGGCAAGGGTCCGCGCATATTCCTCCAGAGGGTGCCGGAGCCGAAGACGGCGAAGAACCGGATGCACATCGACCTGAACGCAAGCGGTGATCCCGGCACCACCATCGATGAGCGCAAGCGCCGCATCTTCGCCGAAGTCGAGCGGCTCAAGGCTCTCGGCGCGAGCGACGCCCGTGGTGCGATGGAGCAGCTCGGCGAATTCTGGGTCCGTATGAACGATCCGGAAGGCAACGAGTTCTGCGTCCAGTAGATCGGAATTGCCCGGGGCGCAAACCCGACCAAGGCGGTAGGACATTAGCCGGAGCCGCGCCAGACGGAGCGCGCCGGAAGAACCATCACGAGGAAGCCGGCTCCCGGATCGGTGGGTTCAGGTTCTGCCGGACCGATGCCGCTCAGGCCCGCCCGAGTCGAGTTCAAATCGTCTCCCCGCGCCAGCACAGGGGCTCTTGCGAGCGAGTCAAAGACACGTTTCCGCGCCGTTGATTCGCCGGAGGGGTGAGCAGTGGGGTCCGTGTCATTCAGCAACTGTGGACGGCGTGGATTCGCCGTGTTTGCGCCGATGGCAGTCACCTGTGGTTCGGGACTCCTTCCGCCTGATAGCCTGAGTAGCCTGGCAAGCAAACCGGTCCGGAATTGCCCGGGGCACAAACCCGACCAAGGCGGTAGGATATCGGCCGGAGCCGCGCCAGACGGAGCGCGCCGGAAGAACCATCTCGAGGAAGCCGCCCGATATGCCCACTCTCACCGAAGAAGCCGTCCTGAAGGCCCTGGCTACAGTTCAGGAGCCCGAACTCGGGGGCAACCTAGTCGCCCGGGGCATGATCAAGGACCTCGTCGTCGACGGCGCGAACGTCGCGTTCACGATCGAGCTCACAACTCCCGCGTGTCCGCTCAAAGATGAGATCCAGGCGCGAGTGGAGGCGGCGCTGAAGCCGATCGGGGCGGTCCAGATCGACATCGAGTGGAGCGCGATGGTGCGGCGCGCAACCAATGCCGTGCCTCAGACGCTGCCCGGTGTGAAGAACATCGTGGCCGTGGCGTCCGGCAAGGGCGGCGTGGGCAAGTCGACGGTCAGTGTCAATCTTGCCGTGGCACTCGCCCAGGCGGGCGCGACCGTGGGACTGCTCGACGCGGACATCACCGGCCCGAACATCCCGATGATGATGGGCGCCGAGGGGCAGCCGGTTGCCAGCCCGGACGGGAAGATCACGCCGCTCGAGGCTCACGGCGTCAAGGTGATGTCGATCCAATTCTTCCTTCCGCCCGATCAGCCGGTCGTATGGCGCGGTCCGCTCGTGGGCGGCGCGATCCAGCAATTCCTGCGCGACGTCGATTGGGGAGAACTCGACTACCTCGTGGTGGATCTCCCGCCCGGTACCTCCGATGCCCAGCTGACGCTGGCGCAGTCCGTTCCCCTTACCGGCGCGGTGCTGGTGACCACTCCCCAGCAGGTTGCCCTGTCGGATGTCGCAAAGGCGCTCGCGATGTTCCGCCGCGTGAACGTGCCCATCCTGGGGCTCGTCGAGAACATGTCGGGGTTCGCATGTGCCCATTGCGGCGAAGTCAGCGACGTCTTCGGGCGTGGCGGTGGCGAGCGCTATGCGGCCGAGAACGGCATCGACTTCCTTGGTGCCGTACCCCTCGAAGTAACTGTGCGTCAGGGCGCCGACGTTGGCGTTCCGGCCGTTGCCCAGCGCGAGCTCGGACCGGCTGCGATGGCGCTGCAGAATGTCGCGCGCGCCGTGGCCGGAAAGGTGAGCGTCCAGGCCGCGCGAGAGCAGCCTGTGCTTACCGTCTCCTGACCGCACAACCGCCGCCCGGGCTCGCGGTGACTCCTTTCTCGGCGTAACATCTGGACGTCCCAGGAGGTCCCGATGCCCTGTCCCGAATGCGGTACCGCCACGGCTCCGGGTGGCCACTTTTGCCACAACTGCGGCCGTGCGCTCGAGATACCCACAGAAGGCCTCCGCGTGGGCGATCGCCGCATCGTGACCGCCCTGTTCGCCGATCTGGTGGGCTATACGAAGCTCGTCGACGAGCTCGACCCGGAGGAAGTCCGCGTCCGCGTCGATGCCGCGCTCGGGATCATGGGCCAGGCGGTGATCCATTTCGGCGGCTCGCTCGAGAAGTTCATCGGGGACGCTGTGCTGGCCGTGTTCGGCGTGCCGGCGGCCCACGACGACGATCCACTCCGCGCGTGCCTGTGCGCTCTGGAGATGCAGCATGCGTTGCCCCGCTATTCCGTCGGCGATCAGCCGCTGGAGTTGCGCATCGGCATCGCCACGGGCGAAGTTGTCGCGGCCACCCGCGACCTGGCCGGGATCCGGTCGGTGGCCCTTACCGGCGATCCGATGACCACTGCGGCTCGTTTGCAGCAGCTCGCCGAACCGAACGAGATCCTCGTCGACGAGGCGACCGCCTCTTCGGGCGAGCCTCGGATCGGTGTCGAACGCATCGGTGAGCGGCTGCTCCGCGGGCAGCGGCGGCCGGTGTCGGTGTGCCGGCTCTACGGCGAGCGTCGAATCGTCAGCCACGCGTCGCGACGCTCGGCTCCGCTGATTGGTCGTGACGCGGAAAAGGCACGCCTGTCGGAAATCATCCGGCGCACGGCCTCAACCGGAAAGGGCGGGGCGGCGCTGGTCCGCGGCGAGCCCGGCGTGGGGAAGTCCCGACTGCTGTGTGAGATGGAAGAAGTCGCCAGGGCGGCCGGACTCGCGTGGATGTGGATCGACAACGCACCCCATAGCATGGTCTCGCCCTTCCGCGGCGTCCGGAACATGGTCGACTGGCTTGCCGACGAGCAGGGCGTTCCCGCGGGTGTGGTCGGGCGGCATCTCCTGTTCGGCGACGACGTGGCCCCCAATCTCGATCCCGACGTCCACCGTCTCATGCTCGGCGCGATTGCCGTCCTGGCCCGCGACTCGGAGATGGATCTCCTGCCCGAGGAGGGATGGGAATCCGGAATGCCCACCCTCGCCGATGCGAACGAGATCCAGATCGGCCTTCGACTCGCGACGCACCTCTGGGTCACGCGCATGGTCCAGGACAAGCCGCGGTGCGTGATCCTTGACGACTTTCATTGGAGCGATCCGTCCAGCGCACAGCTCCTGGACATCATGATCCGTATGGCGGCGGATCTGCCACTCGTGGTGCTGGCCGGATCCCGTCCGCCGGCGACGCCGGACTGGGCGGATGTGCCGCATGTGGAATTGATCGAGCTCGCCGGCCTGGACGAAGCGTCCACCAAGGAGCTTGGCGCTGCCGTCGCCGGTGTGTCCATTGAGGCCGAGTCGGCTCACTGGCTATACGAGCGCACGGCCGGAAACGCCCTGTTCGTGGGCGAGATAGTCCGGACGCTCCACGAGCGTGGCAAGCTCGAGCAGGTCGGCGACTCGCTCCGAATTGACGGCGGCGCGGCCCGTCAGAGCGTGCCTCTGAGTCTGCGCGCGTTGCTTGGCGCTCGCATCGACGCCCTGCCGCCGGGACCGCGGTACGCCGTGGAGACGGCTTCGGTCATCGGGATGACATTCGACGAACGCGTGCTTCTCGAGTTATGCAGCGACGGCTGCGACAGTTCGGGGCTTCAGACCCTGGTCGACGCCGGCATCCTCGCGATGGTCGAGGGATCGGCTACTCCCAACGTCCAATGGCGGTTCCGCCACCAGCTCTTCCTCGACGCCGCGTACGGGCGCTTGCTCGCGGACCGCCGCCGGTGGTTGCACGCCAATCTGGCCGATCTGCTGGAGCGGAGCGAACACCGAGCGGACGCTGCCGAGCTCGCGCGCCACCGCATGGCCGCAGGCGACGGCGCGCGTGCGATCGAGCTGCTCGACCGCGCGGCTCGCGAAGCCGCCGCGGTGGGCGCGTTCGCCGAGGCGGAGGGACTCGCCAGGACTGCGGCCGAACTCAGGAACGGCGGCAAGGTGGGGGAGCCGTCGGTTGCTCCGATGACGCAATCGGTGCCTGCGACCTGATCGGCGTAGTAGCGGCCGCTACTGTTCGGCGTTCGCGGGGAGAGGCAGACCGGCCCAGACGTCGGCCGACCACGCATCCTGGGCCAACTTCGCCTGGCCGGTCAGCGAGGGATGGAAGTAATCCACCTTGCTCAGGTCGCCGATGACGAAGTCGCTGTCGGCGGTGACCTTCGCGTCGTATGTGCATCGGATCCCCTGGGTCGAATTGATGTCCGTGCAGGCGGCCAGCAGGCTCGCCTCGTAGTAGGCGAGGATGGCCTGCGCGTCGGACATTGACGTTGGGCTGTTGGTGCCCAGGAATGGCGCGCAGCGATTCGAGAAGGACCATGTCGTGTAGGCGGCCCGGGCGGTGGGATCGGCCTGGGTGATGTCGTGGAAATGGGCGAAATCGGGGACGGGGAGGATCAGGATGCGGCTGCCGGCCGGAAGTCCCTTCTTGAGAGCCGCGACCGCCGCGCCGAGGCTGACATCGAAGTCCAGCCTGTCGGTCTTGGGGTCGTCGCACAGGTCGTTTGTGCCGAGCTCGAAGGTCACGTAGGCGGTCTGCCCGGCCTTGAGCTTCTTGGCCGCGGCCACCACGAGTCCGGCCTGCCGCGGGGCATCGTCCATCTTGCGGCCGGAGGTCGCGGCGTCCACGACGGTCGGGGCCGCACCCAGGGCACGGAATCGCTCGTAGAGGCTGAACACGCCGTCGCCGCGCGCCGTGCCTACGACCCAGGAGAACTGCGTATGGTCACGGAGGTAGGA
>PMBG01000078.1:308-29251 GCA_003153755.1 Chloroflexota bacterium | reverse complement strand
GAGCCGCACGTTGTAGCGCGGCCGGTAGCGCTTGACCAGGTTGATCTCGAGCAGGAGCGCCTCGCTGACCGAGTCCGTCATCGTGTACTCGAGATCGGAGATCTTGTCGATGACGCTGCGGATCAGGTGGAAGTCGGCGCCGCCGGACTGCTTCTGCCAGTAGCTGCGGACACGGCTGCGCAGGCTCTGCGCCTTGCCCACGTACAGGACCGTCCCGCGCGCGTCCTTCATGAGGTACACGCCCGGCCGATCCGGCAGGCCTTTGAGTGTGGCTTCGAGCTCCGGGGTCACAGGGTCGATTGTACGTTCGGTGCGAGAAGGGCTCGGCCGGGCCAGGCGACCCGTTGCGCTCAACCAGCGTCCCGAGATTCAAGCCCCGCCGTAGGAGACGAGCCAGTCCAGGTGGAAGGTGCCGGTGTTGCCGGCCGGGTTGGTCTTGTACGAGTAGACGGAGAGCCTGCCGCCTGCCGATTGAATGAGCCCAACGAGCTGGTTACCGGACGGATCAAGCATCGGTTGCCACGTCACACCTCCATCATCGGACTGCCAGACGTACCTGCCGCTCATGGACGTCGCACCTTCGTCCTGCCTATACGCGGCAACCAGACGATCCCCGATCCGACATAAGGTGACAGCGGGTTCAGCCAGGTCGCCACGGTCAACCCTCCAAGTCACGCCGTCGGCCGACCGGACGATCCCCGAGACTGACGGGCCGACGACCATTCCGACGTGCTCGCCGCCGCGAAGCGTGAAAGCCGCATCCAACTGCGTCACGCCAGCAGGCAGGTTCACTTGTGCCCAGGTGGCGCCGTCCGGCGTCTCCCACCAGACACCGGACTCGCGGCCACCAGTGCTGGACACCCAGAGCCCGTCCACGGATGAACCGCCGGCCGAGACCGTCGCAAGTACAGGCATTCGACTTGACCTGGTCCAAGTGATCCCGTCCGATGAAGTCAACAGCCAACCCGGCTGATCCCGCGAGGCAACGGCCGCCAACACGAAACCCCCAGGAATCCGACCGACGGCCGTCGGCGAAAAGCCGCCGAGTGCGAGGCTATCCACCCGACGCCAATGAAGGCCGTCCGCCGAGCGCCACAACGAATCAGCGGGCAGCCCGGAATCGTAAGTCGGTGGCTCGGCCGTGTCGGCCGGTGCTTGGGTTGGCGCCGCGGTCGGCGTCGACCGCCCATGGGTGGCCGTCACGGCCTGGCTCGAATCTCCCGATGGGGCGACCATCGCTGTGCCGATTGTGATAGCGAGATAGACAGATCCGAGATGGAGAATGTCCTGGGGTACGAACGAATCGGCGCCCTCGACGACTACGATCCGCGGATCGGCAGGCGAAGTCCAGTTGACGCCGTCCGGCGACGAACATAGGCCTTCGGCGCAACGCCCCACATAGCCGTTGGCGACGTGGCCGATCTGGAAGACCGACGTGCCGTCGCCGCGCTGCCATGTCCAACCGGCGGCGTCGGGGCCGGGCGCGGCCGTCCTCCCCGCCCGCATCGACACGAGCGTCGAGCCGGCGACTAGCGCCACCGCCAACGCTGCAGCGGTTGCCAGGGTGGCGAACCCACGCCGTATGCGCGGATGCCCGATCAGCGTGGGGCGTCCCGCGAACCGATTCTCCACCGGGACTGTGTCGATGAAGCGCAGGAGTTCGCCCGGAGCGCCCGGCCGGTGGCCGATCACCGACCTCCGCAGCCGCCTTTCGAGCCCTTCGCTATCGAATTCGTCCATGTCAGGCCTCATTTCCCGATCCCCCCAGTTCGGCCCGCAGCGCACGAAGCGCGTTGTGGAGCCGCGACTTCACAGTTCCGAGAGGCACGTCCAGCGTCTCGGCGATTTCGCCAAGGGTCATGTCCCGCCAGTAACGGAGCGCGATGACGATCCGATGCTCAGGGCCGAGCCGCGAGACGGCCGCGGCGACTTCGTCATCCGCGAGCATCGAGGCGAACGCGTCCCTGGACTCCACCTCGCCCGCATGATCGAGGTCGACCATGCGCAGCGTCCGGTGGCGGCGCAACCGGTCCCGGCAGGTGTTGACCACGATCCGGTCGAACCAGGGACCGAAGTTGTCCGGTTCGCGCAGACTCGACCAGTTGCGCCAGGCCTTGACCAGGGCGTCCTGCACCGCGTCCTGGGCCTCCGCCGCATCACCCAGAATGTAGCCCGCCAGCCGATACGCGTCGTCCACCTTCGAACGGGCGGCGCGCGCGTATTCGGCGACCGGATCCGCGGCCGGGTTCCCTAGAGTCCCCTCGCCGGTCACCAACAGGTGCCCCTCCATCCAAACATACCTCGGCGGGCCGGCCCAGATGACCGGTTCGACTTTCCAGACGAGGCGAGGTCGCGGAAAGGTTCACGCGATCCCGCGCCGCGTCGGCCGTGGCGCCTCCGAACACCTCGACGTCATTTGGCATCTCGTAGGCATCCTCTACAAACGCCAGGCACATGGTGTTGTAGGCGGTTGCCCTACGGCGTACCGAGCCAGAGCAGGTTGTACCCGTCGCCCGTTCCCGAGTAGCCGAAGACGGCGAGCTTGTCACCCACCGTCTCCACGCGTGCAGCGTGGATCGGCGTTCCCCCGGCCGCCGCGAGCTGCACCCAGGTCTGACCCGCATCCGTGGAGGCCTGAATGGGCATGTCCGGGTCGGTCACGAGCAGCATGGACTTGTAGACGAAGAGGTCCGATTCGGTGTTGCCCGGCCAGTTACCCATGGTCCAGGTGGTTCCGTTACCGGAGACCAGAAACATCGGACCCAACTCACCGCCGACAGTCTGGCCGGGAGGTGCGGTCGGGGGTAAGGGCACGGCGAGCGCCGCATACTTGCCGCCGGGCAGGCGCACGAGGTCGTAGAAGTAGTCCGTGTCGTTCGGCAGCCGGGCCTGGACCCAGGTCGCACCTCCGTCCTTCGTGACCTCGTGCCCGTTCACGCCCAATTCCAGATTGGGAGTCCACAAGCACGAGCACGGGGATGACGGCTGGTAGGCGGCGTCGGCCGGAATCCCGGGGCTCCACGAGACACCGTCCGGCGAGTACCAGGGGTACCCCTCGTACGGGCATATATCCGAGGTGCATGTGACGGGATCGCGGTTCGTTGCCCCGTAGCCCTTGCGTACCGTCACTACCCGGAACGGGTAGAACCGCTGATTGGCCGTGGTCGAGAACTGGGCAGGGCTCGCGGGGGTGGCCCAGTGGACGAGATCGGCAGAAAAGCAGAGCTGCCAGTGGTCTTGAGCGACGCTGTCAACCCAGATCGTGGCGAGGTAGCCGGCCGGAGTCTTGATGATGTCGCCCCAGAACGCCGGCCCATCGATGGCGACCCAATTGCCCTGTCGCAACTGCGGGCCGTAGAGCGCCGGCTTGACCGGACCCCGCCCCGGCAGACGATGAGCGATCTGCGACGGGCTCTCCGTCGCAGTCGCGGTCGGCATCGTCGTTGCCGCCGGTGCGGGGGAAGACGTGGTGGTCGCCGCTGGAGTGGCAGGCGCGCTAACGCTCGGCAGGGCGGACAGCGTCGCCGTTGGAGCCCGCGCGGCGGTTGTGCCGCACGAAACGGACACGGCGGCCGTAGGCTGCGGTGTCGGCGAGGCGGACGCGGTTGGCATCGCACTCGACGTCTCGAATGTTGGTGTCGAGCCCGGGGATGGCGAAGGTTCATCGACCGCAGCCGCCGCCGCGACCGTCGGCGTTGGAGAGGGCCCCCGCCGGCCGATGGCGATTCCCAGAGTGACTCCCCCGACGACGAGGACCGCAGCCAGTGCGATTGCGGCCGCCTCGGTGATCCTCACCCGCCGGGAGCCCGCCACGATCCCTACCCCAATCGTGTTCTTCCACCAGCCTGGTGCCTGCCCCGTCGCTCGGTCCGGAAGCGATGGATCGGCCGGAGAGCCGGAGGCCGCAGGGTTGCCAACCGCGTCGGCGTTCGCCGGCTCGCCCGGTGCCGCCTCGACCGGCTCGGCCGCCTCGATGTCATGGTTCGTCGGCTCAGTGTCCATCGGTCGTTTCCCACTCCAGCGATCGCGGTACGGGATCACTATCTCGCGTTCGCGATCCGCCGATCGGCGGATCGCCCCGATCGTCCGCCGGTACCCCCCTACGCATCCGTCGTCCGCAATCCTAGACGTTCCCGGCGCCGGCGATTCGGACTATTGTCGATCAGCCGTCGAACATCGCGGCGGGTCCATCGGCAGCGAGCGACCAAGGCTGGGTTCCGGTGGCGCCAGGCGACTGGCGGTAGTTGGGAGCCGAGCGAGCAGGCGGAAGCTTGCCTAGCGGTAGTTCGGTGCCGATCTCGCAAGCTCGATGTCGTGCGGGTGGCTCTCGATCTGGCCGGATTGCGTCAGCTGGACGAATCGGGCCTTGCTGCGCAGGTCGTCGATCGACTCGGCGCCGCAGTAGGTCATGCCGGCCCGCATGCCGCCGATGAGCTGGTACAGGATGCCGGCCAGCGGGCCTTCGACCGAGATGCGCGCCTCCACGCCCTCGGGAACGAGCTTATGGCGGTCGATCTGCGGGTAGCGGTCGCTGCCGGCGGACATGGCGCCAAGCGATCCCATACCGCGGTACTCCTTGACGACCCGCCCGCCGACGCGCTCCGACTCGCCGGGGCTCTCTTCGGCGACGGCGAGCAGACGGCCGAGCATGACCGAATCCGCGCCGGCCGCCAGCGCCTTCACGATGTCGCCGGAGTAGCGGATCCCGCCGTCCGCGATTATCGCGACGCCGTTCGCGTGGGCGACCGCGGCGCACATCATGATCGCGGTGAGCTGCGGCACTCCCACGCCGGCGACGATGCGCGTGGTGCAGATCGAACCCGGACCGATGCCCACCTTGACGCCGTCCGCGCCGGCCTCTATCAGCGCGGCCGTTCCTTCGGGAGTGGCGACGTTGCCGGCCACGATATCGATCGCGTCGCCGTACGAGGCACGGTAACGGCGAATTGCCTCGATGACGTTGCGGGTATGACCGTGAGCCGTGTCCACCACGAGCGCGTCCGCTCCGGCCTTGACGAGCGCCTCCGCACGAGCCACCGAATCGGCTCCCACGCCGCACGCGGCCGCCACCCGCAGCCGGCCCTGCGAGTCGAAGTTGGCGTTCACCGCATCCGCGGAAACGGCAGCGGCCTTGACGGCGGCCACTTCCTCCGCCTGCCGCTCGGGTGCCTGGTTGCGGTGGATCACACCGATGCCGCCCTCAACGGCTATCGCGATCGCCATTCGGTCTTCGGTGACGGTGTCCATCGCGGCGCTGACCACCGGAGTGTTGAGCACGATGTGCCGCGAGAACCGGCTCTTGACGCTCGCGTCGCCGGGGAGGATCTCCGAGTACTGCGGGATGAGCAGCACGTCGTCGAAGGTCAACCCCAGAAGCGGCTGCGTCAGGAACGCACCTGCTACATCGGCCGATCCCGCCGGCCCAAACCTTGTCGTCATGTCGCCTCCATCCTCGTCGCTCGCCCAATCGACGCCGCCGGCCCCGCGCCTTCAGATCCGGCGCTGACGCAGTCCCTCGGACTGTGCTGGTTTGGCCGTCATTCTACGGATCGCGGCCCATCCGTGTCCGGCCGAGCCGCCCGAGCAGGTGGACGCGTCGCCGTCGATGGAAGCCGGTGCCCGGGCCGGCCCGCGCCGCGCTACCGCTTCTCCTCCCCCCACGATCGGCCCGCTGCATCACGGCCCAAGTCGGCGTAGGCTCCCGGCATAGGAGGTGATTTGTGGAGTCGCGTCGGCTCGGTCGTTCGGGGTTGACGGTGTCCGCCGTCGGCCTTGGTACCAACAACTTCGGTGGGCGTCTCAACGACGAGGCCGCGCGACATGTCCTCAACGAGGCTCTCGAGCAGGGCGTCAACTTCATCGACACCGCGGACGTATACGGCCGGGGTTCGACCGCCGGCGCCGGATCGTCGGAGGAGCAGCTCGGCAGGCTCATGGCCGGAAGGCGTAACCGCTTCATCGTGGCCACGAAATTCGGGGTCCCCATGGGTGACTCGGACCTGGAGCGCGGCGCGTCGCGGCGCTGGATCACGACCTCGGCCGAGAACAGTCTGAGGCGGCTGCGCACGGACTACATCGATCTGTATCAGGTTCATACGGCCGACCCCGAGACGCCGATCGAGGAGACTCTTGGCGCACTCGACGATCTTGTTCGCGCCGGCAAGGTCCGCTACGTCGGGGTCAGCAACTACGCCGCGTGGCAGATGGCCGATGCCGTCTGGACGGCACGGACGGAGCATCTGGCCCGCCCGATCTCGGCGCAAATGCACTACAACTTGCTGGTCCGCGGGATCCAGGCGGAAGTGATACCCGCCTGCGAGGCTCACGGCCTGGGAATCATCCCCTACTTCCCGCTCGAGTCCGGGTTCCTGACCGGGAAGTACAAGCCGGGCGGGAACGGCCACGGCAGGCTCGTCGAGAGCCCCCGTGCCGGCGAAATCATGTCCCCTCCCAACTTCGATCGTCTCGGCGCGCTCGAAGCGTTCGCCGTGGAGCGCGGCCACACGATCCTCGATCTTGCCTTCGGCTGGCTGCTGAGCCAATCGAT
The DNA here is from genome assembly GCA_003153755.1 of Chloroflexota bacterium. Lineage (GTDB taxonomy): Bacteria > Chloroflexota > Limnocylindria > Limnocylindrales > CSP1-4 > Fen-1039. The sequence continues at coordinate 22,704 of PMBG01000078.1, read as the reverse complement.
CGTGGGCCCCGTGATTGCCAGTGCCAGCAGTCCCGAGCAGGTTCGCGCGAACGTCGTGGCCTCTACCTGGCGCCTCTCGCCCGACGAGATGGCCGCCGTGGCGACGCTCTAGGTCCAGAAATGGAGTGGGCGCGAACAGCCCATCCAGCCGCTCGCGCCCACACGTCGTCGATTACTTGGAAGTGACGGTCACATCCGTTGCGGTTCCCGCGCTCGTCGACGCGCTCGCCGATGCGCCCGGCACAGCGTTCGTGCCGCCCGTGGTCTTGACCGTTACGGTGGCGCCGGTTGTCACATCCGTGACTGCCGCCGATGTCTGGCCGTGATAGGTGGTGCTCGAGGTCGTTGCGATCGTCACCGTCTGTCCGCTGGCGAGCTGCACCGTCATCGAGTCCGACGAAACGCTGACGACGGTTCCGCTGACGGACTGGCCGGCGAGCGCCCGATCACCCAGGCCGCCGCCGAAGTTCGCTGGGTCGAAGCTTCCAAAGGGCCCCACGCCCGGCCCTCCGCCCCCGTTGAGCGTGATGTTCGAGCCGGTGCCGGTCTGGCCGGTCGCGGTTGCGCGCCCTGCGGCGAACCCGACTCCACCGATCGCGATAAGGGCGCCGACCAGCAGGAGGGCGGTCGTCGCGCCCGATCGACGAGGCCTGGCCGCAGGGACTACCGGAGTCTCCTCGGCGTCCACCTGGGCTGCCGGCGCGGCGGGGTCATTCGGCGTGGTCATCTTCGTTCTCCTGCTGCTGGCTCAAGGCGTCTGTGTCGCCGCGTCAGGTTGCAGGAGCGTTGCTGTCGATCAGGTTACGAAGTCACCGAGCGCGGCCAGGACACGGACACGCTCGCGCCGCCCGCCGGAGAGGTGCCGATGTGCCACCGTCCGCCAGTCGCATGGGCGATCGCGTCAGCTATGGCAAGTCCCAGACCTGCGCCACCTGCCGAGTCCGTCGCGCGATGGAACCTGTCAAAGACACGGCCGCGCTCGTCCGGCGGAATGCCGGGGCCGGAGTCGTCTACGGTGAGCCTGATCCGACGGCCTTCGGACGCCACATGTACGGAAACGGAGCCGCCCTCCGGGGAGTACTTGCAGGCATTGTCGATCAGCACACCGATGAGCCGATCAAGCCACTCCGGCGGAGCGGTGACGATGGCGTCGCCCTCCGAGCTGGCCGGGTCGAGAGCGAGCGTCTGCTTGCGGGATTCGGCTATTGCCCCGAATCGGTCGGCCGTCTGGGCGGCAAGTACGCGCACATCCACCGGCTCGGCCTCGGGCACCCAGCCCGTCGAATCGAAGCGCGCGAGCCAGAGCATGTCATCTACAAGGCGCCGCGTGCGCTTGAGCTCGTCGTCGATCCGCCCGAACGCGGCCTGGTCCCAGCTCGGATCGCGGCCTCGGGCGAGAGCCAGCGTGGCGTGCGCCTCGATGACGGAGAGTGGTGTTCGCAGCTCGTGCGAGGCGTCGGCGGTGAACTCGAGCTGGCGCTGACGGGATCGCTCGACGGGAAGTGCCACTTGCCGCCCGATCACCAGCGCCCCAAGGAAGACGACCACCAGGAGCATGCAGCCGATCCCCATCTCGGCCACGATCAGAGTGGATTGCGTGCTCGCAACCCCGTCCATCGACTGAGCGACCACGATCCAGCCATCGCCGGTGGACTGGCCCGCGATGCGATACGTGCCGCCGTTGATCGTCACGGTCGTGGGCGCCGTCGCTTTCCGGTCTTCCACGGGCAGGGTCAGGTCGTTCGGGCCCAGGCCCGTCGCCGTCCCGCCGGCGTCGACTTGCCACGCCAGCACCCACAGCCCGCGCAGATCCTGATGCGACGGATCGAAACCAACGAACGGGTTGCCGCCGGGGACATTGACGCCGGGGCCGTTGCGGTCGGGCGCCTGGGCGGTGATCTGCTTGAGGTGCTGGTCCACGTCGCCCGTCAGGTTGTTGGTCACAACGCTCAGGACGGCAGCTGCGATCACGATGTACGCGATGCCGACGATGGCGCTCGCCGCCATTGCCACGCGCACCGACAGAACCTGTACGGAAGGGCCCTGCGCCGGCGCCCGACGCCCGAAGTCTCGGCCTCTGCCAAGGAACCTCACGCTTCCTCCAGCCTGTACCCGGCGCCGCGAACGGTCACGATCTGAACTCCCGACCCGGCCAGTTTGGCACGCAGGCGGCTGAGCTGGACATCGATGGCGTTGGAACCGATCGGGGCGGTCTCGTCTTCCCAGCCGTGCTCGGCGATCGCCTTGCGGTCGACCACCGACGGCGAGCGGCGCATGAGCAACTCGAGGATCTGGTATTCGGTGGCGGTGAGCTGGAGGTCGCGCCCATCTGAACCGACGCTCCGCCGGACCGGATCGAGCTGAAGCTTTCCGCGTGAGAGTACCGGGGCATCCACTCCTCGGGGCCGCCGCTGCAGAGCGCGGATCCGGGCGAGCAACTCCCCGAAATCGAACGGCTTCACGAGGTAGTCGTCGGCGCCGGCGTCGAGGCCGCGGATTCGATCCGGCTGGGCATCGCGGGCTGTGAGCATCAGGATCGCCGTCGGCTTTCCCTGCTTTCTGGCCCACGCCACCACGTCGATTCCTTCCGCTCCGGGCATTCGCCAGTCGATAACGGCAACGTCGTAGTCGTAGAACTTCATCAGATCGATCGCGTCGTCGCCGCGTTCGGCCGCGTCGACCTGATATCCGTAGTCCTTGAGCCCGAGGACGAGGACCGAGCGGAGGCCCGGATCGTCCTCGGCCACGAGAAGTCGCATCGGCTATGCCACCAGATCCCTACTTCACCGTTCCGGAGCAATCGTAGAGCGTCGTTTCCGTGCCGCCACCGTAGTCGACCGAGTGGCAGGTTGTAGTCACCCAGGCGTCGCGAACCGAGGCTGTGTTATCACCGCCGAAGCCGCCGAAGCCGCCACCCACGCCGCTCACAATCACGAACCTGAGCTTGCCCGACGCGATGTAGCTCTTCAGCTGATCCAGGGTGGGCGTCGGGTCCGATCCGGTGAAACCGCCCATGGCCATCACCGGCATGCCGCTCTCGATCTCGAGCGTGCCCGATTCCTGTGCCGAGTTCATGGCCACGATCCAGGTTGCGGTACCGCGGTTGGCTACCAGGTAGTTCCGGAGAGACGCGTTCGAGGACGTGCCGCCGCCGGGAAACCCAATGCCACCGAAGCCGCCGGCGCCGGGGAAGCCGCCGACGCCCACTGCGCCGAAACCGCTCATGGTTCCCGGTCCCGGATGCGGGTCGCCGCCACCGTAGGCGTTTCCGGTGGTGTCGAGCGCGTATGCCGCCGGAGCGAGAAGCGTCGCGGCGATGCCCAGACCGGCCGCGGCGAGCGCGAGCCGCTTGACGGCAGGACGCTCCGCAATCGCGGGGATCGATACCACGATGAGGATGATCAGGGCCGCTGCCGCGATCACGATCGCCGCCACTCCGAGCCCGGGCATGAACGTGGGCGTGCGGTCGAGCAGCGTCGAGCCGAACCAGGCCGTGGCGAGGCAGACGGCGCCGAGGGCGATGCCGCCGACCCAGATCCGCATGCGCGAATTCCAGATGTCCACGAGCCCTGCGCCGACGAGGGCGGCTACCGCGGGGGCAAGCGCCACCGCGTAGTAGGAGTGGACGATGCCGGACATGTAGGAGAAGACGATTGCCGTTACTACGAACCAGCTGCCCCAGACGAGGTATCCCGCCAGCGCCTTGTCGTGACGCGGCGCCCAACGTCGCTGATACAGCCCGACCACCAGGGCCAGGGCCGCCAGCGGAAGGAGCCATGCGATCTGGCCGAACATCTGGTCGTTGAACAGGCGCAGCGGGCCCACCTCGCCGCTGAAGCCCATGCCGCCCCCGCCGCCGCCGGGACCGTCGCCACCGCCGAAGATCCGGCCGAGACCGTCGTAGCCGAAGATGAGATCGAGAGGCGATCCGGTAGTGCTCCCACCGATGAACGGCTTGCTGCCGGCCGGCAGCATCTCCACGATCAGCACCCACCATCCGCTCGTGACGACGACCGTAACGAGCGCGACGCCCAGACCCGCGAGCCGGCGGCGGAGGTTGGTGTTCGCGCTGAATCCCCAGACGAGCGCGTATCCGGGTAGGACCAGGTAGGCCTGGAGGTACTTGGTGAGGAACGCCAGGCCGACACATGTCGCGGCAAATGCCACCCAGCGAATGCTCCCCTTTTCGACGGCCAGGAGCAACGCCCATGCCGATACCACGAGAAGGAGGGTGAGCAATGCGTCCGGGTTATTGAAGCGGAAGATCAACGCGGCGGCGGGCGTCAGGGCCATCACAACGGCCGCGATCACCGCAGCCTGGGCGTTGAACGACCGCTTCACGGCCGCGTAGAGGATGCCGACGGTCGCCACTCCACATAGTGCCTCGGGTACCAGGATGCTCCACGACGAGAGCCCGAAAACCCGGACCGAGAGGCCCATGAGCATCGTGCCGAGCGGCGGCTTGTCCACCGTGATGAAGTTGGCCGGATCGAAGCTGCCGAAGAACCAGGCCGACCAACTCTGCGACGCTGCGAAGGACGCCGCCGAGTAGTAGGTGTTCGCGTACCCGCTGACCGTGAGATTCCACAGGTAGAGCACGGCGGTCAGGGCGAGGATCGCGAGGATCGAAGGCCTGATCCAGACAGCCTCGTCTTCGCTACCGCGCACTAGACCGCGAAGAGTGTCCGTTGGTCGGAAGCGCGGAAGCATTGCAGGCCTCGATATCGCCGTCATCAGTGGGTCCTTTCGACTGAGGAGAGACTACGGCTTGCGGCCGCGGGTATGCCGGGGTTGCTGCGTCGCTCGATTGCCATTCGAAGCAGCAGGAATCGAACCAGCGTCGCCACGGCGTTCGAGGTCACGAGCACGCCGATCTCCGAGAGCCGGCCGTGGTGAGGCGCGAAGGCAGTGAGTGCGGCGAGGCTGGACGTAGTGATTACGAGCGCGACGCCGAGTGCGACGAGGCCGGCGGCATGGTCGCGGGCGAGGCCATCGGTGCCCTGAGTATCGAAGGTGAGCCTCCGATTCGCGGCCGTGTTGCCAAGCGCCGTGATCAGCAGGGCGGCCGCGTTGGCCGCCGTGGCCGGCATTTCCTGGCGAAGCACCGCGTACAGGGCAACGTAGGCAACCGTGCTGACGACACCTATCGCGGCGAAGCTCGATATCTGCCGCACTAGCTGACGCCGCCGACCGGGCGAGTTGGAGATGAATCGGCTGTTCATGGCCGAGACTATCGGCCATTGCGTCTTTCGATCTGGTTACACGTCCGCCCGGCACCGCCAGGTGGGAATCGGCCCCGCCGAGTGTGTGGCGTGTGCCGCGAGGTCAGGGTCTAGAGATCGGACGACGCGCCGACAGCGTGTCGCGCAACGTTCTGCCCGAGGGCGGGAGTTCGGTCAGCGGATCGTCATCCTGCGCCCACGTCTCATACGCCCCACAGCAGCTCGGGCACTCATATACGACACGATTCCCCACGTCGGGGTATCGGCGCCAGGGCGCGGCCACATACACCACCTCAACGAGGATGAGCCACGCGCCGCACGATGGGCAGATGTCTCGAGTCAGGCTCGTCATGCCACGATCCTAGTCGCGTGAGATCGCCTTGAGCCCCGGGGCTCTCCCGTAAACGAGGTCACTCAGACGGAATCGGCTCGACGCGGCCACTTATTAGGACCGCTCCCTGACGGGACGCCGAGAGGTCAACCTCCTATGGGATGATGCGCGAGTGACCCAGCCCAACGCCCCGACAGCAAGCGCCCAACGGCGGCCCAGAGCCCCCAGGCCGAGCCCGGCGCTCGGACGCCTGATCGGGCGCAATCCCGACTACCAGACGATGAGCGTAATTCTGCTCGCCGGGGTGTTCGTGCTCGTGTCGGGACTGCTGGCCGTCGCGGACTCAGCACAGTGGGGCTTCAGCTTCGGCGGGGCGTGGGACGGGGTCTTCTCACAGCTGCCCGTGACCGGTCCGGCAGCACTGCTGATGGCGGCCGCGACTTCGATCAACGTGGTCGCCGGAGCGGTCGTGCTTCGCTGGCTCGGCGCGCCCGCGTTTCGGAGCGCCTCCGACGTGGTCATGGCCGGGTTCACGGCGGCCGTCGTGCTCGACGCGGCCGTGCTCTTCCTTCTGGGGAGCGTGGGCCTCTTCGGCTGGCCCGAACTGCTGGCATTGCATTTGGCCGTTGGGGTGGCCTATCTCGCCACGCGTGGTCGCCGGCCGCTCCTTGCGCAACCCATCCGGCTCCACTTCTCACGACCCGCGGCCTGGTGGCCGCTCATCCTGATGGTCTGGGCCGGAGCCCTGATCGTTCAGCTCGGGTCGCCCGTTTCGCCGTTCATGGACGTGCTGCCCAACCACGTCGCGCCCGTACAGCACATCCACCTGTTCGGCAGCTTCGACATGCTGAACACTTCGCCCTCGCCCATATACGGGCCGTCGCGGTTGATGCTCGGGTATGTGGCCCTGCTGGGACAGCTGTCCACGATCACCGGCCTGGACGCCGCGCTCGCCGAGGCGGCCTTCGCGCTCCCACTCGCGATCGTCATCGCCGTCGCGCTCCGTCGCCTTACGGGGCAACTGCTCGGCGGAAGCGCCGGTTTCTGGGTGCTTCTGACGTTCCCTTTGACCTTCACGTTCATGCGCATTCCGGACGCCCGCGGCACCGTCGTTGTCTTCCCGCTGGCGGCCTGGGCCCTGACGCTCGTGGCGCGGGAGCTTCACGCCCGAAGCCAGGCGGTAGGGTCACGGTCCGGGGTGCCCGACGAGACGTCTCGAGTTGGGTCGTCGCCCGCGGTGGGCCCGGGACTCGCCTTGGCGATCGGCGGCGCGTTCCTTGTGCATCCGCTCGTTGGGCTTGTTGCTGCCGTGGCGTGCGGAGGGGCGCTGCTCCTCTACCCCGTCGCCCTTGCCCGCCGACTCGTGCCGGCACTCGGCGGCGCGGCTGTTCTGGCGATGCCGCAAGTGCTCACGATGACCGGGCGCTCGACTCCGTCATGGATCGGCTTCGTCCTGATCGTGGGCGGCATCGCTGTGGCGTACCTCCTCGCCGGGGCGGTGGGATGGCTGATGGACCGGATCCCGGCCGACGCGTTCCGCGATAGCTCGCCCGAGATGGCGGCGGTCGGACGGGCGGCGGTCGTGATCGCGTTCATCTCCGCGGCCCTGATCGTGGCCCAGATGCATCTAAACCCGCCGGACGACCCGGCGTCGGAAGCGCTCACGGACTTTGGGCGCATAACGCTGCTGGCGATCGCGGGGTTCGCGTTCTCGGCGACGCGTCTTCATCAACGGCTGGGGCGTGGCTGGATCCTTCTCGGGTGCGGTATCGCGGCGGGCGTACTCGCGTGGTCCGCGTCCAGCCTCGTGGGCTTCACTACCCTCACCGAGCAGGCCGTTCACTACGAAGTCCCCAAGTCGGTCGAGTACTGGTTGCCCGTCATGTTCGCGGTCGGCGCCGCCGGAGCCCTCGCGGCAGTCTGCCGCCAGCGGCGGCTCGGCGTGGCCCGCCCGCTCATCGTGGGGGCCTTCATCGTCATCACGGTCTACCCACTGCCGGCCCGAATCGACCTGGGCCCCTTGAACATCGACGCAGGCCGGCTCGTCGGCGCGCCGCTGATCTCCAACGTCCAGATCGGTGAGCACCGCGGGTCGGAGTCGCTCGGTCTTGCGCTTCGGGAGGCGCAGTTCGGCTACTGGACCGACGGATACATGGATCCGCGCAACGTCGTCGACGCGGATCAGCAGAAGGTCATCGACGCCATCCGGTCGGAGATCACCGCCGGCCGGCTCGGTCCGGACACCAGGGTCCTGCACATCGCGGGGAGCTTCCAGCAGTGGTCCTCGGTCCCGATCGGCGTCTTCACCGGGGCAATGGAGACCTCGATCTCGCTCCAGCCCGAAGTGAGCATCCACACCGACGGCGGGCGGCTCTACGGCTTCGGCGACCTGCCGCGGGAACTCCGGTCCGGATACGGATACGTGGTCATCGAGCCGCACGGCCTCCCCGACGAGATTGCGGTCGACTCGGCCGCCCAGGTGATGGCCGCCGGCTACCACGCGATCTGGTCCAACTCGGTGGCAACGATCTACGCCCGGAGCTAACGCCGATCGGTGGCCCTCGCCCCCGTCGCGCTGGCCTCGCTCACACCGGCAACTTCTTCGACCGGAGTCTCAGCGGAACGGCCAGGCCAAGGATCGCCGCGATCAGCGCGCCCGCAACGACCACGATCAACGGTGGCGGCGGTCCGTCGTCCGGTCGGCCGGCTACCACGGCGACTCCCGGAGCGGGCTGGGTCTGGGCGCCCGTCCCCGGCGCAGCCGGTGCAGGGGTCGCGCTGGGGGCTGCGGTCGCCTCCGCCGCAACCGGCGCAGCGCTCGCATTGGAGTCTGCGGTCGCCACTGCCGCCGGCGCCGCCGAACTACCGTCGCTCGGCACCGCCACGGGCTTGCCGGCCACGATCGGCGGGGCCGTTATGTTCGCCGTCTGGGCGGCGAGCGGTTTGATGCTGGCTACCGCCGGCGGCGTGCTCACCGCCAACAGCGAACTGAGCGGAAGGATGCTCTTCATAGGGAGCTTGAACGTGTTGTAGGCCGCGACGTAGGTTAGCGAACCGGCGTACAAGGTCCCGCCCGAGACGACGACCGAATGGATTTCTTGAGTCGCAGCCTGGGCAGTCCAAAGTGGAGCGCAGACGGAGGCGCCGCAGCCGGCCGGGAAGGCATAGACGCGGCCATCGGACGAGCCGGCGTAGACCACGCTGTTGGCGACGACCGGCGCCGACCAGCCGCCGCTCAGGGGTCCGGTGCCGGTGTTGGAGATCCATAGCGGCGTGCACTTCTTGGGGGTGCCGCTGCAGTGGTTGGTCCCGCCGGCGTCGAACGCGTAGAGGACGTTGTCGGTCGAGGCCACGTACACCGAGCCGTACGCGACGGCGGGCGCGACCAGAATCTCGCTCGCCGTCGCCGCCGTCCACAACGGCTTGCAGGTGGCGACGCCGGTGCCGCAGTTCGCGCCGAAGGCGTAGAGCTTGTTGTCCGAGCTGACCACGAAGACGGTGTTGTCGGATACGGTGGGAGCGGTCATAGACGACCCGATGTCGGCCCGCCACGTCGGCTGGCAGACGGCGCCGCCGCTTCCGCAACCCACCTTGAAGGCGCGCAGGTCACCTCCATCAGCGTCCGCGTAGACCATCCCGTTGTATACCGCGGGCGAACCCATGACCCTGCCTACCAATCCGGCGGACCAGAGCGGCGCGCAACCCTTGGGCGTTCCGCTGCAACCGGTTGTGCCGTCGGCCGAAAAGGCGTAGAGGTTCCAATCGTCAGAGCCGATGTAGACGACGTTGCCGGAGACAGTGGGCGCCGACGAGATAGGGCCTTTGGTACGGGCGGTCCACAGCGGCACGCACGTTGCGCCGCCGGAGCCGCAGCCAACGGCATACGCGTACAGCACTCCATTGCTTGAGCCGACGTAGACCCTGCCGTTGACCACGGCCGGCGCACCGAAGATGCCGCCTCCGGTGACGCCCTTCCAGATGGGCGAGCAGGTGCCGCCGAGGAACGAGCAACCGACCTTGTACGCGTAGAGGGTTCCTTGCCACGAGCCCACGTACACGACTCCGTCCGCGACCGCGACCTCTGGCTCGACGTCGGCGGCCGGGGTAGACGTCCAGGCCAGGTGGAGCAGCCCGACGTTCGACTGCGAGAGTGTCTTCTCGAGCGGGTTGAAGCCCGTGTGATTGGGGTCGTACTGGAACTGAGTCCAGTCGCCGGCCACGCTCTCCTGTGCCGGCGGAGCGGCCGGGACCGTCTGTTTCTGACTGCCGAGCGCCGCCTCCGGCAGCCACATCGTGCCCATCGCAAGAGCCGCCAGCGCGCAAGTCAGTCGAAACGCCAGGCGCGACCCGCGTCGGCTACCTTGTCCCCAAGTCATCCTGGTCCTCATCGCCACGACCTCCTCTCGATCCGGTCGCCGTGGCTCCCATTACGCCACGGTCCTGCCCCGGCAAGTCCGTTGTCAGATCCTTGCGTTCGAAGCGAATGCCGCCTCAAACATCGCCGTTCAAGGCTGTCTCGCGACGATCGCCACCGGGCGCCGCCAGTACTTGTCGAGCATCATGCGGCGGTCTTCAACGAGCCCGAGTCTGAGCCCCACGGAACCGTTGGGTCCCACGACGTTGGCCGCAGCCGGCACGATGCCGCCGAACTGGAGAGTGCCGGCGGGTCCGGCCTCCACCGGGCCGCGCCAGAGCTCGACCGTCTCGTTCAGGCCGGTCGACACCGAGTTCGGCCCACCCAACGTCATCCCGGCGCCGGAGATTCGCAGGCCGCCACCCGGCACGTCTGAAGGCGCGCTCGTCTTGACGATGGCCTCGATGACGACCCTCATGCGGCGCGGATCCGGGCCGGTGAGTCGTGCATAGCCACTGAACACCGACCCCGAAACGAGCGGCGCCGGCGACAGGCACATCGGACAGGGCGGCGAGCCGTCCGCGTCGATTTCGGCCTGGAACCCGGCCGCCGAGTCACCAGCCCCGGAAGCGTCCGCGGAAGAGCTCACGACGATAGGGGCGTGATGGGAGGCGAGGGGGTCGGGTTCGGCCGGATCCACCACGAGGGCGAATTCGAGCACCCAGTCGATGCGGTAGCCCGGTACGTTGACCGTCGGCAGCGTCGCGGGCGGTATCGCCAGGTTGAATTCCACGTCGATTGGAGAGCCCGGCGACGGCGCCGTGACCAGATCGACTGAGGTCATCACCTGGCCGAGATCTGTCGCGTGGACCAGGTGCTCGGTGCGGGTCGCGCTGCCGGATCCCGAGCGGTGGCTCGTGGATCTCGTGTAGCCGGCGCTCTCGAGCCCCAGGAGCCTCACGCGGAGGCACTTCGCCTGCAGCGCCGACTCGGGCGCGAAGTTGACGTGCCCCCTGAGCGTCCGGCCCGCAACAGCGCCATCTGCGACGTCGCGAACAACCCAGAAGCCGCCGGCGGACACCTCCAGCCGGAAGAACTCGAGACGTGCCTTCTCCGCCAGGTATGCCGCCTCGAGATCAGCCTTCAGCGTCGTGATCTTCTGAAGATCCATGGTCTCCTCTCCCCTTCGATTGGACCGATTATCCGAACCCGTGTCGATGGACGATGTCGGTTCTCGGACAGGAAGCGAAGCCATCGGCCGGGAAATCAAGGCCATGTGCCCGCAGGTCCGGCTGCCGCATCCCGGACGCCGGGCGTCACTGGGGCGCCGCCCGCGTCGTCGTTTCCGCCAAGGACGGAGATCTCGCCGCGACTCCGTCCGGCCCTGGATTCGCGGCTCAGCGGCGGTCAGGATTGGGTGGCCGGCCGAATTGCGGGAGGGGATCGTGAAGAACTTACTTACAACGGCGGCAGTCCTGGGCGCCGCCGCACTCGCGGCCTGCTCCGTCTTGAGCTGCGCCGCGCCGGGCAACTCCCCAACGGACATTCCGTCGATGAGGTCGGCGATCGTCTCCGATTACCCGAGGGTGGACGGATCCACAACCACGGGGCCACTCGCTCGCCTGATGGCATGCGACCTTCTGAACGTTGCATGCGTATGGTCGGCCCCCGCGTCGGCGAATATCGAGCGTACGTACGTGCCCGACCCGGCGGCCTCCACCCCGCCGCAGACCGCCTCGACGATCACCGGCATCAAGTTCAGCACAACGCACAACGCCTACGTGAACCTCATCGAAGGCAAGACGGATGTGCTCCTCGAGGCACGCCTGCCCTCGCCGGACGAACTGGCGCAAGCTTCGGCCAAGGGCGTGGAACTCGAGACGCATGCCTTCGCGCTGGATGCCTTCGTCTTCCTCGTCAACACGAACAACCCAACCGAGACCATGCCGCTGACCACGCTTCGCGACATCTACGCCGGCAAGGTCACCACGTGGAGCGGGGCGGGCATCACCCTGGCCGATCCCGCGGCCGGGATCCGCGCATACCAGCGCGAGCCCAACTCCGGCAGCCAGGAGCTCATGAAGCAGATGGTCATGGGGACCACGCCGATGGTCAACGCGCCCGAGATGGTCGTTCAGACGATGGTCGGACCGTACAACGCCCTCGGCGGCAATCCCGTCACCGGCGACGGCGGGGACAAGCTCGGCCTCGGCTTCTCGGTCTACTACTACGCCGCGGTCATGTTCTCGAATCCGCAGGTCAAGATGATCGGCGTCGACGGAGTCAAACCGACGTCGGCGACGATCTCGTCTCGAGCTTACCCGCTGGCGGCCGAGGTATACATCGTGACCCGCAAAGACGCGGCGGCCGGCAGCCCGGCGCTCAAGTACAGGGACTGGCTGCTCTCTCCCGATGGGCAGCGGGTCGTTTCGAAGAGCGGCTACGTGCCGGTCTCGACGTCCGGCAAGTAGGCCAGCCGGCCGGACTCGGCAGCCCTACGGCCGCGCCGCCGGTGTCATGTGGTAGATGCGGACGCCGCCGGCAGGCAGCGGAATTGTCCGTGTTCGAATGACCGACGCCGGCACTATGGCATAGACCACGGTCCGACCTGCAGTATCTACGACGAACGCCTCCAGCGAGTCGGCCGCCGGCCACAGACAAGTCAGGGCCTCGGCGACGTGGCCCAGGCGTTCACGGACCTGTGGATCGGATGCCTCGGTCCCGTCGCGCACCGTCCACTGGACCTCCACACCCGCGTCGTTCGGTGTGATGGGTATCGCGATGCCCTGCTCCAGCAGTCGCGCGCCGATGATCAGGTAGGCGGCCGAGTTGTCTGCGGCACCGAAGTAGGCATGGACGCCGGCTTGCGCCACAGACCAACCGCACGAGCTCGCCGGCGGCGTTTGGGCTGCCGGCGGCGGCGTGTCGCGGGGTTCTTGGAGTGCGGCCCCGGTTGCCTGGATCGCGGCGATCAGGTCGTCGGTGGTGGGGTTGTGCAGGCCCTCGAAGGCCCTCACGGGAAGGAAGTCCTTGTACCAATGCTGGAAGCGGCCGTCCACGATCATAGGGTTGACCTGATCGAAGACCCGCCCCACGCAGGGGATCTGCTCGACCATCTGGTACGAGATGGACAGTCCGCGCTCAACGGCGCGGCGGTCCGCTTGGGCCATGCCGGACGGAGTCGTCGCCGGGTCTATCTCGGGATCTACGAGCCAAACGGACAGCGTCAACTTATCGGCGATTGTCAGGTAGTGGGCTTCGAAGTCCTGCCCGGCAAACAATTGGCGGACCTGCGCGAGCACCAGCGCGGCTGTGCAGTTGAACGACGACGACGGCGACGGCGCCGAGCGATTCGGAGCCGTAGCCGAGGATGGCGCGGACGAGGAGACCACGGATGGTCCGGAGCAACCCGCGACCGTCACGCATAGAACCGCGGAAGCGGCCATGCATATCGCTCTCGTGATGACCATCAGGGTTTCAGCAACCAGCTCGCCGAAGTCATCCCGTTCCACTGAACGCCGGTGCCGCCGGCGATCAGAATCTCGCCGTCGTTCAACAGGGTCACGCTGAAATCGCTCAGCTTCGGGAACCCTTGCGCGACTACCTGGAAAGTCCCGGTATCCGGGTCAAATGCCTCGACGGTAGTAACGGCCTCGCAGTTCGCGTCGAGCCCACCGAAGAAGATTACGCGCCCGTCCTGGATCTTGATCGCAGCCGATCCTGTGCGTTGCGTGGCCATCCGACCCACCGGGGTGAACATTTCCTTCGCCGGATCGAAGACCTCAGGGACTGCCGGGGTTATGCAGTTCGCACCGCTGGAGTACGAGCCCCCTCCCGCCACGAGAACGCGTCCGTCATAGAGCCGCGTTGAAGTCGCCGGGTCCTGGTAGAGGGCAGCGCTTGATCCAGCGAGAGGGTTCGACACGTCGATCAGCTCCACGTTGTTGTTCGTCGAGCCGATTCCACCCACGTAGTAGTACCCGGCGACTATCAGCACTCGCCCGTCGTAGAGCAGCGTCGCCTTTGCTCCCTCTCGGGACTCAGCCATATCCGGACCTTTGCTGAACCCGCCGCTCGCCGGATCGAAGATCAGGGTGGCCTTCGAAGTCGAGGTATAGGACTCATCCGCTCCGCCGACAATGAGCACCCTCCCGTCGGCGAGCAGAACCAGCGTGGGATCGCCCGTCATTGAACCCATGTCGGTCGGTGGCTTGATCACGACCGAGCGCCCCTCGGCAGGGTCATAGATTTCGATCGTCCGGAGCCAGTCGCCGTACTCGCCCCTGCCTCCCGACAAGAACACGCGTCCGTCACTCAGGAGCAGAGCCTGCCCGTAACTGCGCGCGGCGGCCAGTGAACCATTCCGGCTGAACTTCCCGGTGCGTGGGTCGTAGACCTCCACGCTCGAGGTCGTAGGTTCTATGCACGCCATTGCGCACTTGCCCACGAATGGAACGGTACCGCCCATGATCAGGACACGGCCGTCCTCTAGACGAACGGCGGCCGGGTCCTCGCGAGCCATGGTCATCGCCGGGCCGCTCCGCAGCGTGGCCGGCGCCATCGGGGGCGGGCTCGCCGCAGGCGTCGGGCTCGGTGAGAGCGTGACCAGAGCGGAAGCGCTCACGGACACGGTCTGGCTGGGTGACGAGCTCGGTGAAGGCGCCGCCGGCCGGGTGCCGGTCGCGACGGCCGCCGGGCTGGTTGTGGTGTTGCCCGAGCACGCAACCACCGCCAGAACCAAAGAACAGACCAGGCCCGCACGGGCCAGACGTCCGGTTTCCACCCTCTCCTCCTCAAATCGTCTGCATCGCAGCCGCACACGGTGACGCCCCATCGGGCGGTCTTGTTGTGCGGCCGGCACTCTTCAGACGCTCAGGCGTTGGCGACCTTGCACTCAGCGAGGACCGCCAAGACCTTGGCTGCGACGTCCGGCGCGTGGCGCGCCTGCGGCGGATCGGTTGTGATGATCCAGCCTGGCGGCAAGCCCAGAAGCGGGCCGAGATCAGGGCGAACGTTGCAGAATGCAGACACGGTCACATAGCGAGCGGTCTTGTCCCATCGAACAAGGCCCGAACACGCAACCCAGCCCGAATCGTCGCTCGCGTTTGCCCGAGCCAGAAGCAGCGGGTGACCCCACCAGAGACCACGCGTGACGGTCATACCCTCGCCGGAATTAGGCGGAACGCACTCGACGCCGGCCTGCCGAGATACCCACTCCTGCTGGTCCGCGACCGGTAGACCGGCTGGCATCTTCGGGAGCGAGCGTCCCAGCCGGAGGAGCTTCACCAGGTGGGGGATGGTCAGGAGAATGACAGCAAACGCACCCAGCAGATCCAAGAGCCATCCGAGCGAAAGCGTGTTTCCGGACAGACGCGTGTATCCGGACAAGAGAGGGAGCATCACCATGGCGATCCAAGCCGGGGGTGCCGCGACGATCCAGGCTGCGCCCGAGTCGGTGAACGGCACCAGAGCCCGACGCGCACCCTGAGTAGTCCAGAGCCGAAGTTGCCATGTCAAGCGCGCGGTAGCGTCGTAGAGCCCTTCGATGGCGAAGAACAGGACAGGTGCCATGGCGGCCGCGGCGACTAGGTAGAACCAGGGTGCGTCTTCTAGCGGAGTGCCCGACCCCCCAAGCGCCTGCACGGTCCGAACGAGGACACGCTCAAACTCGTAGGCCGTCAGCGAGAACACATAAGCCGTCCCCAGCACCGTGAGCAACCACCACCCATGAGCCCGCTTTCGGAAGACCAAGTAGATCGGAATGGCCACCGCGGCCGTCTCCGCAAGCGTCCTGATCGCACCGGTCGGAAGCAAGTCCGGACGCTCGAAATGGACGACATCCAGAGCGAAGGAAACGGCGGCCGCGACCAAACACGCCAGGGCGAGAGCAGTTGAGCTGTATTCGCTCTTGGAGACACGGCCAACGGAGAAGCGGAAGCTCGCCATTGCCGGAGTTTATGGGTAGCCCAAGGATGCCACAGGCCGATTCCGCGCCGCGGTCCCGGTCGAAGGAGCGCGTTGTTCGGTGCCTTTGCCCTCCATCCGCCGCCCCACCCTACGGGCGGACCTGATCCCCTAACAACTTCTAACCTTCCTGTTCCGCACCAGCGGCCAGACGTAGATCAGGTCATACCTACTTTGCTGATAGGCGGCGCCAGCGATGCTCTCCGCATTCGTGCGCGTGTTGTTCATCTGCTAACGTCGCAATCGATGACGGACGAGCACATGCGCCCGAACGATGAGGAGTTGTTGCTGGCTGCGTTTCGCGCTGCCTGCGAGGGACCTTTCTTTCCCGATTGGGAGTTCGCGACGCTGATGAGTTTCACCAGAGACGATCTCCGGACGCTGGCGGCTCGATGGCCCGTCGTTGCCGACGAGAACCAGCTCGATCTCGCGATCAACAGCGTCATCGGCAACCTCACCGGATACCCGCATGGTCGGACTGATGAGTTGCGGCGGTTCATCGACTCGGAGCCAAGCGTTCTCGCGGAGCTTCTTCAGCGGTGGCGCGCCGGGAACTCACCACTCCCGCACTCTCTCTCGCTCATGGTTGCCTCGGGCTGGGAAGACCAGCCTCTCGAGCAAGCCATCGAAACCTACTTCCGGGACATTGAGATCCTCGGTAAAACCACAGTCCCCGGAACGGACTCGACACAAGCCCTCGACGATGCTGGAGACGACGGCGGACTCGTCCTCTGGCTTACTCAGGCTGTCAATTCGGGGCGCCCCGGCGAAGCCGAGCAAGCGTGGCCGATCATCCTCGAGCTGGTTGCAAGGGCGCCGAGTGATGTCGCGTTGGGGATGATCGGAGCCGGTCCCCTCGAAGACCTGGCTCGGCGGCACGGGTCCAGATTCGCCTTGCATCTACTCGAGAGGACAGCATCGGATCCTCGGTTCCGGTTGGCGATGAGACACGTTTGGTTCATCGAGTCGCCAGACTGGCCGCGGGAGCGGCTGGAGGCCCTGCGCGGGGCCCCTGCTTAGGGCGACCCAATCCGGCAATCGCCCAGGCGCCTGCGCGCCTGGCGTCCGCAGATAAGTCGCAGCAAAGGGCCGCGTGCCATCCTCGCGCCCATGCTTCCCTCGTCCGTCACCGAACGCCTGGATCGCCTCGCACCAGACCAGCGGGCCGCGGCCACCGCGCCGCCCGGTCCCGTGCTGTGCGTCGCGCCGGCGGGGAGCGGCAAGACAACGACTCTCGTCGCACGGATCGCGTGGCTCGTGGCCACCGGCGCCGCGCCGGGTGGGATCACCGCGGTCACTTTCAACAAGCGCGCCGCGGACGAGATGGCGTCCCGCGTGGACGCCGCCCTCGAGCCGCTGGGGCTGCCGGCGGGCGCCGTCCGGGTCAAGACGTTCCACGCCCTCGGTCGCGAGATCCTCGCCGACGGCGGCGAGTCCGTGGAGCCCCTGCTGGACCGCGAGGCCGTGCTCCGCGACATGTGGCCGGAGATCACACGCGGCGTTCTTCGCCGCCTGGACGATGCGTTCAGCAAGCTGAAGCTGGACATCGGGGTCACGGCGGGCGAAGTCGGAACGGACACCGAGCCGGGCCCGATCGCCCGGGCGTTCCTGGCATATGAAGCGGCGCTGGCGGATGCCGGCGGACTCGACTTCGACGATCTGGTGGCTCGGGCGCTTCGCCTGCTGGAGGCCCGCCCCCGGTTGCTGGAGCGGTGGCGCGAGCGGTGCGAACACTTGCTCGTGGATGAGACGCAGGACGTCGATCGCACCCAGTTGCGCCTCGCGCTCCTTCTCGCCGCACCGGAAAACCACATCTTCCTCGTCGGCGATGACGATCAATCCATCTACGGGTGGCGGCTTGCAGACGTGCGCAGAATCCTGGGTCTCGCGGAATCGTTGCCGCGGATGCGCCGGCTTGACCTGACGGTCAACTACCGATGCCCGGCTTCGGTGGTGGAGCGTGCGGTCCGTTTGGTGGCGCACAACACGGAGCGATACGCGAAGGTGATCAGCCCGGGCCCAGACGCGCGCGGACGCCTGATTCTCGCGCCGGATTCCGCCGACGAAACCGAACGACTCCGCCGGATTCTCGGAAGCTGGCCGGATGACGGCGCAACGAGGGCGATCCTTGCGCGCACCAACGCGGAGTTGATGCCGGCCGCTGCCGTGGCAGTGCAGCTTGGCATCCCGTTCCGGGCGCCTCGCCTGCGGCTTCTCTCCGAGGATGGCCGGATCGACCAACTGCTCGACGCCGCCGAGCAATCCGGCGACGCCGCCTTGCCGCTGCTCGCCCGTTTGGCCCGTCTGGCGCGAGCGGCCGGCGTCGACGAGAGCCCGCTGCCGGTTGTGGCGCCGGTCGACGAGCAGGGCACGGCGCCGCACCAGGCCGACGCCCCGGATCCCGCCGATCTCCGGACACTCGACGATCCACTGCCCGTCGAAACGGGCGACATCCTCGCCGCGTTGGTGGGATGGGCCGCGTCATACGCCACTCTCGCTGAGTTACGCGCGGCCATCGACGAGCATCGAGCGAGACTCGCCGAGTTGCGCCGTGACGACGCCGCGCTGACGCTCGCGACCGCGCACTCAACCAAGGGCCTCGAGTTCGACCACGTCGCCGTGATCGGCTTGGACGCCGGCCGCTTCCCGTCGGCGAGATCGCTTCGCGACGCGCCCGAGCCGGAGCGCGCGCTCGAGGAGGAGAGGCGCCTCGCCTACGTGGCGTGGACTCGAGCCTGCCGTACGCTGACCCTCTCGTACGATCCCGCGTCGCCGTCCCAGTTCATGCTGGAGGCCTTCTCGGAAGCGGAACTCGGTCTGGACACGATCTGACGCCTCGGACCTACGGCTTGCCGGACACGCGGCTGTTGACGAAGCGATCGTGCGGAGGCAGCCAAGTAGGGTCCGAGTTGATCTTCCACACGAGGAACATTCCCCAGAGCACAGCCGCGAAGACACCCACACTCTGAACTGTCTGCGGCAGGATGAGGGCCAACGCGATGGGGCCTTGAAGGATCGCCCACCTCAGGAATGAATCCATCCACGAGAGTCCCTTGGATGTGTCGGCACATGTCACCTGCAGCCGTAGGATCCGCTGCCCGAATGAGGCCCCACCCAGAGCCCAACTCGCGGTGAAGTAGGCCATCTGCTCCAGGCCGCTCAGCAGACCCACGAGTACGACCGTCCGGTCGGAGATGGGCCCGCCGGATGTCGCGTTCGTGATTGCGGCCGGATCAATGATCGAGACCGCGATGCTTTCGGTGATCACGAAGAGCGCGGCAAGCATCGCGCCGTCTATCAGGTACGCGGCCGTGCGTCGGCGGACGGTCACGGACACAGGCGCGGGAGGCAGGTCCGAATCGGCCGGCAGGGGCAGCCACGCGGGCGACCCATCCGTATCAGCCGGCGGTGTGTCGTCCGGGGTCGGTTGTTCGGCCGGCGGCGACTCGGGCGGAGCCGCGGTGGCGACGGGCCAGCCGGGAGCCGGCGACGGCGATGGCGGCGCCCATGGCGCCAGGCCGGTTGGCGCGGGGTAACCGTCGGTGCCCGTCGGGGATCCTTGTCCGGGCGGCATGGCGCCGCTCGGATAGGGGCCGTATGACATCCCCGGGACCGGCCACATCGCCACGAGGTGACCGCGCTTGACGACGACCGATTTCGCAGCTCTGTCGTGCAGCCCCTGGCGGCGGGCGTTCGACACGGTAGTGACCAGCAGGATCAGCAGCCACCCTGCCGTCAGCAGCCACGAGATGTCGCATATGTTCACGAGTCGAGAGGCGTCGGCGTTCGGCTCCTGATTGACCAGTCCGGTCCAGGACGGCGAACTCGCGAGACTCATCAACGCCACGGCGGAGACGGCGACAAGGACGCCGGGGAGTCCTATGCCGACGAGCGACCGCGACAACGCGCGCATCAGACTCAGATTCTTGCCCGTCGCGGCGTCGGCAACCTCCAGCGAGAGTGCTCTCTGCCCCGGCAGACCGCGGAAACGCATCCAGCAGAAGGCCGCGAATACGACATATGCGACGAAGAGTATCGCGGCGAACACCGCCACCAGCTGGATGTCGGCCCGGTATGGAGGCGCGCTCGTAGGCGAGAACGGGGAGGCCAGAATTTGCGATCGCGCGTCCGGATCGACGGTGATGACCCCGGCGGCCGTGGCCACCAACGCCCACGCAAATGCAATTGCCCCGAGTATCAGCAGATCTACCAGCCAGGCGACCGCCCGGGTCGCGGCCGTCGCCAGCTGCGGGCTGGTCCGCACCATCACCGGCCGCATCTGGTTCTGCTGGCCCCAGCCGCTCAATCAACCACCTCGACGACTCCCAAATCTATGAAGCGAGAATACCGCACCCCTCGAGGCGCCCTATCGAGCCGCGGCCTCGCGGGCGAGGACCTTCAGCAACCGATCCAGCTCCGCGAGAAACGGCTCGGTGCGATCGGCGGGAAGTGCATCGCGTATCGAATCCCTCGGTCCATAAACGGCTCGGACCCTGACGGCCACGGACCGCAGCTCCCCGAAGCCCGCGTCGCGCAGCTTGTCCGGGACCGGCTCGAGGAGTCTGATCCATCGTTCGGCACCGCGCTCGCGGGCGCTCTCGAGCAGCCTGTCCGCGGCCCTGGCGGCGGTCAGTGCGGCCTCGTCGATGTCCGGGCGCTCGTGGCGTGCCGGTTCGCGAACTCGCGGCACTTCAGGCGAGGTAGCGCGGCGGTTCGGGTGCCACCTCGTGGCCGGACTGCCCCACGGTGAGCAAGATCCGCTTGCGCTCCGAGCCGTCCACGGTTATCCGCACCAGGTGCTCGCCCGGGGCCTTGAGGGTGATGTTCCACAGGTCCACCGAGAGAGTGATGATCGTGTCGGCGACGTCGGGGCCTCCCCGCGCCACGACCTTGCCGCTTGCGTTTGCCACCTGCGATCCATCCGGTCCGGTAACGAGGAAGTTGAGATCGTACTCGTGGTTCCGCTCCACCGCGGACATACGCAAGCCAACGACGAGGCTCATGTGCGGGTGGACGAACGGAAACGAGGGACCCGTGAGACGTGACACACCGCCTCCGAGCACGTGGAACTTGGACCCGGGTTGAACGTCGGCCGCATCGGCCAGGAACGCGTACTCAATGTCTGGCATGTGGCAATGCTAGTCCACGCTGCTGCGTACGGCGCGTTTCTCCGGTACCGGGATAAGTTGGACCGCGGGCGCCTTTCGCGGGGAGCGGCCGGCCTCTTCCGCAAACGTCACCGCCGACAGCGGTACGAGCGGCTCTCCACGCAGCACTCGCCCCAGATACTCGCCGGTCGCCGACCGAGGCGCCATCGCCACCTCCTCCGGGGTTCCCTCGGCGATGACGTATCCGCCGCGATCCCCTCCCTCCGGACCCAGGTCCACGATCCAGTCCGCGGTCTTGATCACGTCGAGGTTGTGTTCGATGACGATCACGCTGTTGCCCGTGTCAACGAGTCGGTGCAGAACCTGGAGAAGCTTCTCCACGTCCGCCATGTGGAGGCCGGTCGTGGGCTCGTCGAGCACGTAGATGGTCCGGCCGGTTGCCCGCCGCGACAACTCGGTGGCGAGCTTTACGCGCTGCGCCTCTCCGCCGGAAAGCGTGGTGGCGGGCTGGCCAAGATGCACGTATCCCAGGCCCACGTCGTAGAGGGTCTGCAGCTTGGCCTTGACGCTGGGCACGGGCGAGAAGAACTCGAGCGCCTCATCGATTGTCATTTCCAGGACGTCGGCGATGGACCTTCCCTTGTAGTGAACCTCGAGAGCCTCACGGTTGTAGCGCTTGCCCTTGCAGACCTCGCACGGGACATACACGTCCGGCAGGAACTGCATCTCGATCTTCAGAATTCCGTCGCCCTTGCAGTTCTCGCAGCGNNTACGTGGCCGGGTTGGATCGCGGCGTCCGCCCGATCGGGCTCTGGTCTATGTCGATGACCTTGTCCAGCGCCTCCATCCCCTCGATCGAATCATGGGCGCCCGGCAGGTCCCGCGCGTGGTTGAGCTGGCGGGCGAGGGCGCGGAACAGGATGTCCGAGACGAGCGTGCTCTTGCCCGAACCCGACACTCCGGTCACGGCAACGAAGCAACCGAGCGGGAAGGCTACGTCCAGATCCTTCAGGTTGTGTTCGCTGGCGCCCCGAACCACGAGCGACTGACCGCTGCCGCTGCGCCGCGTGGCAGGTATCGCGACCATCTGCTCGCCGCGGAGGTACGCACCGGTAAGCGAACGTTCCGATGCGAGGATGTCCTCCAGCGGCCCCGATGCGATGATCTCGCCGCCGTGCTCACCCGCCCTGGGCCCGATATCGATGACCCAGTCGGCGGTGCGGATAGTTTCCTCGTCGTGCTCCACTACGAGGACGGTGTTGCCGAGGTCGCGCAGGCGCGTGAGCGTGGCGATNNAGAGCGTCTGGCTCGTGCGGTCCAGCTGCAGGTAGTCCAGGCCCACGTCGATGAGGAACCCGAGCCTCGCGGAGATCTCCTTGAAGACCTGCCGCGCGATGGTCTGCTCGCGCTCGGTGAG
>PMBG01000078.1:0-277 GCA_003153755.1 Chloroflexota bacterium | reverse complement strand
TCTCGCGGAAGCGCCGCTCCAGGTTGTTGACGATGCCCTCGAAGGTGGCCTCGTACGTGTTCTCGCCGCGGTCGTGGCGATAGCCGATCACGACGCGCTCGCCCTTGCCGGCGTACAGGATGTATTGGACGGCTTCCGGCGGCAGATCCTTGATTGGCGCGTTGAAGTCCCAGCCGCGCTCGCGGCAGACGGCCTCCATGATCTTGCCGTGCCACGAGCCCTCCATCGGCAGACGCGCCCACGGCACCAGGCCGCCGTTGGAGAGCGGCAGGTTCCG
>PMBG01000192.1 GCA_003153755.1 Chloroflexota bacterium | reverse complement strand
TCGGAGCCCGGTGCCGCCACCCGGCGCGGCGTTGCTCATGGCCGCGTTGGAGAAGAGCGGCCGGCTGCCGGCGTCGGGGACCGTGACGTCGAGCGACCCGGGGTTCGCCACGATCTCATCGGCGAGCTCGTTCCACTCGGCCGACGAGGCGGACCAGGCCATACGGAGCGCGGTGACACGCGTCTTGATGTCCGCCTTCGTGGGCGGATCGACCTTGGCCGCAGTGAGGATGTGAGCGAACGGGTTGAGGTCGTTGCCGACGCCGATTCGGCCTTCGGCGCATGCCTGCAGTGGGGTAGTGCCGCGTCCGCTGAACGGATCCAGTACGACGTCGCCGGGCCGTGTGTAGCGGGCGATGAAGGCGTGGACCAGGCTCGCGGGGAAGCTCGCCAGATACGAGCACATCGGGTGGAAGCTGTGGCCCCAGAGCCGTTGCTGGAGCTTCCATTCGGGCTCGATGGAAATCGTCGGCAGCTCGCTCGGAAGCTGCAGCGCAAGCTGGCCGTCCGTGGTCAGGAGCGCGGGCTTCTCACGGATGGTTCTGGCCGGGTTCTCATCGGGCACAACCGGCACTTTGAGCCGATCGAACTCGAGCGAGGACGAAGCCACAGAACAGCCTCCGAAGCGCAACCTTCCGGACGGACCCGACTTTGAGTCTCGGAGTCTAGCACCGGGCGGGGCGCCTGAGGATGGGACGAAAGCACCTCTCCGGCTTTGATTGCGCAGGATGGATCGGGGCGACGCTTGCGCGACTTGGCCGCGTTCACCCGGTCGGGTAACCTACGGACGGCGCGGTCCCCGTAGCTCAGTGGATAGAGCGGCCGCCTTCTAAGCGGAAGGTCGGGAGTTCGAGTCTCCCCGGGGGCGCCAAACCTNNGCGGCGGAGGAGCGAGCGCTCGCAGCCCACGGCCGATTCAGCTCGGTCGAACGGCTCTGAGTGGGGCGATGCCCTGCCGAACCGTGGCGAGCACGTGCGAGCTCGTTCCCGTCATGTACGGCTACCCGACGCCGGAGGCGTGGGAGGCGGAGCGGGGGCGAACTTGTGATCGGCGGTTGCGTCCCGGACTTCGGCGCGAATGCCGTCCGTCGCGCTGCCGAGCGCCATTGTAGGAGGGGGATGAAATGGAGAGGCTCGAACTCGGGACGGAAGAGCGCTGGCTTGTCGATCTGCACGCTGCCGACCCGGAGGGTCCGTACGTTCATCGCGTGCGCGAGCTACTGCCTGACGGCTACGAGCGCTACCTGCGTATCCTGCATCCGTTCCTGCCGTGGGACCTCCCGGAAGGGACCAATCTGCCGCCGGCCGGTTTCCGAACGTGGCGTTCGCTCGCGGACGAAGCGGGCGTGGAGTTCACTCCGGAGATCATGGAGCAGAGTTTGCGAACGGTTCTGCCGGTTCGGGAAGGTGGTGGCCGTCCCTTTGGATTGAGCGAGGGGCAACTCGAAGAGCCTGCCCGTACGAGCCTGTTCGGCCTGCTCGCAGAAGCGTCGGCCTCGGCGGACGTGTACTTCTACTACGGTCTGGCTGCCATGGTCAGGGGGAAGGAGCCACTTCTGTTTCGAGCGCGCATGGGCGAACTGGACTCCGTGCAGCGGGCAGCTGACTCCGCTTCCGAAGCTCGCGGATGCTCCATCTTCGGTCCCGAGTACATCTGGCTGGCGGATCGCTCGTGGGTCGTGATGACTGACTTCGACCTGACGTCGACATACGTGGCATGTCGCTCGGAACTGGCCGAACGGCTACTCGCGGACGAGGTTCTCGAAGTGGTGCCCGTCTCCCTTATGACCCGCGTCGACTCGCGCGCAGACTTAGGTGGGTGAGGAAGCGCTGCCGCCCCCTCGACGAGACGGCGGTCGAGGCGTACGACGGCGCTGGGATGGCCAGCTCGAGCTACGGCGGTTGGCTTGGCCGCCTGGTCGGCTTGCTCAGGCGGCAACCTCCGGACTAGCTGACCGGCCGATGGGTCGGCTCAGGAACCGCCGGACAGATCCCGATCCTCCATCTCCCACGCGTGGTCGAGCATATGCCAGGCGCATCGTCGGATCAGGAACTGGACCGGCCACTTGCCCACCGATCCTGCCACCGCCCCGCGTGCGTTGAACTCGCGGATCCCCGCGCAGAAAGCTTCGCGATAGTCCCGGAGCTGGTCGGGGCTCTCTCGGGTCTCGAGCGGAACTCTCACCCCCACCTTCGGTGCGAACTCGTAGATCTCGGCGCCGTTGGCGTGACGGACGATCTCGCCTCGCTCGCGCCCTCCGCCGCGGGGGCCTTTCCGGAGCTCCGGCGGGACGCGGGCAGCGACCGCATCGAAGGTGGCCCAGGAGGCCCGGAGCAGGGCGATCTTGCGTTCGCACGCAGCCTCGCTCATCTGCTCCTGTTCAGGCTCTGCCCACGTGCCGGACACCCCGTAGTAGTCCGTCATGCCGATGCCCGCCTGTCTCGCGACGACGGCGAACTCTCCTGTCGCGCCGAACTCTTCGGCGAGGCCCGCCAGGGCTGCCACCCTCGCGTATCGTGGCCTGTAGACCGCCAGCACCCGCAGCGCGTCTTCCTCGGACTTCCCGCTCCTGTCCCAACCGGGCCAGTCGAATGCCACGCCCACGGTCCGCTTCTTCTTGCCGAACTCGACCATTACGCGTGTTGTCTTGTCCATTTCGTCATCGTAGTCGCCAGTGATGTAGCGTTCAGACTCGCGTTCTCCTGGGACGAGGAATTGCGTCTCGTGCTACGAAAGGATCTGGATGGAGTTCGTTGGGGTTGCGGCCACGATCGGATGCGTAGCGCTGTTCTGGATAGTCATGCGGCACTCGCCTCGGATATGGGAGCTCGAGGCTCTCGATCGACTGATCGCGGAGAACCCGGCCTGGGCTAAGTACCGCGATCCCATCGTCGCGGCCCGGCAGGGTATGAAGCAGGCACCAACCCCTGAGCAGAAGGCCATGTGGGCGTCCAGGCTGCACGACGCTCGTGTGGCCGCGGGATGGCAGGTCCAGTCGTACCTCGTCTGGCAGCGTGTCCCGCGCGACGCCGCCGACAACACAACCAGGTCGCCTCAGCGGATGCGCGAGATCCAGGAGGATGTGGCCCGAAGCGCCACTCTCGATCCCGACGTGCTGTCCGCCGCCGACCTTGCTCTCCGCGCCAGACTCCTTCCGCCGGGCTGAACTCGCGATATCCTGATCTCGCACCAGGTGTCCTGGGCGCATCAGGGAAGGGGACCAACCAATGAGCGGGTGGACGGCACCGGCAGTAGACAATCGCGATCCCCTCGACGTCGTGCCGTCGGGGATGCGGCTTTCTACGCTCGGATACCGCACCGGGGCATGGATCCTGGACGGCATCCTGGTTGGGTTTCTCGCCATCGTGCCCGTGATCGGCGCGATCGTCACCGGAGCGGTTGGCCTCAACCAGCGGGCACTCGACCAGATAAGTACCGACTGGCGCACGTCCTACTACTCCTACGGCCCGTTCGATGACGTGACGGACCCGCTGTTCAAGGTGAACATGGGCCCGCTGCTGTTCTGGGTCGCGATCTATCTCGCCATCAACCTGCTCTACTACGCGGGATCCTGGGCCCGGAGCGGAGCCACGCCATTCCAGAAGCTTCTCAAGATCAAGGTGATCGACCGTACGAGCGGCCGTAACCTGACGCTCGGGAGCGCTGCCGTTCGATGGATAGTCCTGCAGGGAGCGACCGGCCTCATTTCGGCGTTCGCGCTCGTCATGGTCCTGGACTGGATAGCCAAGACGCCCACGAACCAGTGGCTCGGAACCTACCGGTACGGCGTGATGAGCGGCGGGTTTGGCGGCCAGTACTCGCTCGTGAGCTCCCTGCCGAACCTCTGGCCTATCGTGCTCTTCCTCACGACTGCCACGCACGCGTCACGACGGGGCCTCCACGATCGGGCCGCAGGATCCATCGTTCTGAGCCCGATGGATCGGCCGGCGCCCTGGCCGCAATACCCGCAGGGATACTGGCCGCAGCCGGGTTACCCGCCGCAGCCCGGCTACCCGCCACAGGGAGCGCCCTATTGGCCGCAGCCCGGCTACCCGCCGCAGCCCGGCTACCCGCCGCAGCCCGGCTACCCGCCGCAGCCCGGGTGGCCGGCGCCGGGATATCCGCCGCAAGCCGGACCGATGCCACCGCAGCCGGCACAGGTCCAGCCGCCAGCGCCGGTTCCAAACGAGCTTCGACCCCCGGTCGAAACGCCTCCGGAGGCTCCTCCCGGCTCATAGGTCCGGAGCGGCCGCAGGCTATTTCGTTCGCGTGCCGGTCGTTGAACCCGAAACCGCCCGCGCCCCGAGTTCCAGCGCGGCATCGATCGCTTCGCGCTGCCGTCCCGGGTCCATTCCGTACCAGGGCACGCCCAGCACTACGCGCTCGGCCACGCCGGCCCATGCCGCGAGCCGATGCACGGCCTCGTCCGGCCGGCCGGAAATCGCTATGGCGTCGAGCAACTCGTCGTCGATCAGCTCGGCCATTCGGGCCGTGTCCCGGCCGACGAAAGCCCGCCGGAGATCCCGCGGCAGCGACTTGCGGCCGTGCATCTCCAGGATTGCCTTGTACGAGGGCGTCGTGGCATAGAACGCGATCTGCAGTCGTGCCGCGCGTCGGGCCGCATCCGCGTCGTCGCCGACGGAGACGAGCGCCATGGCCGTGATGGGGCACGAGCCCGGACGCCTCCCGCCGCGTTGCTCGCCGGAGGCGATCTCGGGCGCCAC
>PMBG01000094.1 GCA_003153755.1 Chloroflexota bacterium | reverse complement strand
ATCGCAGGTGGCGGCGACGCCGACATTTACGACCCGCAGGCCGGCACGTTCAGCCAGACCGGCTCGATGAAGTCGGCTCGAATAGGTCATACCGCCACTCTCTTGAACGACGGGCGCGTCCTCTTGGTTGGAGGGCAGGGCGACGATCCATTTCGTATCCCGCTTACCTCAGCCGAGCTGTACGACTCGAAGACGGGCGACTTCAGCCTCACCGGGCCGATGGACGTGGCGGCTGGGCCGCTCGCTGCCGCACTTCTTTCCGATGGCCGTGTTCTGATCGTCGGAGGCATGCGCACGGACGCGAATGGCGTTCTGATGTCCCCTGCCTCAGCGGAGCTATACGATCCGAAGACCGGGACCTTCAGCCCGACAGGTTCGCCGGCTGGTTCCTACATGGAGGAGACCGCCACGCTACTCGCCGACGGCAACGTCCTGATCGCCGGTTTCGACCCGGCCAAGGGCCACTCCTCGGCAGAACTGTACGACCCATCGTCCGGCACCTTCAGGCCGACGGGGTCGCCGTCAAGGGTCGGAGGAGGGCCCGCCACGCTTCTCCAAGACGGCCGCATCCTGATCGCCAGTAGCGGCTCGGCCGAGGTCTACGACCCACGGTCCGGCACCTTCAGTGCGGCCGGCTCGATGACAGAGAGTCGACAATACTTCACCGCGACGCTGCTCAAGGACGGCCGCGTCCTGATCGCTGGAGGCTACTTCGACCAGAACGCCAATGGCGCCAAGACCTCCCTCGCCTCAGCCGAGCTATACAAACCGTAGAGCCCAACTGCACCCGGCGCGAGTCTGGTGCCAGGGTGCAACTTGCGTCTCCTCGAGTACGAGCCCAAGCCAAGCGAATCGCTATGCGCGGATCGTACGCAAACCAGGTGACGGTCAGGATCGACGTAGCGATACTTCCCCCATGAGTGAAGTCGCTCCATCGGTCGTCGTCCAGACCCCAACTCAGGGGGTCGATCCGAGGGTCGCCCTCGCAACGTCGATCCACGCCGCTCCAGGCGTGTACTCGGTGCTCGTGGGTAGCGGCATGTCCAGAGCGGCCGGCATCAAGACGGGCTGGGAGATCGTTCAGGATCTGATCCGGAGAATTGCCCTAGCGGAGGGCTTGGACCCGGGCCTCGTCGAGGAGCACCCGGAACAATGGTGGGAATCTACCGGGCGACCGGAACCTCGCTTCGATGCCCTGCTCGAGGCACTTGGCAACACGGCGGCAAGCCGCCGCTCACTGATCCGCCGGTACTTCGACCGAGCAAACGAGGAAGGCGACCCTATCCGGCCGACCGAAGGCCATCGTGCGCTTGCCCGAATGGTCGCCGCGGGTCGCGTCAAGACCATCATCACGACGAACTTCGATCATCTGATCGAGCGCGCCATCGAGGAGGAAGGGATCAGCCCGCAGGTCATTGTCACGCCGGGAGAGATCGGCGGGATGATCCCTCTGGCGCACGCGCCTGCGACAGTCATCAAAGTGAGCGGGGACTACACCAGACCGGGCCTCCGCATCACACGCGACGAGCTCGCGACCTATCCGTATCCGTTGCGACGATTGATCAGTCGGGTCTTCGACGAGTACGGGTTGGTGGTCGTCGGTTGGTCAGCAGACTGGGATGGCGCTTTGGTGGAAGCGTTGTCGGCGACACGATCTCGTCGGTATCCGACGTACTGGACCACCCTCCGGGGGCACCTCAGGGAATCGGCCGGGCGCGTCGTCGCTTTGAGGGAGGCTACAGTCGTCAACACCGATGGCGCTGACGAGTTCTTCGTGGACATCACGGAACGGATTGCGAACCTGGATCGGGTTGCGGCCCGGAAGGGTCGTCCGCGCCGTCTGCCCGTGCCTTTGCGTCGACCGGAAAGTTCGGGTGCCCCGGCAGGATGGGCGGCCAAGCCTCTGCTCTGGCTCAAGGTCGCCGCGTCGCTGGCGCCGGCCCCGGATGAGGATCGCGGCATGATCCGGCAGCCCGATCGAGAAGAGATCAAGCGCTCCCTGATGACCTCGCCATTGACCGCGCGCCTCCGGCAATTGTCGGAATACCGCCCGGCCTCGGCGTTAGCTGAGCGGGAGCCGCCTCCGTACAACGTTCTGGGTCTATGGGAGCTGCTTGCCGACGGTTTTCAGACGGCAAGTCATGCTGCGTTTCGCATCGGCGGGGATGCATCGGCGGGGATTTCGGCCATCTTGAGCGTCGGGGACTATGGGGGGTATCCACCCAGCGGCTCGGTCTTCGTCGAGTTGGACATTGGGTTTTCGATCGAGAGCAAGCTCTTGCTTCACCAGGTCGGCCAAGTCCTACGCGACGGCCTGGTGCTCGTCACGGCGACGATCCCAGACGCCATTGGGGATTTCTTGCCACCGGATGCCCAACCGGCAACTGTCGAGATACACATTGTTGCGCCTACCGACGACGGCAGGGTTACACGCCAGAACGATCCGGGGCTTCGTGTGGACCTCGGGCCGCTCGGGTCATCGACACGTGACCTGGCAAGTTCGTGGAGCTTTGCGGCGAGCGTGTCTCAGCCATTCGAGACGAGATCGGCAGCGGAGTTCGTCGTCCAGGCACTCGAGCGGATCGTGCTTGACGCTGGTATCACAGAGCCAGATCGCGGACTCGCTGAGTTGAGGCGAGCTCTGGCGCCCTAAGAACGAACAGGGCAGAGCACCTGGGAAGGCGCGGGTCAGGTCACGATGTTCGCATCGTGGGCACCGCCGGGAACCACAGACCAAGGTCCGGCACGCCCGACCTCATCCGCACGGAAGCTTGGGCACGCCAATCCGGTTCGATAGCCCATCAACGGAGCTGACGCGCATACTGTGCCAGCGTCCGAGCACTGGCAAGAGGGAGACGGCTGGGATGGCTGGCATGCAGCGATGCGCTCGGTGTGGGGCGCCGGTTGCGGCCGACGCCGCATGGTGCGGGAAGTGTGGGCTTGAGCCCGGAACTCAGCCCAAGGCCGCGCGGGCAAATCCAGCTCAAGCGAACCCAGGTTGGCCGCCGCAACCGACCAAGGCGCAACCGGCCTGGTCGCCAAAGGCGGTTGGCGCGACTCCGGCTTGGCCAGCGCTGGCCACAGCGAAATCATCGGGCGAGGCGCCCCTGATCCTTTGGTGGCGAGGTCTATCACGCAACGCCAAGATAGGTCTGAGTGCCGCAGCCATCATCGCGCTAGTGGCCGCGGGTGCGGTCGGAGCCGCCTCCGGTACGCCTTCGGCCACCGGCTCTCCTAGCTCATCCTCACCGGCTGGCGTCGCCGCCGCCTCGGACGGTCCAGCTGGCCCTTCGGCCTCGGACGGTTCAGCTGGCCCTTCGGCCTCGGACGGTTCAGCTGGCCCTTCGACAGCCGGATCCACCGTTACGCCGACGATCGCCGCGTCGACTGCCACCCCCGACAGCGACGACCAGGGCGCGCCGAGCGCCGGCGCCTCGTTCAATCCGACTGCCACCGGCGCGCTCCCGCCATCTGGCGGCGGATCAGCTGCGGACCGTCTGCCCGGCGAACCCGATCCGAACCTGACGCCCGGCGCTCTCAACCCCGCCGTGACGCAGAAGACGATCGGCTCGACGATCTGCGTCTCGGGTTGGACGGCCACGATCCGGCCGTCGGAGTCGTTCACCAACTCGCTCAAGGTCACCCAGATCGGTCAATACGGATACAGCGACACCAGTACGGCGAGCTACGAAGAAGACCACCTCATCTCGCTCGAACTCGGTGGAGCACCGGCAGATCCGCGGAACCTGTGGCCTGAGCCCTATACGGATGCACTCGCTGATGGCAGACCAACCGGTGCCCATACCAAGGACTCATTCGAGACCAAACTCAAGACTGAGGTCTGCGCCGGAACCATCACCCTTGCCCAGGCTCAGGGCGAGATCGGGGATCACTGGATACACGCCTACTATGGCATCGCAGTTAGTTCGCCAACCGCGGCGCCGACGCCGGCCCCGACGCCGGCCCCGACGCCGGCCCCGACTGCTGTAGTCACCGCGCGGCCGGCGACTCCTGCCCCTACTGCACCGGCGGCACCGATTACGGTTGCGATCACTGGCCTTCCCGCGTCGGTGACACACGGCGCCAATGCCACAATGGTCGCAGTCACCTCGCCCGGCGCTACCTGCAGCGCCAGCGTCACCTACGCTTCAGGCACGGTGTCGAATGCGGCGGGGCTGCAGACCCATCCGGTTGCCGACTCAACAGGGACCGTTTCGTGGACCTGGAAGGTGGGAGCGAGCACGGGACCCGGCACTTCGCAGGCCTACGTGACGTGTTCTCTTGGTGGTAGCTCGGGGAGCGCCAGCAAAGACTTCCAGGTGACGTGACGCCCATGGAGACGGTGAGTGTTCCGGTGCAGGCCTCAGGAGCGTCCTCGCCGCGCGATGGGTTCAACCGGCGCGCTCCCGACGCTATGAGCAGTTAGTGTCGGGCCTTCGCTGCGACTCAGGTGACCGCGAGAGATCGAGGAGATTGCGGCTCGGACGCGATCCGCATGGATCTGTCAGCCGACCCCTAGCTGCAGGTCCATGTCTCGCCGCCGCTGACGGCCTTCGAGAGCGAATCCTGGAGGTTCTGAAACGTTGCGGAACCCGAGCCATCGGCGTTGACCGTGACCGACCCAGCGCTCGAGTCGACCTGGTCATATTGGTCGCCCTTCGGGCCGGTTAGCTCAATGGAGTTCTCGAACGTCTTGGAATCCGAGTAGGCCCCAGGTCCCGTGTACGGCTGGACGTTCCAGTTGAGCTTGGAATCCTGGGTGTTCGGCTGCGGGATGCTCCACGTCTTACCGCTGAAGCCGGTCTTGGCAATCTCTGAACAAGCCGGTAGCGCAGACAGCGGCTGGGTGAAAGTGAGTGTGAACTTGACGGCGCCGGTGACGGTGAGTGTGGCGGTGAATTGGTGGCTGCCGCCCGAAGCCGGGCCAGTCGTCGCGTTGGCGGCCTGGCTGGCGGAGCCAGCCATATTCGTCGATCCGGCCGGTGCCGATCCGTTCGTGGCCGGCGCTGCGGTCGTCGATGAACTGCAAGCTGCCGCTACTAGCGCTGCTCCAACGAGGATCAACCCGGATCGTCGCATGTGAAGTCTCCCCCGGTGCTGTAGATGTCCCTCCGCCGCGCATGCTACAGCGACGACCCTTTCGCTGCGTAACTGATGCCGGAAATCAGACCGGCTCGGCGGTCACGATCCAGCGATGGTGGCGACCCGGGCGGTCCGCAAGCAGAGTTGGGCCGCCCTTGCTGGTCCACCAGACGGAGGGCCGGCCAGAAGTGACGCCTCCCCACCTTCGGCAATGTCTCCCGCCCACGACAACGTCCGCTCACAAGTGTCGGCAATCGGATTGACAAACCCTATGTGCCGCACAAGGATCGGAGCCGGACAACCGACCAGAGAGATTAGGCGGTTACGAGTTGGGGGATTGGGGCGTGCCTAAGACAGCGTTCGTGCCCGAACTGTACGGGTTCCATTTCGCGAACGGTTTCACCAACCAGGTCAACATCGAGGTCTTCGGCCAGTCGATCGCAAGCTTCACGACGTATGGTCGTTGCGGCGGCATGGCCTACGCGGCCCTCGACTACTACAAGCTCGGCCGGCCGGCGCCGACCCACCTGCCAGAGGATTTCGGCACGACAAGCGTGCCCGCGGACGGGACTCCGCTCGCCGATTACATCTACGCCCGTCTTCTCGACAGCTTTGACATCAGCAATGTCGCGAGGTTCGTTCAACTGACGGTCTCCGGCGATCATTCGACCCTGATCTCACCGAATCCTGCAGCGGACAATCGTGGTACACCCCAGGTGACCAAGCAGGATGAGATCCCGAAGCTCATGGCCGCGCTCGACGCCGGCACTCCAGTCGTACTCGGCCTGATTGGAGCCACTTCGCTCACGGACATCGGCAGCAAGAACCACCAAGTCGTCGCCTACGACTACCTCGTTAGGCCGGGGACGCAGACGATCGACATCTGGATCTACGACTGCAATCACGCGGATCAGAAGCCGATCCTGACGACGTCGACTTCCCCAACCAGCAATGACTTCTTAGCCGAGACCATCAACCGGACGCCGTCGGGGGACGATCCCTGGCGCGGTTTCTTCGTGTGCGACTACTCGCCCAAGGTGCCGACCTACTTCGATCTCTGCCTCAAGAGCGGTCTAACCGTCCCGGCGACAGTGCTGACTACCGATCCGGTCGCCGCAACCTACGCAGTCGAGAATGTAGGTGACTATCCCGCGAGCCTCTCCGGATTCGAACTGGCACTCTTCGATTCCGGGCAGTCGAACGCCATCTTCTTCAATGACGGGTCGCAGAAACTTGCTCCCGGCACGAGCATCACCATCTCGGCCCAGGCGCCCCACATCGGTTATGTAGATACATGCTCAATCGGCGCCTTCTATGGCTCGAGGCAGGGCCAGCAGGTGCCGATTCTGGCTGTGATACCGGGGACGAAGAACCGAGCAACCTTTAGCGTCGAGCCGCCCGCCGCGCCGCCACCGGCGCCGACCATCACCGCCAGGTGCAACTCGATGACGCCGGTGATCGAACAGGGGGTCGGCTGCTACGACGTCGTCCTCGCGGCTAACGTCTTGAATCTTCCCGGCAACATGGATGTGAGCTGGACGGTCGACGGCCATGTGTTGAACGGCAACCCGCTCACGACGCGGATCAGGATCGGGAACGCCGGGAGCGGCTTCACGTATGGGCACGACGTCTCCGTGATAGCGACGAATGGCAAGACGTCTGTCTCCGCGGCGCTGCACATCGACGTCACACCGGCCCTCGCCCTGGCTCCCGACTACGACAAGTCTGTGATCTACAAGCCACCGCTTGCGAGCAAGAATCCATTCAGCCCCTTCGTCGCACGCGCGCAGATTACCGAGACAAACGGCATCGCCTCTGTCTTGGTAGGCCTCGGCGTTCGATACGCCCAGGTCTGGGTGGACGCCACGCCGTTCCAAGCGTTCGGTAACGTCGTTCCGTGCTGGTCTCCTACCGCAGCGTCGACCGCTGGACTTGGGGCGCTGATTCCGATGCCAGATCCAAGCGTTGGCTCGGGCTGCCAGGTAACGGCGACTGCTACGGATGAGGTCGGGCAGAAGCTCCAAGCTTCGGTCTTTGTCAGCGCCGTCGTTGAGCACGGGGGCCTGAAGGGCACACTGCCACAACTGATGCCGCCGTCGCATCAGCAGGCGAAGGAAACCTGGCCGGGACCCGGCGAGTGGGTCACTCACCAACTCGGGCCGCTCACCGAGATCAACGGCCAGCCGATCAGTCTCAGCGATCACACGCTGACGATCGGAAGCCTCAAGGTGGCGTTGACCGCGA
This sequence comes from Chloroflexota bacterium, assembly GCA_003153755.1. Taxonomy (GTDB): domain Bacteria; phylum Chloroflexota; class Limnocylindria; order Limnocylindrales; family CSP1-4; genus Fen-1039. The sequence goes on along the minus strand of PMBG01000094.1, from coordinate 14,974 downwards.
GCATCGACTCTCCCGCCAAAGCGATCGTCGTCAAGACGCCCGCAACCATGTCGGGGTCGTTGAGGACGCTGCAGCCCATCGCTCGATAGCGAGGCGGTCAAGGCACGATCCTTCGGTCCGTCGGTGTGAAGGGTCTCGCAAAGCGTCGTCAGATCCACATTTACGAGGTGCACTTCTCAGTCAAGCGCAAGGCCGTCCGGGCCGGCTTAGGCGCGATGCGCACTATCTCGGTTTCCAAGCTCCATTGGCCCGGACCAGGCTCTCACGCACACGATCAGGTCATCGTGCCGGGTCGTCCGCAGTCGAACTCGCACCGCAATTCGGCACGTCTGGACGGAGCCTGATTCCTTTGGCCGGCCCCGGCCTCGGTGTACGTCTGCACCGTCGTCTCGTTTTCGCTCGTCTATTGACCATTGACCGAGCCGCTGACCTACCCGATAGTACGGGCTCCGGGTCTGAAGGGGACCCGAACGCAGGCGGGGTCCTGGATCGCTGGCGCCAACAAGGTATCCGATCCGTATCTTTCGACGGTCAAGTTGGTGGCAAGCCAGAACCTGCCCTGGAAGACCGGCCGTCCGGCCGCCGCCGAGTTGGCGCCCGACAGCTCCTGGTACGCGTGGGTCAATGCCGAGCCGGTCCCGAATCTGCCGTACTTCAACGCATACGGCGACATCACGATCCACCTGAAGGCTTGCCTCTGGTTGTGCTACGTAGATTCCGATGGGCCCGAGGTGGGTGATGGCGTGTTGCTTCCCGGCAGTCCCGACCCTTCGTCGCTCGACCGATTGGGCGGCGCCCGGTTCATTCCGTCAGGTCAGCAGGCCGATCGCATCGAGTACAAGATGGCGGATAAGGTTGTGTTCGATGTTGGCCCGGTCGATCCGATCGCGGGAGGCCAACGGGCTGTCGGCCTTGTAAGCGACATCTGGAACTCGCCCGTGTCGCACTTCCAGCTGAGCGGTCAGGTCGGCAACGTACCGGTCGCTCATTGCGGAACGACTCAACCGCCCGCTGGCAGGACATGGTCGCTCGCGCAGGAGTACTGGAACCTTTTCTATCGGAGGATCGCTGGCAAGACGACCACCTGCGACCCGACAGACTGGACCGACTGGTCCAGCCCCGCGGCGTAGGCATGAGGGAACCGAAATGAAGCGAATCATCGCTCTCGCAAGTGTGGTCGGACTCGCCGCCGCTGTGGCGGCAGGCTTCCTCTTCGTGTCGGCGTCTTCGGCCGAAGCCTGTCCCGACTACACCGGCTTCCACGCCTTCATCGACAAGGAGCACAACTCGTATTTCAGCTTCACGCTCGACTCGATGAACAAGCCGACCGGCAGTGCTGCCTTCGGAGTGCTGGGCGTAGGGATGGTGAACCTCCCAACCCCGACCTTCTCTGTCCACAACCAGCACTTGTTGAGCATCCGCTACGATGGTAAGGCCGCCCTCGAAACCGACGCGAAGCTCGATCTAGACTTCGGCCTGAACCAGCCGGGATCGACGGTTCAGACTGTCTCGGCGCGTGTCATCGGCGAGGTCGACCTCGATCACGGCACGGCGACGTGGGCTCGGTTACTGGACTGCACGCGTCAAGTTCAGCATCAAAGCCGGCTCGGTGAAGGACGCCATGAACGTAACCCTGCAGTATGTTGGCGACAATTGGCTAGTGCTCGACATACGGCCTGCGTAAGCCGGTAGCCCGGTAGCGGCTGGGGAGGAGCAGAACGTGGTGCGACAGCGACCGTGGATCGCGATTGTCCTTCTTGCCGCCTCTATATTCTCGTTCGCCGGGTGCGAGACGCAGGACAATGCGCCCGTCGCGACGATGCAGACTATGGTCGAGTCGCATCTGCCACCGTTTCCAGGCGCGACTCTGATCTCGACCGGCAGCATGCCCTGGAAGCAGTCGCTCGAACAGGGGACTACTGGGGCCTACGTCCTTCGGGAATTCGGTACGGACGCCGATCTATACGCCGTATTCGCCTACTACAATTCCAGGCTCGGACCCCTTGGATGGTCAGACTGCGCGAGCTGCGGAACCTGGAACAAGGGCGGCTGGATCTTCCGAATCGCAGAGCAAAACCCGCTGGCGCTGACCTCGTCGGAGAAGGGGCACCATCTTGTCTTTGATGAGATTCTGAGCCAAGACACGAGCGTTTCGACACCACCGGCTTCCCGGGCCCCATAGGCCGACTGTTCGTGCGACGCGAGAGCTGTGCGGTCATCTCTAGCGGCACACCGCCGAAGGCGTCTATCCGGTGCAAGCTATCGTCTTTGCGAACACTCCCAAGCAAACGCACGGGCGGCCATCGAGCGGCGGACCTTCACCCGTATAGTGTCGGTTCGAATCCTGTCGGGCGCGCCATTCCATGTCCGCGCCGCTTTCCACCCTCGTCCCGCGTCAGCACTCCCTCGTCACAAGAGGAGACCGACAATGGCGACTCGGGGTCGAACTACCCACACGGTCGCGGGGACTTCCAGTTGTGTTCGCGTCGGGTTGAGCTTCATCGCCGTGGTCCTGGCCGCCGCAGCCTGCGGAACCACTCACAAGGACGCACCGGCGACCCCAGGCGCGACCCGTTCGTCCATGCCCAGTTCGAGCGCCAGCCGAACGCTCGTGCCGATTCCCTCGCGCACCGCCCTGCCAACCACTAGCCCGTCGCCGGGCCCGGCAGGCGGCTTCAGCACTACCGGTTCGATGAGCACGCCTCGCGAGAGCAACACCGCCACCCTGCTATCCGACGGCCGGGTGCTCATCGCCGGTGGCCTGGACCGTTCCAGCACGAACCACAACTCTCGCCTCCTTGCCTCAGCCGAGTTGTATGACCCNNGGACCTTCAGCACTACCGGCTCGATGGTCAGCGCTCGCTCGGCGCACACCGCGACGCTGCTTTCCGACGGCCGGGTACTTGTTGCCGGGGGGTTATCGGATGGCTCGGCCGAGCTGTACGACCCCAGGTCCGGCAAGTTCGAGCCGGCCGCGTCGATGGTGGAAGTCCGCTACGAACCGACCGCAACGCGGCTGGCCGACGGCCGGGTACTCATCGCCGGGGGGCTTGGCAGCCCCCATTCTCTGGCCTCGGCCGAGCTGTACGACCCCGGGAGCGGGACCTTCAGCCCAACCGGCTCGATGGGCAGCGCTCGCTTAGCGAACACCGCGACGCTGCTCTCCGACGGCCGGGTACTGATAGCCGGGGGCGGACGCAATTGCGAGATTCTATGTGAGGCCCTCGCCTCGGCCGAGTTGTACGACCCCAGGAGCGGGACCTTCAGCCCAACCGGCTCATTGGGGACTGCTCGCATCGGACATTCTGCGACTCTGCTCTCGGACGGCGAGGTCCTGATCGCCGGAGGCGGTAACTACACGCCGGTTCTCGCCTCGGCCAAGGTATTCAGCCCGAAGACGGGCACCTTCAGCACGGCCGGCTCGATGGGCACTGCTCGCTGGGCGCACACCGCCACGCTCCTCTCGGACGGGCGGGTGCTGATCGCCGGGGGCGACGATAGCTCGTTGGATTCACTCGCCTCGGCCGAGCTATGGCGGCTCGCGATCGAACCTTCACAGCCGTAGCGCCGCTATGTGTGGTCGATAGGGTCTAGGCGTGTTGGCAGCGCCACGGTCGGATCCCCGGGTCGCGCCGTCAGGACGGGCGAACGGCCACCATGGGGATCGGCCGAGTTGTCTTCGACTGATAGCCGTTGTAGCGGTCATGGTTGACCGCGTTCACCAGACCCCATAGACGCGGGTAGTCGGGATCGTCCGACGTAACAACCGACGCGACGCCGTCCATGTGAACCCTGCCGACCTGCACCTTCACCTTTGGTTGGGCCTGCAGGTTGACGAACCAGGCCGGCGGTCGATCCCAACCGTGGTTGGAGGCAACCAGGATGTAGCGGTCGGCGTCCTCGGCGTAAACGAGGGCCACGGTTCGCGGCAACCCTGAACGCCGGCCGGTCGTACGCAACAACAGCGTGGGAACGCCGATCATTCGCCGGCCCACCCGGCCGTCCGTGCGGATGTACAGCGCCTCGTGGAGTCGCATTAACCCGCTCTCGGCGCGCGCCAGAAAACCCATGGTCCGAGTCTACGTCCGCGGTCCGAGACGATCGAACCGACCGAACCCAGGACCCGCCGGCCGGGACGACGTGCGCACTGCCGGGCGCCGTCGGCGGCAACGCTATCGCGATCGTGATTCCTGAAACGCGCGAAACGGTTCATTCCTAAGCGAAATACGGCGGTTGGACCATCTCGGCGGCGTACGCACGCCCGATACCCGAGGTATCGCTTCCCGTGAGCGAAGGGCTCTGGGTCCTCATGGACAGTTAGAAAGCTGCTGCGTGCCATGCGTCTGAACGTACGTGCCAAGATCCTTGGCGGCTCCGCGATCCTGCTTGTGCTGATGGGCACCGTGGGTGCCCTGGCAATTTCGAACCTGGTCAGCGTCCAGGACAAGGCTCAGGCTGCGAATGATCGGGGGCTCATCCCGGTCGAGAAGCTGGCCGCCTTGAACACGGCCCTCATCGACAAGGCGAGAGCCGTCACGTACGGGGTCGTCGAGGCGGGCCAGGCGGACGTTCAGACCACGATCGACTCCCAGGTCTCGGCGGACGACAAGACGATTCAGGCGAATCTGGCCGATATCTCGGCGATGCCCCTGACTGCCGATCAGTCGGCGACTCTCGCCGACCTCAAGACTGAGATGGCCCAATACCAGACGATGATCGATCCCATCCGGACCCTGTCCAAGTCCGGTGACGGCAAGACCGCGGCGACGCAACTCGCGGCCGCGGCAGCACAGCGCGGCAAGGTGATGGCCGACGTATCCAGCCTTGTCGACTCGGTCAACAGCGGCGCCGACGACCTCAACGGCCAGATCAACTCCACCGTTCAGTTCGGATTGTGGGCGACGCTCGCTCTCGTCGCGCTGGCTTTTCTCATCGGCATCACCGTGAGCCTGTTCATCTCCAGGGGCATTTCCCGAGGCGCGCGAGCCGTCCTGTGCCAGCTCGGGATCATCCAGGAGGCCATGGTCGAATTCACGAACTGCCTCGAGGGTTTCTCGGAGAACGACCTCACGCGCGCCTACAAGTCCCACGTCGCCTACATGGACAAGCTGGGCACAGACGAAATCGGCGATACCGGCGATGGGCTCAACTCGCTCCTCGGCCAGCTCAAGAAGATGGTCGGCGCCTACGAGGTCTCGCGCGGCAACCTGACCGACATGATCGGCGAGGTGAAGGACGCCTCCGACTCAGTGACTCGGACCAGCCTTGAGCTCGACAACGCATCCACACAGACCGGGACCGCCACTCAGCAGATCGCCAGCACGATCACCCAGGTAGCGAACGGGGCAGCCGACCAGGCTCGAGCCGCATCCGACACGTCCGCAAGCACGCAGGAACTGACCGCGATGATCGAGCAGGTCGGGGCTGGGGCGGCCGAGACGAACAAGCGCGTCGAGCAGGCGCACGACGCCGTGGTCGCCGCAACCGCTGCCGTCTCCCGCGCCGATAGGGCCGGCGAAGAGATGCAGTCCTACGCGGAGCGCGTCCACAACTCCCTGGAGAACGGCATCGAGGCCGTGAGCCAGACCTCGAGCGGCATGCGCCGTATACGCGAGGCCGTCGAGATGACGGCGAGTCGCGTCGGCGATCTCGGTGCCAAGTCCGACCAGATCGGCGCCATCGTCGAAACCATCGACGACATTGCAGAGCAGACGAACCTTCTCGCCCTCAACGCCGCCATCGAAGCGGCCCGGGCGGGCGAACAGGGCAAGGGCTTCGCCGTGGTCGCCGATGAGGTCCGCAAGCTCGCCGAGCGCTCGTCACGAGCAACCAAGGAGATCGCCGCGCTGATCGGCGAAGTCCAGCACGAGACCGAACGGGCCGTCGCCGCAATGGACGAAGGCGCAAACATGGTCAGGGAAGGGTCCCAACTCGCAGAAAAGTCCGCGTCCGCTCTCGTCGAGATCAAGACCGCGGCCGCGGAACGTGATCGTGCCGTGCAGGACGTGTTCAGGGCTCTCGCGGAGATCGGCAATGCGACGAGTCAGGTCGTGTCGGCATCGGACGCCATCGCAACCATCGCTACTCAGACCAACATGGCCGCCGCCAACATGACGACTGCCGCATCGACCGTCTCGGCGTCGATCGAATCCATAGCGGCCGTGAGCGAAGAGAACTCGGCCGCGGCAGAGGAAGTCAGCGCGGCAACCGAAGAGATGTCGGCCCAGGCGGAAGAGGTCGTTGCGTCGGCCAACACTCTCGCCGAAATGGCCGCTCAGCTCGACGCCCTCGTAGCCCGCTTCCGACTCGCCTCGGCGCCCGGAGCGAGTCCGGCATCGAGCCTTACCGGCATCGAGCGCCTGACCATCGAGCGGCGGTCAAAGGCAGCCTAGTATCCGGGCCGAAGCGAAGCCGCTCGAGCGGCACGAGAAGCGCTAGCCCGCTTGTGCCTCGGTCTGGTGCCAGCCCCGCCGCAGCATCGGCATTCGGACTTCTGCGCCGGGCCACGGGCTCGGATGGGCCGGCGTCACAGTGAGCCGGTGCTCACAGTCCGAACTGCGAAGGACGGGTGAACCCAATGATGAAATGGATGATCCTCGCCCTGGTCGTCGCCCTGGCGGCTGGTGCATGCTCCGGACTGGCCAACCCCACTCCCTCTCCGACCGCCGTGTCGGCGTCTCAGGCCGCTTTGACCCGGGCACCGAGCCAGGCCACCATACCCACCGCGGCGCCGACATCGGCGACTGTCGTCCCTTCGACCATGCCGACGGCAGCCTCGACCGGCGAGTCACGGGAGTTCGGCGACGGCACGTTCGTCGTCGGCAAGGACATCCGGCCGGGGACCTACCGGGCGCGAGTCCCATCGCCGGGTTGCTACTGGGCGAGGCTCTCAGGGTTCGGCGGGTACGCGGGCGACGTCATCGCCAACGAAGCTACCGGTGCGCCAACGGTCGTCACCGTATCGGCGTCGGACAAGGGCTTCTATTCGGACATGTGCGGAACCTGGACTGCCGACCTGTCCGCCGTCCTTCCACCTGGGAGCCCGGTCCCTTCCGGGACGTACATCGTCGGGACCGATGTGACTCCGGGAACGTACCGCTCCGCAGCGGGCGCAGTCTGCCGCTGGGCGAGGTTGAGCGGCTTCGGCGGTGCCAATGAAGAGGTCATCGCCGACGGCGGCCCGAGCACGGGAGCCATCGTGACCATCGCCGGGTCCGACAAGGGGTTCAGGTCGAGCGGCTGCGAAGCCTGGACGAAACAGTGACCTAGGCCCCCAGGAAGCCCTCAACGCCGCCGATCAGGCTGGTGATGGCGGCAGCTGCCATTTGGGCACGGCCGACCAGGTCGGGAACTCGACTCGGCGTGAAGCGGCCACCCGGACCCCTGACCTGGAGCGCGGCCACAACCGCGGCACTGTGATCGAAGACGGGTACGGCGATCGCACTGGCCGGCGGTTGTCCCTGCCCCAGGGCCATCGAGAAGCCGTGCCTGCGGACGCGAGCCAGTTCCTCCATGAGCGCATCGAGGCGAGCCTTCTCGCGGGAGTCGTGCGGCGACGGCCTGGCCCTGACCAGACGCATGATCTCGTGTTCGGGCCGACCCGCCAGGAGGACCTTCCCGGGCGCGGTCGCATGGAGAGGCGAGTTGTGCCAGTTGCGCTCGCCGCCGGTCCCGGAGGCATCGGAGAAGGCAAGCGTGATGATCCCGTCGCCCTCCAGAATCTCCAGGGTGGTCGTCTCGCGGACGGCCCGGGCGAGAGACTCGAGTTCGGGGATTGCCGCGGAACGCAGGTCGATCGCCACTGCCGCGTGACCGCCCAGCCGGACGATCGCAGATCCCAGCCGGTACTTGCCCAGATGCCGCTGCACCAGACTGCGCGCCTCGAGTCCGGCGAGCAATTTCGACACCACCGACGGCGGCAGGCCGAGCGCTCGGGCAAGTTCGGCCGCACCAACCCCGCCCTGCATCTCCGTGAGGGCGATCAGGAGCGACGCCTCTCGATCGATCGAACCTGTCTCGGTACCGGCCAGCATCGGCCACTCCAAGCCGAAGTCGGGGCGATAACTCGCCCCTTCTACACCCGGGCAGTCTGGCCGTGGCTGATTCGGACGTCATTACGGCCCGTCATGACACCGCGGGACTCACGCAACACACTACCGGGCGCGGACCGGGTCTGGGTGTCCGCCTGAATCGTTTCCCAGAGGATTGCGACGGTCGCGAGTCCATGGAAGAACAGGGAACGCGTGCGTGGCGGCAGGGCGGCCACAGCCGAAACTCGCCTGACTCGATCGGGGGGCCGACCGCTTCAACACGCGGCAGGCCGCCCACGAGCGGCTGATGAGAGCCGAAATCGGCCCGGCACCGAGTGACCGGCCCGGCTCGCCCTTCGAAGGCATGTTCGACGGCGCCTGGCTCGTAGCCGCCGACGGCCGAACTGTCTACATCAACCAGGCGATGGCCCGACTGCTCGGATCGACGCAGGAGCTGATGCGTGATCGCCGAATCACCGACTTCCTCGACGATGCCGCAAAGACCGACCTGGGCGGGCTTCTCGATCGTCTCAGGGCACCTGCTGCCGAGCGGTTGCGACTGCATCGCGATGACGGGACCGATCTCATCAGCCTGATCACCGGGAGTCCGATCACAAGCCCCGACGGAGTTCATCTGGGGACGATGCTGAGCGTCGTCGATCCTGCAGCTACGAACGGCCTCGATGCGCAGGTCGTGCAGAACCAGCGCCTGGAGGCGATCGGCCAGTTCGCGGCCGGGATCGCGCACGACTTCAACAACCTCCTGACCTCCATCATGGGCTTCACCGAGCTGGCTCGCAGAGGTCTTCCACCGGCCCACCCGGTTCGCGCCGATCTCGATCAGGCCTTTGCCAGCGCCGAGAGGGCGGCGGCCATCACCCGCAAGCTGCTGGCTTTCACCCGTCGGCAGGTGCTGATACCCATCGACGTGGACCCGGCCCAGGTCATTGCCGATCTTGTGCCCATCCTTGAACCGCTCATGGGAGACCACAGGATCCTGCTCGATTTCCAGCCCGGCCACGGCTGGATCAGGATCGACCCGACGCAACTCGAACAGATCGTGGTCAACCTGGCCGTGAATGCCCGCGATGCGATGCCGGGCGGCGGCACCGTGACGATCCGAGTCGGCAACCTCCCGCGGCCCGACTTCGTCCGGATCAGCGTCTCCGATACAGGGACCGGGATGGACGACGTTACGAGGGCACGCATCTTCGAGCCTTTCTTCACGACAAAGAGCGCGGGCAGGGGGACTGGTCTGGGGCTGTCCACTGTGTTCGCGATCGTGACCCAATGTGGCGGGCACATCGACGTCGAATCCGTCGTTGGAAGCGGCGCCACATTCCACGTGGATCTGCCGTTCGCGAATGCCGCCTTCGTGCGGCGGCGCCGGCGAGCGAGCGGTGGGCCGGTCGCTCGATCGGGGGTCGTTCTTCTCGTGGAACGCGACGATGCCGTACGCAATTTCGCTCAGCGGAGCCTGGAGGGCGCCGGATACACCGTGCTGGCGGTAAGCGCCGCCGCCGAGGCGCTCGAGGCGAGCGGGCGTTGGGGGGAGGCGATAGACGTACTCGTAACGGATCTGATCATGCCCGGGATGCATGGGCCGGAGCTGGCGTCGCTCCTTCGAGCCGGCCGGCCCGGTATCGGGCTCGTGTTCACCAGCGGCCACGCGGCCGGCCTCGAGGGTGGCCTGGGTCACGGAGCATCGGGTGACTTCCTGCCGAAGCCATTCAGCGCGGACGCGCTTGTCAAGGCCGCTTCCCGGGCCGCGGGGACCGGCCGTCAGGGCGCCATCGGACCGCCGAAGACGCCATTGACAGTGGCAGGAAGGAGCGACCACCGTTGATTCGGCTCAGTCCCCGTCCTGCTCCGGCCTCCCCGTTGGGGAGCCAACTCGAGGGCTCCGTCCCCGAAGGTCGAATGGTCGCTCGAGAGAAGGCCGCAGCCGAGTCGCCGCCCCCCGGCCCCGCACGCGTGCGCACTCGCACGGTTTCGAAGAAGGCTCCGAAGGCTTCGGCGGCGCCCCATGCGGTCTATCCGGCGCCGGCCGGTGGCGGGCAGACCCAGGAACGTCCGGACGAGGACTTCACGGGGCTGTTCGAGTTTGCCGACGAGGGGATCTTCGAAGTTACGCATGACGGCCGTCCGATCCGGGTAAATCCGGCATTGGCACGGATGCTCGGCTACGACTCGCCCAAGGACCTGCTGGCAAACGTGCAGAACGTAGCGGACTTGAATGCGGATCCGACCACGCGGGCCGAAATGCTTGCCGCGCTCCGGTCCGCGGGAGTCGTGCGGGACCTGGAGATCCAGCAGCGCCGCAAGGACGGATCGCTCGTGTGGCTCTCGATCATTGCGCATGCACGGAACGACAGCCGAGGCACTCCGTCGATCGTCGGATTCCTTCGCGATGTCACCGAGAGCCGGCGGGCCGAGGAGGAATTGGTGGCGAACGAGGAGCGCTACCGCTCGGTCGTCGCCGCGATCGCGGAAGGGATAATCCTCCACGACGCCGACGGCGCGGTCCTGGAGTGCAATGCCAGCGCGGAGGAGATACTCGGCCTCAGGCGCGCCGAGATGATGGGGCACAAGGGTTTCGATGCGTCTCTGCATCCAATCCACGAAGACGGAACCGCCTTTCCGGCAGAGACCCACCCGACGGTCGTCACGTTGCGAACGGGCGCACCGTGCTCACGAGTGCTCATGGGTGTCCATAGACCCGATGGAGACCTCAGCTGGATCTCGATCAACACCCAGGCTCTCATCCGGGTTGGCGAACAGGCGCCGTACGCGGTCGTAGCTTCGTTTGCCGACATCACCGATCAGAGGTATGCAGAGGCGGCTCTGCGGGCATCCGCGGCCGCGATGCGCAGCTCACTCGACACGATGATCGACCCCTTCATGATCTGTTCGTCGGTACGTGACGACCAGGGTGCGATCAAGGAATTCCGGATCGACTTCGCAAACCGCGCCGCCGGCGAGTTCATCGGCCAGGCACCGGAGACGCTCGTTGGCGCGCCCATCCCCAACGGGATGATGCTCCTGCGCGACGAGCCCTTCCGGGCACTCGTTCGCGACATCGTGGAGAGCGGTAACGAGTGGTGCGAGGACGCCGTGGACTTCGCGCTGCCGCACCGGGTGGGAGATGCGTACCGAGGGAAGCTCAACATCCAAATCGCCCGGTTCGGGGATGGCTTCTTCGCGGCGTGGCGCGACGTCACGGAGCGCGAGACCGCCCTGACCGCGTTGCGCGCGAGTGAGCAGCGGGCCCGCGAGCTCGTGGACAACTCTGCCGACGGCTTTCTCATCTCCGACGTGGATGGACACTACGTCGAGACGAACGCCTCGATGTGCAAGATGCTCGGTTACTCGCGCGAGGAGCTTCTGGCCATGCACGCCGGCGACCTGACGGCCGATGACGATCCCATCGGCAACGCGGCGATGCACAAGCGACTCGCGGAGCCGGCCAGCGAAGCTGGATTCCTGACCGAACGTCGCTACCGGCGAGCGGATGGCACGAGCCTGCCGGTGGAGATCAGGTTCACGACGCTCCCGGACGGACGCCAGCAGCGAAACGTCCGCGACATAACCGACCGTCTGGCCGCCGAGGCCGTTGTGATCCGCGAAGCGCGGATACAGGTCGCCCTGACGCAGGCCCTGCAGGGCATCGCCGCCGACGCCACCATCGAGGAGACCGCACAGGCTTTGTGCGACGTTCTGACCACGATCCCGGGCGTGGACATGACCGCCCTCCTGGGAATCGTGGGCGAGCACGAGGTGGAAATGATCGCCGGCCGAGTCCCGGCATCATTCCCTACACAGCAAGGGGCGAGTGTGCCGCCCGAACAGGCGCGGCATCTTCAGACGCGCGCGGCCCAGGGAGCGTGGACGGCCGGCCAGGACGACCTCCGGAACTTCGGGCCGTGGGGTGTGGCCGCGACCGAATCAGGCATGAGGGCCGCGGCGTTCGGCCCAGTGGTCTACGGCGGTCATGTCGTGGGCGTGCTCTGCATCGGCACCTCCGACGCGAGATATGCCAGGATTCTGGTGGAGCGAATGCCGGGCCTGTCGGCTTTCACCGCCGCGGCCAGCGGCTTGCTGGGAGAGCGTCTGCGTACCCGGCGCCGCGAGCAGGAGATGAGACGGCGCATCGGCCAGATAATCGCGTCCGGGGCCTTCCACCCCGTGTTCCAACCCATCGTGGATCTGGCCACGCGAGGGGTGGTGGGCTACGAGGCACTGAGCCGCTTCGACTCCGGCCAGAGACCCGATCTGTGCATGGCCGACGCCTGGTCCGTTGGGCTCGGGCGGGAGCTGGAACTCACGACGCTGGAGGCGGCGATCAAGTCGGCCAAGGGTTTGCCATCCGGTCGATGGCTGTCGCTCAACGTCTCGCCCCGGCTGCTCGACGAGGTGGATCGTCTCCGGGCGCTCATCTGGGGGGCAGAGCGCCCCATCGTGATCGAGGTCACGGAGCACGAGATCATTGACGACTACGGCGGCGTACGTGACGCGATCCGCGGGCTCGGCAACAACGTGCGTCTGGCCGTGGATGACGCGGGCGCCGGGACCGCCAACTTCGGCCACATCGTGGAGCTGCGGCCGGACCTCGTGAAGCTCGACATCAGCCTCGTCCGCAGGGTCAATGCGGACCTCGGACGCCAGGCCATGATCGTGGGCATGCGCCACTTCAGCCGCACGGCTGGATGCCGCCTCGTGGCCGAGGGAATCGAGAGCGAAGAGGAGGCCGGGACGCTGCGCGGTTTCGGTGTCGAGTACGGGCAGGGCTACCTGTTCGGGCGCCCGGAACCCGTGGAGTCCTGGGCGACAACCGGGGCGTCCGTCTGACGGTATCCAGGCGCGCATCGGTGCGGCGTAAACCGGCGGTGAAGGCGGAACCAATACACTCGCTTGCGTGAGTTCCCCCGACCGGCTGCTTGCCGACCTCAATCCCTCGCAGCGCGAAGCCGTCACCACCACCTCCGGGCCTCTGGCGATTCTCGCCGGTGCGGGTTCGGGCAAGACGCGCGTCATCAGCCGTCGGGCCGCGTATGCCATCGAGACAGGCGCCGTCCCAGCCGACCAGGTCCTGCTCGTGACCTTCACCGAGAAGGCGGCCGGCGAGATGGTCGGGCGGATGGCCGGCCTTGGGCACCCGGCGGTGATGGCGCGTACGTTCCACGCCGCCGCGCTGGCACAGCTGCGCCACTTCTGGCCCAGCCGCCATGACGGCGTGCCGCTGCCGTCGATCCTGGATTCCAAGGTGCGGCTGCTGATACCGCTGGTTGGGCGTCTGCCCGGCGGCTACCGATTCACGCCGGCCAAGGACGTGGCCGACACGATCGAATGGGCGAAGGTGCGGCGGATCCGGCCGGAACGGTGGCTGAACGAAGGCGGCGACCGGGCGCCGGTGCCGGCCGACATCTTTGCGCGCCTGTACGGCGACTACGAACGAGCGAAGTCGAGGGCGGGGCTGCTGGACTTCGAGGACATGCTCGTCGAAACCGTGGATCTGCTCGAGCGTGATCCGGAGGCTGCCGCACTGGTTCGCTCGCGTAAGCGCTGGTTCAGCGTTGACGAGTACCAGGACACCAACGCACTCTCGGAGCGGCTGCTGGAACTGTGGCTCGGCGAGTCGGTGGACCTGGCCGTCGTGGGGGACCCGGACCAGACGATATACACGTTCACCGGGGCCACTCCCGAGTTCCTGCTGGATTTTGGACGGCGCCACGCCGGCGCAAAGATCGTGACGCTGGCCGAGAACTACCGCTCCAGCCCGGAGATCATCGAACTCGCGAACCGGCTCACGGCCGGCGGCCCGCGGGGGGCGCTCGTGGCCACCCAGCCGGCGGGCCCCGCGCCGGCAATCGGGCGCTACGCGGACGGCGATGCCGAGATCGCCGGAATCCTGGCCTGGCTCCGCGCCGTGACGGCTGCCGGAGTGGCGTCGCGCGAGACGGCCGTCCTGGTGCGGATGAATGCCCAGATTCCTCCGATCGAGGAGGCGCTCACGCACGCCGGCATGGCGTTCAGCGTTCGGGGGCGGCGCTTCTTCGGGCGGCGCGAGGTGCGGGAGGCGATGTCGGTGTTGCGTCGGGTGCGGCCGCCGGAGATCGGTGGGGCGCTCGTTGCAGCGATCGAGGTGTTGTTCGTGGAGCGGCTCGGTCTGGGCGACGTCGCGGCGGGCGCGGCTACTCCAGAAGCTGCCGGCTCGGTCACAGGGCAGGAGGGCCGCGAGCGTACGGCTTCGCTCGAGTTGCTGCTCGGGATCGTCGAGGATCTGGCGGCGGCCGATCCGGAGCTGGGTATCGACTCGGTGCTCGCCGAGCTCGACCGAAGAGACAAGGCGGAATCGGCCGCATCGGGCGGTGCGCCGGGTGAGGGTGAGGGCGTCAACCTGCTGACCTACCANNCTGGAGTGGGACGCCGTCTACCTGCCTGCTCTTGACGAGGGGACCCTGCCCATCCGCCAGGCGAAACTGGCCGAGGAAACAGCCGAGGAGCGGAGGCTTCTCTACGTGGGAATCACCCGCGCCCGACGGTTTCTCGCCATCTCCAGTTCGTCACGGCACCCGTCGCGCTTTCTCGATGAACTCGGCGCGGATCGTGGTGGACGGAGCGGCGGGCCGGGTGGCGGGCCGGGTCGGGCCTCCCGACGAGGCCACGTGAAGGTGCTTCCCGGCGCGCCGATGCCTGCCGCGCCCGCGAACCCGGACGAGCCGCTGCTGGCAGCCTTGCGCGTCTGGCGGCGCGAACGTGCCAGATCGGACGCGGTGCCGGCTTATGTGGTCGCCCACGACTCCACACTGATCGAGATCGCCGACGTCCGGCCACGTACCTTGCCGGCGCTCCGCCGCGTTCGGGGCATGGGCCCCATGAAGCTCGAGCAGTACGGCCCGGAGATCCTGGCGGTGATCGAGGCGAACGCGTAGCCGGCCGCTGAC
>PMBG01000194.1 GCA_003153755.1 Chloroflexota bacterium | reverse complement strand
ATCGCTCCGAGCAAGCCCCCTAAGCCATAGAGGGCCGAGCGATCAAGAAGGGCCGGTCACACCAGTTGTTCGCGGTCGAGCACGCCGACCGTAATGCGAACCGTGACCAGGGTTCATGCCCGTGTTGCGGAGTTCCTCCGCCAATGCCCGCAGTCTGCACCGGCTCTGTGACAGCTGTATGGCACGGCTGGCCGACCCGAGCGCAAGATTTCAGCTCATCACGAGCCCCAGCGACACTTGCTCCCCGACGTGGCCGTGTCCGTCTCGCAGCATCTCCAGGCCTGGTTCGATATCGGATCCCAGCCGGTGCGTTGAGCACAAGGGGGCGGAGTTCCGCCCGACTCCGCCTGTCCGGCCCGCCGGGCGGCCCTCCGCCCCGGCCAAGGCTCCTGGATCGATCCAGCAAGGGAGTGGCTAAGCCGTATCAGTGCGTCGAGAGGTCGTATGGCCACTGCTGCGCGCGGATGGAGCGATGCGGGGGCCGCGGTTGCCGCGGCGTGGTTACAACTTCCATTACTGCATCAAGGCGCGCCTTCGGCGCGCACCCCGGCCGCGTCAGCCTCCGGCCGGACGTCGGCCGGCTGTCAAATGTTGGACAACCACGTGGTCAACAGGGGTGATACCCTGCCCGCGACGAACACGTCGGTCTGATCCCAGCAGGGGGCAGCGAGCGCGGTCGTCACGGGGAGGAACCATGCGCAGAAGCCGACTTGTTTCGGTATGCGTTGCCTTGCTGGCGATTGCAGCCGCTCCGGTGCCATCGTTTGCGGCCACGCCGGCACCAATACCGAGTTCGGTGGCCCACACCGTGAGTTTCCGAACAAACCTTTCGGCCAGCGAGTGTCGTGCCCATGCCGCCCTGGACCCAACTGATGCGACCGTCATTCTGAATCACTGCTACGTGACAACGACGTTCACTGTGGGTCCGCTTACTACCTCGGCCAAGCCCCCGTCTAGGTCTACGCAGGGGAACGCATCCGTAGCGGCGGCAGCCAGTGGTTGCACATACAGAGGCTACTCCTGGGGAGATCGGACGGACGACGCGGGTATGTGGCGCGCCGAATTGAAGGCGTACTTCAATCTCGACTCCTGCAACAACATCCAGTGGTGGACCGGTGCCGGGATGACCTGCAACTACGGTTGGGTGTGGCCGTGGACGGTCACACCGGTCTCCTGCACGTCCGCCCCAGGCGACGGTCTCTACCATTACTACACCGCCACGTGGGCCGCAAATACCTACACTGCCTCCACAATGCTCGGAGGCGGGTCACATGGATTGACCTATTCAATCGATCCGATCAACTGGACCTACTACAACTACACCACATGGTGAAGACATGTCCCCAACTGCGCGGAAACTGATCCTCGCAATAGTCGTCGTCTTCGTGGCGGTGGTGGTACTCTCCTGGATCTTGGGCATAGTAGCTCTCCATACCGCGCCGAGTGCCGGAACCGCCTTACCCTCACTTCGCACCTGAGTCCTTCGCTTAGGTCGCTCGGCGGCGTGGCCCGGGCAGAAATGCCAGCCACGCCGCTTCGTTCGTGCCCTGGATTGGCTTCCGGTGCTAGCTTCCGCGCGAGGATTCGACCAGCGGGTCCTTGACATGGGGAACCGCCGGCCTGTGCGCGCGTCGCAGTACAGGACCTCGCAAGCACCCCGCAAGGATCACCCTCCTTGACCTAGGGCCAACGCGAGCGTCGCTCCCCGCTCACATCCTTGCCGTCTGTCCGCCTTATGTTGGTGGCGAGTTCGGACGCTCGCGGTAGCGCAGTGAGTGGAAGACACGAGAGGTCGTCCATGAAGTCGATCGCGAAGGCACGATCCTGGACATCCGTTGGCGACCGCCGGCTCCGCTCCTCTCGCCTGTAGCGCTTACGGGATCGACACGATCAGCCCGCGGCCACAACAGCGGTCGCTCGGCTCCAGGGATCGCGGATGAATACCCGTAAAGTGTCGGCTCTACTCCTCTCGCCCCGACCATTCGCCTAGGTAACGCCTACACGCACGTTGGATCCCACACGCTGGTTGGGATCGCCTTCGCGGCCCTGGTCATCGTCGCGGCCCTGGCGGTCCGCCCGTGGGGGGTCGCGTTCCTTCCCGCGCGCTTCGGGACGAACAGGGCAAGTGGTGAAGGCTAGCCTCAGGGGTCTCGCGCGCCGTATCCGAGGGCTGGCCCGATCAAGGCCCCTGCTAGCTGTGCGACGACGGGATCAAGGCTGGTACTGCTCGGCCGAGACATAAGGAGAGGCATCTCCGACCGGACTTACCCAACCACCCGCAACCAGAACCCGTCCATCTGCCAGCAACGTGATCGTGTGGCCGTAGCGGGCGCTGCCCATTGGTCCTGTTGGGGCGAACCTACTCGAGCTGGGGTCGTATAGCAGGGCGGAGGCCGTGTAGGAGCCCAACAAATACCCGCCTGCGAATAGGACTCGACCATCGGTAAGCAGCGCCGGGCGATAGCCAGGATAGCCGCTGATGCTCTCCGGCATGGACCCGGTTGCGGTGAATTCGGCGGTCTTTGGGTCATATAGCTCGGCAGAGGACAGGTCGTCGGCACCGCCGGGTTGGGCACGTTCGCCGCCGGCGATCAGGACCCGTCCATCGGCCAGGAGGGTGGCGGTGTGGCTGGAACGGAAGGTCGTCATCGAACCAGTCGGGCTGAAGGCGCCCGTTCGGGCGTCATACAACTCGGCAGTGGAGAGATCGCCCAAATAGCCGTGCTGACTCTGACCGCCGGCCATCAGGACTCGGCCATCTGCTAGCAACGTAGCCGTCTGACCCTCCCGGGCGGTCTCCATCGAGCCCGTGGCGACAAAGGTCCGCGTGTTCTCGTCGTACAGCTCGGCCGAAGACAAGTAGGTGCTCCCGTGCACTAGATCTCCACCGGCGAACAGGACACGGCCATCGGTGAGGAGCGTGGCCGTGTAGCGCTCGCGGCTGACGAGCATTGAACCGGTGGAGCTGAAGGTTCCCGTGCTTGGGTCGTATAGCTCCGCGGACGAACTGATTTCGTTGCCATTTCCGTCCGCTCCACCTGCGATCAGGACCCGGCCGTCAGAAAGCAGCGTCGCGGTATGGCGAATTCTCGGAGTCGTCATCGAACCCGTGGCGCCAAAGGTGCAGGTCTTTGGGTCGTAGAGCTCCGCCGAAGCCAGCACCTTATTGCCGTCGGTGCCGCCCGCCAGCAGAACCCGGCCGTCGGCCAGGAGCGTGGCGGTGTGCCCGGCCCGGGCAGAAATCATTGAGCCTGTGGGGCCGAAGGTGCCGCTCTGAGGCGGTGCAGGGCAGGGGCTCGCGGTCGGGGAAACGCTTGCGGTCGGGGCGAGCAGGCTTGGGCGGGCGGTGCCGCCCGCCATGGCGGCGAGGCTGACTTGTGCGACTCGGGAGCTCGGGCTTGTGGTCGCGCGGGACCTGTCAATTGCGCCGGCGAAGATCACTTCGCCAGCAAGGACGACGACGACCAGCCCTATCAGTCCGCTGGCGGCAACTAGTTTGGGGTGGCGAGCTACCACGGCAGTCTTGCCTGACTGAGCCATCAGAGTCTCCCTCTCGACATTGAATTGTGGCGGACCGACGGTCCGCCACAAGGCGAATCGCTATCTGTCCGTGCCCAATCCCAAACGAACTTCACGAGATTCCGTCCAACAGTTCAGGCAACGGGGTCCGGAGTCTGGAGAGTTGATTGTTGGCAACTTGGCAGATCGCTCGGTAGACGCCGTCGTTCCGTCCTTTGTAGCGTTGATTGGAGGAAGGCCGCGACCATGCCCGTGCCGAAATGGTCGCCTCCAGGTGGCCATCCCTGATGGCGGGTCGACGCCGGTTACTGGCTCGACCCACGCGCTGCCCGGCCGCTTGACGCACCGGCGACATGCACGTACGCTAGAACGTACGTACAAGGATCATCGGCCATGACCACCGTCACCGTAACCGAAGCGCGCAAGCAGCTTTACAAGCTCCTGGACGACGTGTCCGACTCTCATGAACCGGTCCAGATCACTGGCAAACGCGGCAATGCGGTGCTGGTTGGCGAGGATGACTGGCGCGCCGTTCAGGAGACCCTGTTCCTCGTGTCCATTCCTGGTATGCGCGAGTCCATCATCGAGGGCATGGCGACGCCGGCCGAGGAACTCGACGGCGAACTCCACTGGTGAGTTGGAGGCTCGTATACACGAAGCAGGCCCAGAAGGACGCTGAGAAGCTGACTGCTGCCGGTCTGAAGCCGAAGGCCCAGACCCTGCTGGAGATCCTCGCCCAGAACCCCTACCAAACGCCGCCCCCATTCGAGAAACTCGTGGGCGACCTGGCCGGCGCATATTCTCGGCGCATCACCATTCAGCACCNNTGAAGGTGCTCCGAATGTGGACGCACCATCAGTAGGTCCGCTGAGCGAACCGATCAGAGTGCTGAAGGCGTGGTTCAAGCCGCTCCTACGACTGCCTCTACGATCCACGTCGGCACCACGATCCGACACGTGGGAATCGCCGGCTCAATTCCTCTCGCCCCGACCAGTCGCGTAGGTAGGCCATCGGCGCCACCGAATCCACGCTCGACTCCGCCTTGTCGGAACCCGGTCGACCGTCACCCGGACCCGGACTTGGGCTACGTCGCCGATCCGTAGTAGAGGGTCGCGCCGCCGTCGCCCACCATGACGCCGCGCGGTAGAAGGAAAGCTCCGATGTCACCGCGGGCATCGGTGAATGAGGAGTCCGGCTGGCCCCAGGGAATCGGCTTCCAGTTCAGCCCGTCCGACGACGTCCAGGCCTGGCTCTGGCTGCTGGACGAAGACGAGCCGCTCACTGCCAGGAATATCGATCCGTTCGACTCGATGGTCCCGCTGGACCCGTTGCAATAGCCCTGATCGTCTCCCCCGAGCGGCCCGTAGCCTGCATCCTTCGTCCACGTCTTGCCGCCGTCGGTCGAAACCTCCATCACGGAGGCCCCACTTCCTTGGCCGTCGTCCGTCCAGGAGATCATGCCGCCGCTCGCGAACTTGATCCGCGAGCTCCAGCAACCAGATCGGTTGCCGGACCAGTTGGTGCGAGTCCAGGTACGGCCATCGTCCGACCACCACAAGGCCCCAGTTTCGATCGGTGTGTCTGCCTGCTGCGTACCCGCCGCGTAGATGCCCGTCAGGAAGAACCGGCTGCCGTTCGACTGAGGCCCAAGCTCGTACCAGTTGGTGCCCGGCTGGAAATCAACCGGCACCCAGGAGACGCCGTCGGTCGAGAAGACGAGCGCGGCCGTCGCCGACTGCGCGGGGACGTTTTCGTTGGGCCCGGGGTTGGGGCCGGGCACCACTGCCACGAAACCGACCGCTGTTCCCGCCATGAGACCGATTTCCTTGACACCTTTCGGAGGGCCGGCATCCCGCCATGTCACTCCGTCTGTGCTGGTCCAGATCGTTTCGCTGCCGGATTGGTCCCGAGAAACGGCAACCAGGCCGTCGGGCCCGGCGGCAATATCCGTTGGATTGGAGACTGCGTCGACTTGCCTCCACGTCTCCCCGTCTGAGGAGGTCAGGAGGATCTGGTCTAGACCGATTGCCGCCCTTCCTGTCAGGGCGGCATATCCCCCGGCCCAGTCGATCATGTCGAAGTAGCCGTTGCCACCACCATCCCAGGGAACCATCTCCTTCATCAAGCTGCCGTCCGGGACCGACGTCCATGAGAAGGCCGTCCAGCCGGACGTGAGACCCGGCGCTACGAAGGTCTGCCCGTTCGAGGTAAGCGTGTACGCGGGAGTGGCGCTCGGAGTGGCCGTCGGGGATGCGGCGGGCGCCGCCGATGTGGAGACACTCTTCGGCTCGGACGCCGCCGGAGCGGTCGACCGGCGCATGCCCCCCAGCAGACCCGTAGCCACAAGTGAGCCGACAAGCAGGACCGCCGCAAGCGGAGCGAGCCAGGAACGCCGCGGCCCGGAGACAAAGCTCCCTCGAAGCCGCGCGCGCATGCTGCCCTGCGCCTCGTCGGGTACTCTCGCGATGTGGACTCGCAAGTCCTGACTGACCGGTAGGGGATCGTCTGCGGCGGGCGCGGTCTGGATCTCGCGCTCGAATCTGCCATCGCTCATGGGGCGCCTCCGGAAGACACTTGAGGTTACACCCGAGCCTCAGCTCGTCCATCACGTCCTTCGTGACACGGCAGGCCGCATCACGAGGTACCTCCCTGGCGGAAGGGCACCAAGATCGACGGAAAACCACTCCACTATGGGGCTCGACGAACCATCAATGGCTTCGCCTCGAAGCCCGGCGGCCCCAGCAAGCGTGCAGACAGTCGACTCCGATGGCTCGAGCGTGATGCTCTGGGAACCGACGCCCAGTTCGAGCGTTCCGGCTTCGACTGCCACGAACTCGTGCGAGCCGGAGGCGTAGCCGGGGTAGGACCCGGAGCCAGGAGCCTTCGGCGCTCCCGCCGGCACCGCGGTCAGGTCATGGTCGTTTCAGGCCGTGGCAAGTTGTTCCTTGGCGCCTACGACCCCGCTCCGAACCTTCACCCGTATAGTGTCGGGCTGACTCCTCTCGCCTCGACCCGATGAGATGGCGCCAGCGTTCGCGAGCGGTCTGTCACTCGAACTGCGCCAAGCCGGCTAGGGCCTACTACCAGTCCGGGTTCAGCTGGCGATCCAGGATTTCGACAGGCGCCACGCGCGGCCTGATCAGCTGCGCTCGGCCGCCCTTGACGGCGACCTCCGCGGCCGAGGGGTGCGACAGGAAGAGCGGCATCGATTCGGTGAAGCCGTAAGCTCCCGTGTCAAGGACGGCCACCAGGTCGCCGACGCGCGGGCGCGGCAGCATCGC
>PMBG01000164.1 GCA_003153755.1 Chloroflexota bacterium | reverse complement strand
GACGGATCCGGATCCACGAAGTCGGCCTTGAAGCGGGCCGAGGCCGCCCAGTCGAACTTGCCGCCGTCCACGATGACGCCGCCGATCGCGGTGCCGTGGCCGCCGATCCACTTGGTGGCGGAGTGCACGACGATGTCCGCGCCCCACTCGAACGGGCGCGCCAGGATGGGCGCGAAGGTGTTGTCCACCACCACCGGGACGCCGTGCTTATGCGCGATCGCGGCGATCCCCTCGAAGTCCGGAACGTCAAGGCGCGGGTTGCCGATGGTCTCGAGGTAGACGGCCTTGGTCTTGCCGTCGATTGCCTTCTCGAACTCCTCGAGCTTGGAGCCGTCCACGAACTTGAAGTCGATACCGTACTTAGGCAGCGTGTACTGGAAGAGGTTGTACGTGCCGCCGTACAGCGAGGAGCTGGTGACGATGTTGTCGCCGGCGCGTGCCAGGTTGAGGATCGTCAGGGTTTCGGCCGCCTGACCGGACGCGACACCCAACGCCGCCACGCCACCCTCGAGAGCGGCGATGCGCTGCTCGAAGACGTCGGTGGTGGGGTTCATGATCCGGGTNNACGTAGCTCGTGGTGGCGTAGATCGGCACCGCTCGCGCCTTCGTCGTGGGGTCCACGCTCTGGCCGGCATGGATCGCGAGGGTTTCGTTCTTCTGCGCGGGGGTCTTGTCGGACACGGGTCGGTTTCTCCTGGAGTAGGTGCCTTGCGGCGGGACCGCCGGCGGCGAGCGCCGTCCGTGCGGGAAGTCAGCCTGTGGTTGATCCCGGGGAGCCCTGGGGAGGGATCGCCAACGTGCGTTGGCTCGGGGGGATGGCGGCTGCCCGCAAGCGTTGCTCGGAGAAACAAAGAACCGCGATCTCCTTCAAGGAAACCGCGGCCCCGGGACCGATCCTCAGCTCAGTTGCGCGTCCATGCGCCGAGCCTCAGACCCCGTCCTCCGCACTTCGGGGCCGCCAGGGCATGGACATCATCGAACCGCGCAGGGCCGAAGCCTTGCGCGAGTTCTCCCGGCGGCTGAAGTGGAAGGTGTTCATTGGTGGCGGAGTGTAAGGGCACTGGCGCGGATTGCGCAAGCCCGGGGCGGCCGGGCAACGTCGGCCGTCTCGCAAGGCGCATCGCTCGAAGCAGCGGACATGTACGTCACCAGAGGCGGTCGTCGGCCTAAGCTAGTCCCGACGCACAGCACAGCAAGCAAGGTGGAGACGACCATGGCCGCCCCGGACAACTCCCGCTCATACGGCATCGAAACCCGCGCCGTGCACGCGGGGGCGGTTCCGGATCCGGTCACCGGTGCACGCAACGTGCCCATCTACCAGACCACGAGCTACGTCTTCCGCGACGCCGATCACGCGGCAGCGCTCTTCAACCTAGAAGAGTCGGGCTACATCTACACGCGCCTGGGCAACCCAACGGTGTCGGCCGTGGAGGCGCGGGTGGCATCCCTGGAGGGCGGAACCGCGGCGGTGGCGGGTGCTTCCGGACACGCGATGCAGCTGCTCACGTTCTACACGCTCATGGGCCCGGGCGATCACTTCGTGGCGTCGCGGTTCCTGTACGGCGGCACGATCACGCAGTTCAGCCATACGTTCCCGCGCCTGGGCTGGAACGGCACGCTCGTGGACCCGCGCAACCCGGACGAGGTCCGCGCTGCCATCACGCCGCGCACGAAGCTCATCTTCACCGAGAGCCTTGCGAACCCCGGCGGCGTCGTCGTGGATCTCGAGTTGCTCGCCGGGATCGCGCACGAGGCCGGGATTCCGCTCGTCGTGGACAACACGCTGGCGACGCCCTACCTGTGCCGGCCGTTCGAATGGGGCGCGGACATCATCGTCCACTCGTTGACGAAGTTCCTCTCCGGTCACGGGACGTCGCTCGGCGGGGTGGTCGTGGAGTCCGGCAAATTCGACTGGGCGCGTGACGGCAAGTTCCCGGCCCTCACCGAGCCGGATCCCGCCTACCACGGCCTCGACTTCTACGAGACCTTCGGCGAGGTGGCGTTTTCGACGAAGACGCGGGCGGTGGCACTTCGGGACCTTGGCCCGGCACTTTCGCCGCAGAACGCGTTCTACATCCTGACCGGTATGGAGACGCTGCCGCTCCGTATGGAACGCCACGTGGCCAACGCAACGGCCGTGGCCACGTTCCTCGCCTCTCACCAGGCCGTGGCGTGGGTCAGCTACGCGGGCCTGCCCGGCTCGCCGTACGCGGCCCTCGCCGCGAAGTACCTCCCGCGCGGGGCCGGCTCCGTCTTCACGATCGGTCTGCGGGGCGGCTACGAAGCGGGAGTCAAGCTCGTGCAGTCCGTCAAGTTGTGGTCGCACCTTGCCAATGTCGGCGACACGCGATCACTCGTGATCCACCCGGCGTCCACCACGCACCGCCAGCTCACCGACGAGCAACGTGACGCCGCCGGCGCGGGCAACGAGGTGATCCGGCTGTCCGTGGGCATCGAGACCGCGGCCGATCTGATCGAGGATCTGGATCAGGCACTCCGCCGGTAGGGGCGGGCGACTCTGTGCGAGCTTCCAGTCGACCGCTCGGTGAGCCGACGACCCAGGCGTAGGATGTGGGCCGGGGGCAGCAGTTGACCGAAGACACTCGACACGAAGGCNNTGACCGGCCGCGCGCCGAAGGAGTTCCTCGCCGACCCCGCGCTCCTCGAGGAGCTCGTCTGGCCCGAGGACAGGTTCGCGCTGGAGACGATCGACTATCGCACGATCAAGCCCGGTCACGCGTTCTCGGCCAGGCTGGTCCATCGAGACGGCCGGCAGATATGGACCGAGTTCATCCTGTCGCCGATCCGCGAAGGATCCGAGACCGTCGCGGTCGACGGGGTGTTGCGGGACATTTCGGACACCCGTCGGGCCGAAGTCACGCTCGATCGACTCGAGCGGATGATTTCCGACGCCTTCGACGGCGTGGCCGCGGTCGACATGAAGAGCGGCCGCTTCCTCGAAATGGATTCGAAGGCGACGTCGCTGCTGTCGGTGCAGCCGCGCCAGGTCAGCGGCACCGCCCCCAGGGACGTGTTCGACGAGGCCGCGTGTGCCCACCTCGATCGCGAAGGCTCCATGATCGCCGCCGGCGAAATCGACCGGGCGTCGTTCGAGACGACCGTCAGGCGTCACGGCCATCCCGACCGGCAAGTGCTCGTACGCATGTCCGCGTCGGGCGGCGATCCGCCGGCCCTGCTCCTCATCATCGACGACCGGACCGCGCAGCATCTGATGCTCACCGAGCGTGCCCGCCTGGACATGGCTGTTGGCAGCGCAACGGACGCGATCATCATCGTCGACTCGTCACATTCGTTCCTCTACGCCAACTCGGCCTTCCGTCACCTGACCGGTTATGCGGCGTTCGAGTGCGTCGGCTTCCGGCCGGAGATCCTCCGAGGTCTTATCCCCGACGAGGAGCCATGGGCGACCATGGCCAACGGTGAGCCATGGAAGGGCCTGACTCGAGGCCAGGGCAAGGGCGGCCGGGAGATCAAGGCGATCGTGAGCATCAGCCCCATTCCGGAGCCCGACAGCGACGAGATCAGCTTTGTCATCGTGCTGCACGACGTAACCAGGATGCAGGCCGCCATCGAGCAGCTCGACAGCGAGCGCTCGTCGCTGGACCGGCTGGCCACCTTGATGGAGTCGCTGAGAGACGACGCAAGCCCCGAGGAACTCGGCCTGGCCGTCTGCAACGCCGCCCTGATCCTCCCGGGATCGGTTGCCGCTCTGGTCCTGGACCTCACGGTGCCCGATGAAGCTTCCGTGCTGGCGATCTCCCCGCGGACGGGATTTGAGCAGCTGGGCAGGTATCTCTCGGCTCCGGAACGCGTGGAGCAACTGCTGGCCGGCCAGCAGCCGGGGCCGTGGGTCAACGAGGGTTTGCTGCGGGCCGCCCGAGCCGATGGAGCGGATTTCGTCCGAAAGGACGCCCAGATGCTGTTGATGGTCCCGTTCCGCCACGCGGAGGGACTCGTCGGTCTGCTGATCGTTCTCGGCACCGAAGAGACGCGCGACCACGTTCGGTCGGTCGAGGCCCTGGCAATCTCGATCGGCACGGTGCTTACGCCCGGCCTGCTGACGCGCGGCGGGGTGCGGGCGATCCGCCGCGACATCACCGACGTGCTCGCCCACCGCCGTTTCCGGCCCAGATTCCAGCCGATCATCGACCTCGCGGATATGGGCACTGTGGGCTGGGAGGCGACCACTCGGTTCGACGACGAACGGGAGCCTGGTGAGAGATTCGCCGAGGCGGTCTCGATCGGGATGGCGGCTGATTTCGAGACCGCCACGACCCGCGCCGCGATCACCGAGGCCGCTCTCAATGACACCAAGGGCTGGCTCAGCCTGAACGTGACGCCGGCGTTCCTGGCTTCCGGCGACCGACTGCTGGGTTTGCTGCCGGGCCCCGGCGACGGGCGTCGGGTAGTCCTCGAGCTGAGCACGATGCCCGCTGTCGACGAGAATCTGCGGTCGATTCTCGACAGGCTGCCAGCGCACGTGAAGCTGGCCGTCGATTCGACGACGGGCGAGATGCACACCCTTCACGGCATCGTCGATCTGCGACCCGCCTACATCAAGCTGCCAAAGACGATTGTCAGGGGGATTGAGAAGGACCGCGTCCGGCAGGCGCTGGTTGCCGGCCTCGAGTACTTCGCGCGCAGCACGGGCTCGGGTCTCATCGCCGTGGGCGTCGAGACTGAGGAAGAGCTCGGCGCCTTGCTCACGCTGAAGGTCGGCTACGCACAGGGCAACTACCTGGGAGCGCCCGGGTTCTTCCCCATCGCCGCCGGTGGGCCCCGGCCGTAGCGGCGCTACAGCGAACGGCCGCGGCGGCTCAGGTAGTCGTGCCAGAAGAGCCGAGCGGCCACGGAACGCCACGGCCGCCAGGCGTCGCCGATCGTCTCCAGTTCCGCGGCCGCCGGCCGGCGTGGCAGCCCCTTCGCTTCGGCGACGGCTTGCGCCAGGGCGATGTCCGCGGCGGGCCAGATGTCGGGCCGGAGAAGCACTTCGAGCAGGTAGATGCCGGCCGTCCACGGACCGATGCCCTTGAGCGCCACCAGCCGGCGATGCGCCTGCTCGTCGCTGAGGGCATGGAGTGAGTCCAACTCCAGCTCGCCCGACTCCAGCGCCGCAGCCAGACCTCGCGCATAGGCCGCCTTCTGACGGCTGAAACCGATGGCGAGGAGCTGCGCGTCGTCGAGCGCGAGGAAGCCGGCCGGCGTCAGCGGCGAAACCTCGGCGCTCAGCCGGGCGAACGCGGCGCCGGCCGACTGGAGTGACACCTGCTGCTCGAGAATCATGTGGACGAGAGTGGCAAAGCCGGCCGGCCGGTCCCACAGCGGCGGCGGCCCGAACCGCTCGGCGATCGCGGCGAGGTCCGGGTCACGCGCGGCCAATTCGCCGACCGCCCGCAGGAGCGAGCCCTGGTCCAGTGCGGGATGGGCAGCGGCGGCCGCGTTCGGGCCGACGCTGAGTTCGACGGGGAGGGCTTTCACGCGGCGACGATACGGCAACGGAGCGTAGGTGCCTTCCGGGTTCCGGTTTCGGCCGCGGGTCTCGGCTAGAAGACCGGGCGCGGCTTCTTCGCGGCGGGCGAGATCGCCTCGAGCCGGGATCGGGCGCGCTGCGTCAGGTAGTTTTCCTCGCCGAGCGTGCGGCGGTAGCCGTCCACGACCGTACGTGCCTGGTTGCGGGCGGCGACCTTCTTGCCCATCGCCATGAGCGCCTCCGCGTCGTGACTGACCACCTCGAGGGTGTCGGGATCTTCGGGGCCCGGGGACTTGCGGAGGGTCGTAAGCGCTTCGCCGTACATCGCGTGGGCGGCCGGCGGGTCGCCGAGCCAGCGTGCGATGTCGCCGAGGCGGGCTCGCAGGGTGGCGACCTGCCGGGATCGCCGGCCCTGCACGTTCAGGTATCCGTCGAGCGTCCGCTGATACGTCGCGCGAGCCGACTCGTACTGGCCCAGCCGTTCGAGCGTCAGACCGAGCGCATGGCCCAGCTCGAGCGTCCGCGGATCCTCGGCCCCCACCACGTCGGCGCTGGCGGCGTAGTGACGGCCGAGCGGGCCGGCGATGCGCTCCGAGATGGAGCGTGCCTGCTCCGGCTCGTCCAGGTCGTCCAGAGATTCGGCAAGCCAGACCAGGGCATCGAGCGTCCGCTCGTCCTTGGGCCCGTGGAGCTGCTCCTGGGTTTCCACGAGCTGTGTCCAGTAGCGTCGCGCCGCCTCCAGCTCGCCGGTCTTTCGCGACTCCCAGGCCAGGCCTCGCAGTGCGTTCAGCGTCTCATCGGCTTCCGCGCCGTGGCGGCGGTCCTGAGTCTCGTACAGCCTGGCGTATGCGCGCCTGGCGTCCGTGTGCGAGTCGAGTTTGGAGAGCACTCGCGTGAGGCCCTGCAGCGTCCATACGGTGTCGGCTTCGTCCGGCCCTATCGTCCGCGTCCGGGCCTCCGCGAGCTCGGAGAACCGCGTGGCCGAGGCCGTCAGGTCGCCCAGCTGCTCCAGGTTCCACGCAAGGTCGCCGATCGCCCAGAGGGTGGCCGCGTGATCGGGGCCAAGGACCTTCTGCCGCCGCTCCAGGAGCTGGACGTCCAGGTCGTGGGCTCGCTTGTGATCGCCGCTCCGGCCGACCGCGTCGGCCAGCCCGGCGAGCGCGTCCAGGGTGGCGATGTCCTCCGGCCCCTTGACGCGCGTCAGCTTGTCGAATAGCAAACGGTAGGAAGCTGCGGCGGCCTTCGCCTCGCCCAGTCGGAGCAGGATGCGGCTGTGCTGCGTCAGCGCCGCGATCGTGTCGCGCGCGTCCGGTCCGAACACGGAATTCGCGGCGGCCAGCGCCTGCTCGGAGAGCGATCGGCCGGAAGCCTTGTCCCCGGCACCCACGAGAGCGCGGGCGAGTCCGAGCATCGCATCGATCGTGTCCGGGTGATCCGGGCCCAGGATGCGCCGGCTCCGGTCCACGCGCTCCGCGAGAACCTCGCATGCTCGCGCGTATTCCTCGAGATCGATCAGCACGTTGCCCAGATTTGTCATGGTGCGAAGTGTCAGCGCGTTCTCCGGCCCGAACGTGCGGCGCTGGGTGTCGAGCAGCTGCTCGAACGAAGCCCGGGCCGCCGCGTTGTCGCCGAGGGCGCGGTGCGTGAGCCCCAGGTTGTGCAGTGCGCTGAGCGTGGCCGGGTCATCGGCGCCCATCGCGTTTCGGCGGCCGTTGTAGACGCGCTCGTACATTGGGCGCGCCGTAGCGGGCTCTTCCATGAACGAGAGGGCCACGGCAAGCCCGTGAACGGCGGAGAGGGTATCGAGGTTGCGAGGCCCAAAGACGCGCTCCGAACGCTCCAGCAGGACCGTGTATGCGTCCCGGGCGGTCTGGAATTCCTCCAACTCGAGTGCGATCGCGGCGAGCCGGGCCTCGACCTCGATCGTGGTTGGGTGGTCGGGTCCGAGAAGCTTCCGGCGCGCCTCGAGCACCTGCCGGCATACGGCGCGCTGGGATTTGGGGTCTTCGATTCCCTCGAGAAGGACGCTGAGGTCCTGCAGCGCGGCAAGGCCGGCGATTGCTCGAGCCGGGCCTCCGGCTGACACTCGTTCCATCGACAGAGCGAACTCTCCTGTGGTACCCCTGGCACGCAATCATGCCAGGTTCGCCGGATGCGGTCCCGGATGCGGTCCAGGATGGCGCCCGCGCGTACGATAGTCCAAGGCAACTCGCCGTTGGGCGGGGAGCCGGCGAGGAGACGGCCATGCGCTCGATAGAAGTAGGAGTCCGAAGCGATGCGGGCCTCCATGCCCGGCCGGCGGCGGCCTTCGTGCGCATTGCCTCGGGATTTGCCTCGCACGTCCTGCTGGAGAACCTTTCGACGGGCCGGCCGGCGGTGAACGCCCGCAGCATTGTGGGGGTTCTCTCGGCCGGCGTCGAAAAGGGCCATGTCGTGAGGATCACCGCCGAGGGCAAAGACGAGGCTCAGGCCGTTGCCGCACTCGGCGAGCTTCTTGACCTCCAGGCCGAACCAGTGGTGGATTAGCGTGTCCAGCAGTATCGCCGGTCTGCCGGCCGCTCCCGGCATCGCCGTGGGGCCGGCCTGGCGCTTCCGTCCGCACGGTCTCGCTTCCGTCGCGCCCATATCCGTTCGCTCTGCCGGGGAGGCCGAAGCGCGCATTCGGGCCGCCGCCGAAACGGCCGCGAACCAGCTGACTGTACTGGCCCGGCGGCTATCCGAGATGGACCGGCCCGGCGAAGCCGAGATACTGGGAGCGCAGGCGATGATGGCCGTCGATCCGGCGCTCATCGACGAGGCCGTGCGGCTCGTGCGGCGCGGCTCCGAACCGGTGGCCGCCGTCCTGGCCGCGGCCGACGCATCCGCGGATCTGCTGGCCGCCCTCGACGACGCACTCCTTGCGGCGCGGGCGGCCGACGTGCGTGACGTGGCCGCAAGGGTCGTGCGGGTTCTGACGGGCACGCACGCGGACCTGCCGGACAAGCCGTCCATCGTCGTCGGCGAGGACGTGCCGCCGTCGTTGCTCGCGGAGATGCCGGCCGGACTGCTTCTCGGAATGGCCCTGTCGGGGAGTTCGCCCACCGCGCACGCCGCCATCCTGGCGAGAAGCCTGGGGATACCCGCAGTCGTAGCGGCCGAGGGGCTGCTCGAAGCCATACGGGGCCACGCCCCCATCGCCATGGACGGAGAGAGCGGCGAGGTCATCGTCGATCCGATCACCGCGGACCTCCAGTCGCTGGCCGATCGCCAGGCCGTTCGCGGTGTCCGGGACCGCGCCGCCGCCGAACTGCGAGGCCGGCCGGCCACGACGTCGGACGGGCAGCGGATCTCGTTGATGGCCAACATTCGAAGCCCCGATGACGCCGCACGCGCGATCGAGGCCGGCGCCGAGGGTGTCGGGCTATTCCGCACCGAGTACCTGTTCATGCGCCGTAAGTCGCCGCCCTCGGAGGATGAGCAGGTGGCGGCATACCGGCGGGCGATGGAGGCATTCGGACCGGACAGGCCGGTCGTCATCCGGCTCGCGGATATCGGTGGGGACAAGACGATCCCTTACCTCGGCCGCGCCGAGGAGCCGAATCCGTTCCTGGGGGTGCGCGCAATACGCCTTGCCCGCGACTGCCGTGAGCTGCTCCTCACTCAGCTCCGCGCGATCTGGCGCGCGGCCGCGTTGACGGGCGTGACGCCGCACGTCATGGCCGCGATGGTGGCGACTGTGGGCGACGTCGAGACGCTTCTGAGCCTTCGGGACGAGGCTCGTGCCGGCGTAGCCGAGGGCGCGGCCGGCGCGGCCGAGAGTGCCCCGATCCCCGAACGGATGGTGACCGGCGTCATGATCGAGGTTCCATCGGCGGCGATGATGGCGCCGGAGTTCGCCCGCCTCGTGGACTTCTTCAGCATCGGCACCAACGACCTGACTCAGTACGTACTGGCCGCCGACCGTGGCAACCCGTCGCTGGCCCGGCTGCAGGACGCACTCCACCCGGCCGTTCTGCGGACCATCGCAGCCGTGATCGCTGGCGCGAAAGAAGCCGGGATACGGGTGGCCGCATGCGGCGAGCTTGCCGGAGATCCGGCCGGTGCACTCGTGCTCGTCGGACTGGGGGTGGACGAGCTGTCGGTGGACTCGGGCTCGCTGGACGGCGTACGGGCGGCGCTGGCGGGCTTCACGGGCACAGAACTGCGGGCGCTGGCCGCGAAGGCGCTCGCCTCGAGGGATGCCGAAACGGCGCGAGGCTACGCGAAGGAGTTGATCGAGCGACGGCGCTAGAGAAGGGCTACGCGGCGCCGAACTGCATGGTGCCCGGGCTTGTGACCGCTCGCAGCGAGACCGCGAGGTCACGGTTCACGAGAACCGTGCGATACCAGGTGCTCACGGACTCCTCGCAGAACTGGTATTCGAGCACCACGTCGGTGAGCGCCACCATTGCCGGCCGGTTGTTGATGCCGCGGACCGGGTTGGCCGTGGGCGGCGCGTGCATGAAGCCTTCGGCGCTGTAGGGGCCGAGCTTCATCGCCACTCCGTTTGGCTTGGTAGCCAGGCGCCGCTTGGGATCTCCACGCGGGCCGCTGGCGATGACGATGTCCAACTCGTCACGGTTGATCTCGAGGCTGTCGAACGCCTGCGTGTGCCCGTCGAGTGTGCTTACCAGAGTCACTGCCCGCACAGTGATGCTCTTGTGGCTGTTCAGCAGATCGGCGAGGCGTGCGTCGTCGAGATCCAGCTTGCCTTCGACGCGGCAGTCTTCCGCAAACCCTACGAATTCGATCTCGGTTCCCATTGCTCTCCCCAGTCCACTTCGCGCACCTTGAGGAAATTCTCACGGGAGGCGTCGGCTGTGTACTCCGCATGAAGATACGCCGATCGTGGTAAGTGACCATTCGTAACTCGACGTATGCAACACACTCGAAAGCGGGGGCCCCGGGCGGCCTTGAAGGTCGGAAGGGGTGGGCTGCAGCGCCCGAAACGAATGGGACCCGGAGCTAGACTGCCGGATCTCGCGATGGGTCGGCGGCACCGGTCTTGCGCCCACCGATGCGCCGTTCCTCGCCGCGCAGGAGCCGGCCGATGTTGTCGAGATGGAACAGCCAGATGAGACCCGGCACGCCGATCCCGTAGACGAAATACACCGGCGCGAGCGGTGCCACTGCCGTGACGACGACCATCGCGACGCCTCCGGCAAGGCTCGCGCTCAGCGACCCGATAGACGAGATGCGGGTCACCAGGATCGTGATCGCGAAAATCGGGAAGATGGCGAGCAGGATGTACGGGGCGATGATGATCGCGCCGCCTGTGGCCGGCGCCACGCCGCGGCCGCCGTGGAACCCGATGAACGGTGAACGGCTGTGCCCGACGACCGCGGCCAGCGCGGCGGCGATCTGCGGCACGGCTCCGCCGCCGATGGCCACTATTAGCAGCACGGCGACCGACGCCTTTGCCACGTCGAGCAGGCCGGATACCAGCGCCCAGCGATAGCCGACCGCGCGCGAAACGTTGGCGCCGCCGGTCCGGCCGCTGCCGATGGTGCGGGGATCCGTACCCCCGATCAGCCGGGGCACGATGATCCCGAACGGGATTCCCCCGAGGATGAAGCCGCCCACGATCGCGACGGCAACCCGAACCAGTTCTTGCTCTTGCATCGCCGGGAAGTATATGACCGACTCGCGGCGATGGACGGGCCGGGTGCACCGGCCGGCCCGCTACCGCCCGGTGACCTCGGCACAGAGCCGCTCGGGGTGTCCGCGGAACCAGGCTCGCCGCACCGGGTCGGCCGCCACCTCGTCGACGAGCGTCGCCAGCCGGGCGTTCACCGGCGTCGCGATTCCGAGCCGGTCGCCGGCCATGGCCACGGCCCCGTTCATCCACGCAACCTCGGTAGGCTCGGGCGATGGGCCATCGGCGGGAGCGGAGGTCACGTGGATCCGCAGGGACGGGGACTTGCCGGCGCGAGATCCCTTCACGACGCGCGAGAGGATCGGCCGGCCCAGCCACGCAGGCAGCCGCACGCCCAGAGCGAGCCACGGAACCGGACCGCCCGGCAGCGATACCGGCCGGAGCCCCATGGCCCTCATAACGGCCAGCGCCTCGAGGAGCTGGCGGCGTTCGATTTCGTAGAGACGCCGGTCCCGATAGATCTCACCTGCGTCCATGTCCAGGATTGCGCCCGTGGCGTTCGCGATCAGGTTGGCGAGCAACTTCGACCACTTCATCGACGGGGCGCTCGTTTGGACGGACGCGCGCATGCCGGCACGGCCGAAGTCGGACACCAGAGCGGCCATGAGGGGCTCTGCCGTGGCGTTGGCCGCCGAAAGCGCGATCCCTCCCTTGCCCATCCATTGGACCTCGTCCTGGGAAACGAGGCGTGCCGGCGACGTCAGCGAGGCCGCGATCTCGGGCGCATGCGGCCGGACCTCGGTAGCGGTCGTTTCCGCGCCGATGCCGTTCTCCACGGTCAGCGTAGGCACGCCCGGCCAGCGCAGGGTCGGCGCCAGCGCCTCGCGTAGTGCGGGCATCTTCACGGCGACGACGATCAGATCCGGATCGGAGGCATCGTCGGTCTTCGTGAGCCGGTGAACCGGCACGGCGGTCCGAGATCCATCCGGGCGGATGAGGGTGATCGGCCGCTCCGAGTTCGGCTCGAAGATGCGGATCAGCGTCACGTCGTAGCCTGCCGTACCCAGCAACGCTCCAAGAAGCGAGCCGACGGCGCCGGCCCCGACGACAAGAACCCGCTTCGGGCGGGCCGCTTGAGGATCGGTATCCGGCGTCGCGTTGGGCATGGGCGTCTACTCGCGTTATGGTCCGTGCGGTGGTTGAGACCATCCGGTCTCGCCTGCGGCGATCGGCCCGCCTAGACTAGTCGCTGTGGCGGTCCGACGTCTCGACCGAAGCGGCGACGTCGGCAGCGCTCGCGCTGCAGGCAGAACAGGGAGGCTTCCAGGTATGCGGGGATTCAGCCGGAGCCATGCCTTGGTCGGGCGGCTGTTTGGGTGGCCGCTTGCCATGCCACTAATTCTCGTCGTGGCTGCGTGCTCGCCGGGCGTCGCCTCGCCGACGCCATCGGTCGCGCTGCGGGCGAGGGCGTCGGCAACTCCCACGCCGTCACCGACGTTGCCGCCCACGCAATCGGCGACGCTGCCTTCCACGGGCCCGGGCACCTTCATCGATGCCGGAGCCACGGTCGGGGTGAGGCTCAACGCCACGCTGCTCAAGGATGGCCGGGTGTTGATGGCCGGCGGACGAGACGGCGATTCGAAGACGCTGGACACCGCGGAGCTCTTCGACCCCGTGTCGGGTAAGTACACCCCTGTGGGATCGATGACGGCGCCCCGATTGGATCCGGCCGTCGCCAGGCTCCCGAACGGCCGCGTTCTGGTCGCCGGGGGCGGTGACGCTCAGCAGAATCCACTCGCTTCGGCCGAGCTGTTCGACCCGGGGGCCGGCACCTTCGCCGCGACGGGGTCTATGAAGACGGCGAGATTGGGGCCGGAGGCGTTCGGCCTGCCGGGCGGCACCGTGCTGATCCTTGGCGGAAAGGACACGGACGGCAACAGCCTTGGATCGGCCGAGATCTACGATCCCGCTACCGGCTCGTTCGCTGCCGCGGGCTCGATGGTTGGAGCTCGAGGCGGCTACGGCGCGGTGCAGCTCGCCGACGGCCGCGTGCTCGTTGCCGGCGGATCCGACGGCGGTGCGAGCCCGCTGGCCACCGCCGAGATGTTCGACCCGAAAACGCGCACTTTCACCGCAACCGGCACCATGGCGGTTGGGCGGTTGTATCCCGCGACCGCTCTGCTTCCCGACGGACGCGTCCTCGTTGCGGGCGGCAACGGCAGCGCCGTCGCCGAACAGCCGCTTGCCTCTGCCGAGATCTTCGACCCCAAGACCGGCACATGGAGCACNNTTCGATCCAAAGGCGGGCACCTTCGGACCCACAGGCCCCACGACCGTCTACCGAGCCGGTCAGATCGTTACGGTTGTCCTCGTGGACGGGCGCGTCTTCCTGGTTGGCGGGAGCGGCGGCCAGGACGTGTTCGCGGCCGAGATCTACCAGCCCTAGTCGCCTCGGCCGAACAGGCGCCTCGCACCGTTAGCGGCCAGATGCCTGCGCAGCGTCAGGATGGCGCGGGCCGGATCCACGCCCGCGGGGCAGACCGCCGAGCACTCCATGGCGTCGCGGCAACTCCAGACCGAGTCGTGCTCACCGGCGAGCGCCCGCACCGGGCCCAGATCGCGGCCGCGTGGCTCTTCGACGACGCGTGCGGCGGCCGCCAGTGCCGCCGGGCCGATGTAGTCGTGATTCGCTCGGGCAATGGGGCACGCCGACAGGCACAGCCCGCACTCGATGCAGTTCTCCAGCCGTTCGAAGGCAAGCATGCCGGCCGGACCGGGTCTGCCCGGGGATTTCTCCGCGTCGCGAACGAGTGGCAGCCCGGCGGCTTCGAAGCGCGCATAGAAGTCGACCATGTCGGTGGCGAGGTCGGCGACGAGACGCTGATTGGCCACCGGCTCGACTGTGATGGGTCCGGCCCGCAGGCTGGCGACCTTAGTGTCGCAGGCGAGCGCCTCTCGGCCGTTGATGCGCATTCCGCAGGTGCCGCACGAGCCGTGCATGCAGGAGTGGCGGATCACCAGCGACGGATCCTTGGTTTCACGGATCGCGATGAGCGCGTCGAGGACGGTGTCTTCCCGGCCTACCGCGACCCGAAACTCATCGAAATGCGCCCGATCGTCGCCGGCCCGGCGGCGCGAGACGCGGAAGGTAGGTCCCTCGGCCCGGGGGGCCACGCTCTCGGCGAGCGGCTCCTCGGCGGGCACGGCGGGCGGCACGGCGGGCGGCACCTCGGCCGGGGCGGCCAATCCCTCGGCGAGCGGCTCCTCGGCGGGCACGGCGGGCGGCTTCGGCTTGCGCGGGCTCATGCGTTGTACCACGCGGTGTGCGGCAGCAGGACCACCTCGCCCGTCCGGCAGGGTTCATCGACCCCCAGCTTCGCGCAGACGGTGTTCGCGGCCGCTTCGGCCATCGCGCGCATCGTCGTGGCCTTGCCGCCGGCGATCGTTACGAGCCCATCTGTGGGCTTGCGGTCCGCGGCGTGGTCGATGCACTCGATCTCGCGCGCCGGGCCCCGCCCCCGGCCCGCGGTCGATGTCACCAGCGGCCGTACGGCGGTCCAGCGGGCGAGGATCTCCGCCTGTGCCAGTCCGGGCAGCAGCGCCGACGTTTCGCGCAGGATCGTCTCCACATGTCCGGTGGGGATTACGGGTTCGGCCGGATCGTCCGCGATCCAGGAGGTGGTGCCGAGGATCGTGCGCCCGCGCTGAGGGACGACGATGTCCCCGTCACCCGGCGGGTGAAGACGGTTGACGACCATGTTGCACCGACGACCGGCAACGGCCAGCAGGACCCCCGGCGAGAGAGTCACCCCAACCTTGACGCCTGCCAGACCCGCAACTCGGCCCACCCACGGCCCGGCCGCATTGACCACAACGTCGGCGCCGATCTCGTACTCGCGTCCGCTGGCAATGTCCCGAACCTTCGCGCCAGTCACCGTCCGGCCGGAAGTCGTGATGCCCACGACCTCCGTGAAGGGCCGCACGTCGGCGCCGTTCCGCCGAGCCGTGGCAAAGAAGCGCAGCGGCAGGCGCATCGCGTCCATCGTGGCGTCCGGGACCTGGATGGCGAACAGCAAGCCCGGGTTGAGCCCGGGCTCCAGGCGGAGCGCCTCATCGCGGGTGAGGCGCTTGTTTGGTAAGGCGCACTGCCAGCACGCCTCAGTGAACTGCTTTTCGAATTCCGCGTCCTCGTCGGTGAGAGCAACGAATAGCCCGTCGTTCTCCTCGAGCGATCCCGGCGCGATACGCCGCAGCAGCTTGTTCTCCACGACGCACTCGACGGCCGCGGCCCGATCCGTAGTCACGTAGCGGGCGCCGCTGTGGAGCAAGCCGTGGTGGCGGCCGGTTGCCCCCGAAGTCACCTCCCCGCGCTCTACCAGGGTCACTCGCAGGCCGCGCAGCACGAGGTCGTGGGCGAGGGCGCCACCGGTGCCGCCGCCCCCGATGATCAGGACGTGGGGCGGGCCGCCGGACACGGCGACATGAGGATGAGCCGGTTCGGGATTCGCCTCGGGGTCCGGCTCGGCCGTGACTCCGGCTGCGTCGCCGTCCTCGGCGGAAGCCTCGACCAGGGTCCAGGTATCTGCAGGCTCGAGCTCAGGAACGCTCTTCTCGTCTGGTATCGGCTTGGGCCCCGGGGGAACCTGGTCACCCGCGAAAGCTCGCGCCTCAGGGCTCATTCGATCCAATCGAACGTCCTTGTCACGGCCTTCTTCCAGAGCCTGTACTCCTTTTCTCGCGTGGCCGGATCCATTCCCGGCCGCCACTCGCGGTCACTCGACCAGTTTGCGCGGAGATCACCGATCGCGCTCCAGAACCCCACGGCGAGTCCGGCCGCGTATGCCGCGCCGAGGGCAGTTGTCTCGGCCACCTTCGGTCGGATGACGGGAACACCCAGCACGTCGGCCTGGAACTGCATCAGAAGATCATTGTGGACCATGCCGCCATCCACCTTGAGCGAGTGCAGAGCCACGCCTGAGTCGGCGTTCATGGCATCCAGGACTTCGCGCGTCTGCCATGCCGTCGCCTCGAGCACGGCCCGGGCGATGTGACCGCGGTTGACGTAGCTCGTCAGGCCGGCGATCACGCCGCGGGCGTCGCTGCGCCAGTACGGGGCGAACAGACCGGAGAACGCGGGCACGAAGTAGACGCCGCCGTTGTCCTGGACCGTCGCCGCGAGCTGCTCCACCTCGGCAGAATCGTGGATCAGCCCCAGGTTGTCCCGCAGCCACTGCACCAGCGCGCCGGCGATTGCGATCGAGCCTTCAAGCGCGTACACGGCGGGTTCGGTCCCAATTCGATAGCCCAGCGTGGTCAGCAGGCCGGACTTCGACAGGACCGGTTGAGGGCCCGTGTTCATCAGCATGAAACAGCCGGTGCCGTACGTGTTCTTGGCCTCGCCGGGCGCGAAGCACGTCTGGCCGAAGAGGGCCGCTTGCTGATCCCCCAGGTCGCCGGCGACGGGCACTCCGGCGAGGTCGCCCACAGCCTCGCCGTAGATCTCCGATGAGGAACGAATATCCGGCAGCATCGCGCGCGGCACGCCCATCACATCGAGCATCTCCGGATCCCAATCGAGCGTGCGGAGATTCATCAGCATCGTCCGGCTCGCGTTCGAGACGTCGGTGACGTGCGCGCCCTCGCCCGAGCGGCTTCGCTGCCCGGAGCACCCGCAACCACCGGAGGCGCCGCCGGTCAGATTCCAGATGAGCCAGCTGTCGACCGTGCCGAACAGGAGGTCACCCGCCTCGGCCCTCTCCCTCGCGAACGGCACGTGCTCCAGGATCCAGCGGATCTTGGGGCCCGAGAAATAGGTTGCGAGCGGCAGTCCCACTCTCTCGCGGAAGCGGTTCTGGCCGTTGCCTTGCGCCAGTTCGCCGATGAAGTCGCTCGTGCGGGTGTCCTGCCAGACGATTGCGTTGCAGATGGGCTGCCCGGTCCTGCGATCCCAGACGATCGCCGTTTCGCGCTGGTTGGTGATTCCCACAGCCGCAAGGTCGGCCGCGCCGATGCCGGCCTTGACCATCGCGCTACGGATGACCTCTTGCGTCCGAGCCCAGATCTCCAGCGCGTCGTGCTCAACCCAGCCCGGCCGCGGGTAGATCTGGCTGTGCTCACGCTGATCGACGGCAACGACCGCGCCCGCATGATCGAAGACGATGAAACGAGTACTCGTGGTCCCCTGATCGAGCGCTCCGACGTACTTGGGCATCGCCTCCTAGACTAGCCGCCTCGGGGCGTCTCGTCGCGGCCCCGACGCCGTATCGCCGCGCGCGGGAGAGATCGCATGACTCGAATGTCGCCGCAAGAGGCAGACGAATATCGCCGCCCGGTCATCGAGGCGCTCGGGCAGGACGATCCACTGGAGGTCCAGACGGCCGAAGTTGCGGCCTGGGCCGATTTGCTGGCGCGTGCAGGCACCGACCTGCGAACGCCTCCGTCGCCGGGGGAGTGGTCGGTGCTGGAGTGCCTGGGCCACCTGACCGACTCGGAGCTCATCACTTCGGCGCGATACCGCTGGGTTCTCGCCGAGGACGAGCCGCCGCTCCAGGGCTACGACCAGGACGCGTGGAACGCCCGTTTCGGACACCTACACGACGATCCGGCCACGCTGCTCGCCCAGTTCGAGGCGCTTCGCAACGCCAATATCGAGCTCTGGCGGCACACTCCCGTGCAGGATCGCGCCCGGTTCGGCATACACGCGGAGCGCGGCCCAGAGTCGTTCGAGTTACTGTTCCGACTGCAAGCCGGCCACGGACGGGTACACCGGGACCAGGCCGAGCGGGCGCTCGCCGACGTTCGCGGACCTCGCGGTTAGCCGCGCCGCGGGCTCATTGGTCAGGGTGACTCGCAGGGGGCGCCGACCCTTGGCAGAAGACCCGCGCAGGCGTAGCCTGAAGGAGAACGGCTCTGGGCGGCGGTTCTGGAGGGTATGCACATGACTGCGGCCGTCATTGCCGCCGTAGGGCTCACTGCTCTGGCGGTTTTCTTCTTCCTTCTCGAGGGTGAGGGCCTGATCGAGGGTCACGCCCGCGCACGCACCAAGCTTCTCAACACCACGCGTTGGGCATTCGTCATTGCGCTGGCATGGGTGCTGATCCCGGCCGCGTTCTCGGAGCCCATCGCTCAGCGCGGCGCGGTCATCCTGGGGATGACCGGACTCCTGGGCGCGCTGATGCTGGTTCCGGTGAGCTGGTTCATCCGCCTGGGCGGCCGTGAACCATTGTGGGAGCTGCGTCGGGCCAAGATCGAGGTCGCGCAGCTGGGTAACAGGGTTCGCCGCGACCCGGCGTCGGTCTCGCCGGTTCGGCTGCAGGACGCGATCGACCGGCTCCTGGGCCTGTGCACAGCCGCAACGGCCGAGTTGTGCGAACTCCTGGCCGCCGAACTCGCCGACCTGAAGCGTGGCGCCGAGTCCTGGAACGAGGCGGGTCGCCGGGCAATACGGATCGATGAGATAAGCCGCGAGCTTTGGCCCGGCGCGATGCCACCTCCGGAACTCGAGCCCGGTGAGGCGACATTCCGCTGGCACCTTTACCGGATCTTCGGCCGGATGATGGAGATCGGCGCGAACGAGGTCACAGGGCCGTCGCGCGAGGAATTCCAGAGCCTGCTCGCGTCGCTGGACGGATTCCGGCGCGCGGATACCACCGCCTTCATAACGAACGTGAAGAAGTCGGCCGCCCGCTGGCTTGCCGGTTCGGCCGGCAAGAAGGTGTGGATCGATTCGTTCGACTTCAAGACGCTCGGCGTGAACGGTCTGGCGGAAGTCCGGGCCTTGTGGGGCCGTGACGCCGCTATGTGGGGCGCCGAGCTGGACGAGCTGGATCGCAGCGCGCTCGCGGGCGACCTCTCGAGACGCGCCGGCGAGCGGTTGTCGGAGATCGCCGCCGCCGACCCGGATGAGGTGCCGGTGACATCCGGCACCCCGGTAATGGATACGCCGCAACTCGATTCCACCCCGGTCGACGCCGAAACCGAGGAGCGGGTGGCCGCCGGCGCCTAACGGCCCAGAATGCGGTCGATTTCTGCCATCTGAGTCGCGGTCAATGGCCCGAACTCCATCGCCCCGGCGTTTTCCCGCACCTGCGCCACCGACCGGAAGCCGGGGACCGGCACGAGGACCGGGCTTCGGGCCCACAGCCATGCGAGCGCGCCCTGGGCCAGGGTTCGGCCCTTGCTCGTGAGAACGTCGCGGACGGACGCGAGCTGGTCGAGCCAGGCCTGACTCGGCTTGCCGCCCTGGAGCCCCGGGAACCACTGCGCGCTGCCGCGCACGTCGTCCGGCGCGAACGTGGTGTCGGCGGTGAATTTGCCGGTGAGCAGGCCCATCCCGAGAGGAGCACGAGCCGCGGTGCCAATGTTGAGCCGTTCGCACAGGGCGAGCAGTTCGGCGTTGCCCGTGAGTACGTTGAACTGCACCTCCGCAACGCCGCTTCCGGGCAGCGTTGAGATGGCTTTCACAGCGTCGGTCCTGTCGGTGCTCCACCCGTAGGTCCGAATCTTGCCTTCGCTGACCAGCTCCTCGAGGACGTCGCCGGCGGCCAGAGCCCGCTCCACGGTGAGACCCCATACGTGCAGCAGAAGGACGTCGACGTAGTCGGTGCCCAGGCGGTCCAGGCTCCGGTCCAGGTCGGCGCGCAGCCGTGAGGCCACGTCGCTCTGTTCCTCCACGGCGTCGTAGTGCTTGACCGCCTTTGCGGCCTCGTCGACCTCGTAGCCGAACTTCGTGGCGATGACGACCCGATCTCGCCGGCCGGCAAGGGCGCGGGCCAGGATGCGTTCGCTGTGGCCGGCGCCGTAGTTGGCGGCTGTGTCGAAGAACGTGACGCCGAGGTCGAGCGCCGCGTGGATGGCCCGGATCGACTCATCGTCGTCGACCTCGCTCCATCCGGCCACGGTGCCGTTGATCGTCCAGGGCCCGCCGATCGCCCAGCAGCCCATTCCCACGGCGGAGACTTCGATCCCGCTGCGTCCGAGTACTCGCTTCAATTCAACTCTCCTCGCGGCGGTCGGCGCCGCTATTCGGATCGCCATCGGGCTGTCGCGGTCATGAGCGGCTGCCCCACGAACAGTGCCGGGTCGGGGATTTCACGTCCGGCTTGGTCCTAGCCGGGCCATGATCTCGGCGTCGAGCCGG
The DNA here is from genome assembly GCA_003153755.1 of Chloroflexota bacterium. GTDB lineage: Bacteria > Chloroflexota > Limnocylindria > Limnocylindrales > CSP1-4 > Fen-1039. Next base: position 10,453 of record PMBG01000164.1, on the reverse strand, counting down.
AGTTCCATACCGCCGGGTTGTTCGTCGAGCTGCGCTACCGAGCTCGCCCCGGTAACCGGCACGATAGACGGCTTGCTCGCAACAAGCCAGGCCGGAACGACCTGTGTTTCGGTGGCCCCGAACTCGTGACGCTCGGGCCGGCGCTCGTGCTCGGGTACGGCAACCTCGGCGACGGCGAGGTTGCCGACGCGGTGGCGCTGCTTGTCCGCGCTGTTGCCGGCGTCAGATCGGCGCCGGCCCCGACGTAGAGCCTAGTGCCAGGGGATCGGGATGATGCCGTTCTTTCGGGCCGTCGGCACGTCCACCCAGCCGTAGTCCTGTTCGCCTGCCTTCATGTGGCTGGCGGCGTCGTTCCACTCCTTCAGGCCTTCCTTGGTGGCCTCCGCGAACGTGGCCTGGCCGATCATCGTGGTTTCGATGAAGTAGTAGTTCTGGTCGGTCTTGTCGACGCTGATGCCCACGTACGCGTGGCCGGGGATGAGGATCAACGCGGCGTCCATCCCCAGCGCCTCGGCGGCGGAGGCATAGAGCAGTACCGTTTCGATGCAGTTTCCGTTGCCCTGGTCGAGGACCTCACTTGGCAGGCGGATGCGCTGTGACTGGCCGGCTGCGAAGCTGACCGTGGTGCTGACGTAGGCCAGGCTGTAGTCGGTCGTCTCCGCCTGCCAGATGTCCGACAACCGCTGCCACACCGAGCCGTTGTAGTCGTCGGCGCTGTCGTAGCCGCTCACCATCGAGCCGCTCGGGTCGTAGTGGCGCGCCGCGCCGATCAGCGCCTCCACGCCGGGATCGTTCGGCGTGATCATCGCCGCCACCAGGTTGAAGCTTTCCTGCTGCGTGAACCCGGAGATCGCCCAGGGGAAGTCACGCCGGGAAGTCACGAGCGTTTGGCTCGTCTGGTCGAGAACGATCTTGGCCACTCCGGTGTCGATGTAGGAGACCGTGACGTGGAGGTCGGCCTGGTGCTGCGTACTCAGCCCATCGATGGCCGTGCTGCTGAGGCTGGGGTTCTGCCGGACCTCCTCCGAGCCGCCGGCCGCCACGGTCACCGTGTCGGACGCCTTGTCGGTGTAGCCGGTGATCTCGCTCGCGACGATGACCTTCACGGGGGCGGTGCTCCCGTTGGCGACCGTCACGATGACGAAATCGTCGAGGAACTTGCCGTACAAGTGCGCAAGAGGCGTGATGAGCTCGCTCTTGTACGTGTAGTCGGCCGTGATCTGATCGACGGTTGCGGCCGCGGCGGTAGATCGCGGTCCCTCGGATGCCTTGGCGCCGGATGCATCCGGAAGCGCTACGTGAGCGGCACTCGCGGCGGGCGTGGAGACGGCGCCAGAACCCTGAGCGGGTGGCCGCCAGGTCGAGTTGGAGGCGCCGCACGCGGCTACAGTCAGCACGATCAGGGCGGCGGCTCCGAAACGCCGGTACGTATTGCGCCACGAATTCATCGGATTCTCCCTTGCCCGTGAGGGGGCGTGCGCCAAAGACCGACGTCGACTCCGCGATCCTATCGCGGGCATGGGCACCCCGCCAGTCATTTTCCCGACTGTTGCAATTGGAAGGTCCGGCCGACCTAGCCCCGAACCACCCTCAGGTCCAGACTCGAACGATTGAGGACGTCCGGGCCGGTGGCGCCGCACATCACGATGTTCTCCAGCCGCACGCCCCAGCGGCCGGGAAGGTAGATGCCGGGCTCCACGCTGAAGGCCATGCCGGGCCCGAGCGGCGTTGGATTGCCGGCCACGATGTATGGATCCTCGTGCACCTCGAGGCCGATGCCGTGGCCGGTCCGGTGCGTGAAGTACTCGCCGTAGCCGGCCGCCGCGATCACCCCACGCGCGGCTGCGTCCACGCTTTCGGCCGTGGCGCCCGGTCGAACCGTCGCCGTTGCGGCGGCCTGCGCCCGACGCACGAGGTCGTAGACGCGGGTGAATTCGGGCGTGGGAGCGCTGCCGCCGTGCTCGACGTCGCCCGCGACCCAGATCGTTCGAGTCGTATCGGAGAGGTAGCCCGCGAGCGTGCCGCCGATGTCGATCACCACGGGCTCGCCGGCGCCGATCACACGCTCGCCGGCGTCGTGGTGGGGCGAGGCGCCGTTTGGGCCCGAACCCACGATCGCGAAATCGGCCAGGTCGTGACCCTCGTCGATGAGGCGCTGACGGATCTCCCGACTCACCTCCGACTCGGTACGGCCGATCAGGCGCCCGGCGGAGATGGCGTTGACCGTCCGGTCCGCGGCCCGTGCGGCGAGCAACAGAAGGCGGGCTTCGTCCGCGTCCTTGACCTGGCGGAGCTCGCGCAGGACCGTGCTGGCTGGTTCGAAGCGGCGGCCGGGAAGGACGGCCTGCATCTGCAAGACGTGCATCGCCCAGAGCCGATCGGAGACGCCGATCGCGCCCCGAGCGCCCGTGCCGGCGGCCGCGTCCGTGCCGGCGGCCCCGCTCGTGCCGGCCGCGGCGAGCAGCCCTGCCACGATCCCGGCCGCGTCGTCGGTCTCACCGAAGGGCACGACCGTGGCCGCGCCGGCCGACGCGAGCGGAGTGGAGCCGGCCTTCACGGCTTCCAGCTGTGGCACTACGAACGAAACCGGGCCCTCTCGCGGCACGACCAGCAGCGTTATGCGCTCCATGGGTTCGCCCACGAACCCGGTGAGGTAGCGCAGGTCCGGCCCCACGCCGACCAGCAGCGCCGAAAACCCGCGCTCGGCGATAGCGTCGCGGCACGCGGCGAGCCTGGCGGTGTAGCGCTCGGCGGGGATGCGGCGGTTGGATTCTTCGGCCGTCACTTGCCTGCCAGTGCCTCCACGAGTGGCGCCATCGTCTCCATCGACCGGCTCGGGAACGTGTAGTAGCTGATCCCGAGCTTGTCCCGGCGCTTCAACAGCTGATCGCGCACGCCCTTGAGCGTTCCGTAAAGCACGTACGGGCTGCCGTAGAGAGACGTCAGGGCGGCGGCGCCGGTCGCCAGCGACGTGCCCACGATCGAGTTGCCGCTGCCCACCAGGCCTGCGTTGCTGACCCAGAGGTTGATCTCCAGCCGTTCGAATTGATCGCCGGCCGCCTCCCGGACCACCGCCATCTTTGCCGCGGTCGCCTTGTCGGTGGCCTGGCCCAATATCGGCCAGCCACGCGCACTGAAGCCGGGCGTAAGCCCCACGATGTCGGCTTCTCGCGCGGCAAGCTTGAGCATGCGAGGTCCACCGGCACCGATCGCGATGGGCGGCCTGGGCTTCTGGACGCACGCCACCCCTGCGTAGGCCCGTTCCAGCGTGTAGTGCTCGCCGATGTGACTGACCGTTTCGCCGGAGAGCAGCTGCTTGAACAGCGGGAGCGCCTCCTGCAGCCTGTCGATGCGGAGCGGCGCCGGGTCGTAGCTCATGCCCATCTGCTTGTAGTCGCCGGTCTTCCAGCCCGCGCCCAGGCCCAGCTCGAAGCGGCCGTTTGACAGGAAGTCCAGCGTGGCCGCTTCGCGAGCGAGCATCAAGGGGTGGCGGTAGTCGTTGGCGAACACGAACGCGCCGAGCCGGATGCGGGTCGTGGCGGCCGCAACCGCCGACAGAGCCGCGAACGGCGACAGCTGATGGCCAAGGTGGTCCGGCATGACGAACACGTCGTAGCCGAGCGATTCCGCACGGCGAGCGAGCGAGATCCACTCCTCGGCGCTCGCGGCGGTTTCCTGCTGAACGGCGAACCGAAACGGATGCATGAGAGGAGGTTACTCCCGACGAGGAATCTGCAGCGCCCTGAGGATTGCGGGCCGGGAGGCGTCTACCATGACGGGGCCAGCAAACAATCAGGGAGAGCGACCAGTGACCGTGGGAATGCACTTCGCTGAGGACGAGTACGGGCCCGTCGTCATTCGCTCGTACAAGGGCGGCAGTCACGAGGAGTTGCTCGCCCGGTTCACCGACGATGCCGCGGAGCTTGGCGGGCGAGGATATGAGCCGGCCGGCCAGCACTACGTCGAGGGTTCGTACAGCTGGGCGGAGGTGATAGTCGCCGTGCTCGCATCGCTGCTGTTCGTGGGGCTCTTCCTGCTGGCCCGAATGGCCACGAGCCGCCCGACCGGGACCCTGACCGTCACGTACCTGCTGCGCGACTGACGTAGGCGTCCGAGCCTGCCCGGGAGCGCGCAACGAAATGGGCCGGGCAGAACGCCCGGCCCACATGTTTCTGCGACGTGCGCGGCTACACCGCGTCGGCCCCCGCTTCCTCGAACTGCGAGTTGTAGAGGTCGAAGTAGAAGCCCTTGCGTGCGAGCAGCTCATCGTGGCTGCCCTGTTCGACGATCTTGCCGTGGTTCATCACCAGGATCTCGTCGGCGTTGCGGATGGTGGAGAGGCGGTGGGCGATGACGAAGGCCGTACGGCCCTTCATCAGCCGGGCCATCGCCTTCTGGACCAGGATCTCGGTGCGGGTGTCGACGGAGCTCGTGGCCTCGTCGAGGATGAGGATCTCCGGATCGGCAAGGAACGCCCTGGCGATCGTCAGGAGCTGCTTCTCGCCCGACGACAGGTTGGAGGCGTCGTCGTCGATAACCGTGTCGTAGCCGTGCGGGAGCGTCCGGACGAAGTGATCCACGTGGGCGTCCTTCGCCGCCGCGATGATCTCCTCCTCGGTGGCGTTCTCGCGGCCGTAGGCGATGTTCTCCCGGATCGTGCCCCCAAAGAGCCACGTNNTTGCCCGCGCCCGTGGGACCGACGATTGCCAGTACCTCACCGGATCGGACGTCCACGTTCAGATCGTCGATGAGTGGCTTATCCGCTTCGTAGCGGAACGCGACGTCGCCGATCTGGACGTGGCCCTGGGAATGCTCCAGGACGGTCGGTTCGGCTGCCTCGGCGACCTCTTCGGGTTCGTCGAGNNTGGATGAACGCCTGGACGTCGCCGAGTGACATCGTGCCGTTGGCGACCTGAATTCCGCCTATCACGCCGATCGCGACGTAGTTTAGGTTAGCGATGAAGTTCATCGTGGGCATGATGATTCCCGAGATGAACTGCGCCTTGAAGCTGGCCTCGTAGACGAGCTGATTCTCCTGGTCGAAGCGGCGGATAGCGTCTTCCTGGTGCCCGAAGACCTTCACGATTGCGTGGCCGGTATGGGATTCCTCGACCTGGCCGTTCAGAACACCGGTGCGGGCCCACTGCGCCGCGAACTGCTTCTGCGATCGCTTGGCGATGAGCATTGTTGATATCGCAGCCGTCGGAATGACGAGCAGAGATATGGCCGCCAATAGAGGACTGATCCAGAACATCATCGCGAGAACACCAACGATCGTCGCGATCGAAGTGATGATCTGAGTCAGGCTCTGCTGGAGCGTATTTGCGATGTTGTCGATGTCATTCGTGACGCGGCTGAGCGTATCGCCGCGCTGGTGTGTATCGAAGTATTTGAGCGGCAGCCGTGCCAGCTTGAGATCGACGTCCCGGCGCAGCCTGTACACGGTCCTTTGCGAAACGCCGGCCATCGTGTACCAGGCGATCCAGGACAGGAACGTGGCGACCAGATAGAGCACGAGCAGCCAGAGAAGTGTGTTGCCCAGAGCCCCGAAGTCGACGCCCACGCCCGGTACGGCGTGGGAACTGGCGACTAGATCCGCGATTGGGCTGTGCTGGGCTCGCAGACCCGCCACGATCTCGGGCATGGAGGCACCCGGCGGCAACTGCTTGCCGAGGATGCCGTCCATCAGCTTGTTGATGCCGTTGCCCATGATCTTGGGACCGAAGACCGTGCCGGCGGTGCTGAGGAGCGCGACAACCGAAACGAAAGCGATCCGCTTGCGCTCGGGCCGGAGCTCGCCCACAAAACGCCGGAAGGTGCCCTTGAAGTTCCGGGCCTTCTCGGCCGGCATTGCCATGGCGCCCATCGGCCCACCGCCCATGGGCCCACCGCGACGCGGACCACGGCCGCCCGGACCGCCCATGCCGGCCGGACCGCGCGTCGCGCCGGAGCCGCCGCCGGATCCCCCGTGTCCGCCCATCGGCCCGCTCATGCGACCTCCTCCTTGGTGAGCTGCGAGAGAACGATCTCGCGATATGTCTCGCAACTCTTCATGAGCTCGGCGTGAGTGCCGATACCGGCGATGCTGCCGCTGTCGAGAACTACGATCTGATCGGCGTGCATGATCGTGCCCACTCGCTGGGCCACGATGATCACGGTTGCGGACTGGGTTTCGCGCTTCAGTGCGGCCCGAAGCATCTGGTCGGTCTTGAAGTCGACCGCCGAGAAGCTATCGTCGAAGATGAAGATCTTGGGTCGCCTGATGACCGCTCTCGCGATGGCCAGGCGCTGGCGCTGGCCGCCCGAGACGTTGGATCCTCCCTGGTCGATCTCCGCCCCCAGCCCTTCCGGCCACTCCTTCACGAAATCCTTGGCCTGGGCGACCTCGAGGGCGTGCCACATGCCGTCCTCATCGGCGGACTCGTCGCCGTAGCGAAGGTTCGTGGCGACGGTGCCACCGAACAGGAATGCCTTTTGGGGTACGAACCCGATGAGCTTCCACAGGTCTTCCTGGCGGACGTCTCGGACGTTGACTCCGTCGATCAGCACGCTGCCGGAGTTGGCGTCGTACATGCGCGGCACAAGGTTGATCAGCGTGGTCTTGCCGGAGCCCGTGCCTCCGATGATGGCCGTGGTCTGCCCCGGCAGAGCCGTGAACGAGATGCCACAGAGGACCGGATCCTCGGCGCCCGGATACCTGAACTCGACATCCGAGAACTCGACCTTGCCCAGAGCGCCAGAAATGTCCACAGGCGTTTCCGGGTCGCAGATCGTGGCCTCTGTGTCGAGGACGTTCGAGATGCGTTCGGCGGCGGCAGCGGCGCGTGGAACCATAACGAACATCATCGCCGCCATCATCACCGAGAAGAGGATCAGCATGATGTACTGCAGGAACGCCGACAGGTTGCCGATCTGCATACCGCCGGAGTCCACGCGCAGGCCACCGAACCATACGACCGCAACGGTCGTGACGTTCATGATTCCGAACAGGAACGGGATCATGATCGCGAATAGGCGGTTGATCCGAAGCTGCGTGACGGTCAGGTCACGGTTCGCCTCGTCGAAGCGGCGTTCTTCGTAGTCGGTACGCACGAACGCCCGAATCACGCGGATACCGCTCAGCGTTTCGCGCATGACCTGGTTGATCCGGTCCGTCTTCTTCTGGAGCGACTGGAAGAGCGGATAGGCACGCGAGATGACAATGGCAATCATGCCGAGAATCACGGGGACAACCACAACGAGAATTGCCGATAGCGGCACGTCCTCGCGTAGCGCCATGATGATTCCACCGACGCACATGATCGGCGCCATGATCATGATGTTGAAGGCCATGACCATGACCATCTGAACCTGCTGGACGTCGTTCGTGTTGCGGGTTATCAGCGATGGTGTCCCGAACGTATTTGTCTCGCGCTGCGAGAAATCCATGACCCTGCGGAAGATGGCGCTGCGTACGTCACGCCCGAACGACATGGCCACTCGCGAGCCGAAGAACACGGCGACGATCGAGCAGATGCCCAGCAGGAACGTCACGAGCAGCATGAAAGAGCCCGTGCGAATGACGTAACCCGTGTCGCCCTTGACCACGCCGTTGTTGATGAGATCCGCGTTCAGGCTTGGAAGGTACAGGTTGGAGATGGCCTGTACGCCGACCAGCGCGAGCACGATCAGCAGCTGGCCTCGGTACGGTCGAAGGTATGTCTTCAGGAGCCTGATCATCGACTGGCGCTCCGGATGTTCATTGGGCCTGTCCTCTCTGGTTCGGATTTCGGTTGTCGTCAACGTTGGACTGTGAATGTGAAGGCCCGGTGAACGCGGGCCGGAGGAGTGATGGCGGGTGGACTATCCGGGGTCGGATCGAGTCGCCCGGTCCGGGTTCGCCGTGGCCGGGGCTGTGGCGGCACTCTCACCCGATCCGGCATCGTGAGCCGGCGATGCTTCTGACACTCGCCGCCGCGCGGCGTGGATCGCCCGCATTCCCACGAGCAGCGCCTGCAGCTCGTCCTCGGTGAGTTCGTCGAGTTCGATGGAAAGCATGCCCCGGCGGTGTTCGGCCATGTCCTGGAAGACATGCCGGCCGGCGTCCGTGAGGTGGACACGAACGACTCTCCGGTCCTCGGTTGAGTGGCGCCGCTCCACCAGGCCGCGCTTCTCCATCCGGTCGACGATGCCCGTGGCGCTGGCGTCGGACACGTCCATCGCCTCCGCCAGCCGCCGCATCGAGAGCGGCCCCTCGGATTCGAGCGCCGTGAGCACGTTGAGGTGAACGAGGCTCAGCGCGTGGCGATGCCACGTCTTGAATACGCCGCTTCGGTCGCGTGGCGACCAGCTCGTCATTTCCTCGAGCAACTCGCGCTGGAGCGCCGGACGATCATTAGTCAACATCGCCTTAAGTATATATGTGATGGCAAGTAACCGCAGGGCGGGCCGCCGGCATGTCTGGTGAGGCCTCGCTCGCGTACGGCAACGGCAAGACATAGGATGCGGGTATGACGACCGCTCCCGCACCCAAGCGATCCAAGTCGAAGGCGACGGCCAAAGCCGGCCCGAAGGCCCCGGGCCCCGGCAAGGCAGCTACCGCGCCGGTCGCGGCCGCGGATCCCGCGGCGGTTCCGGCAGTCGACACGAAGGGCCTCACGTCGGCCGAGGCAGCGCTTCGCCTGCGCAAGGACGGCCCGAACTCCGTGGGGCGCGAAGGGCACCGCGGGCCGCTCGCCATTCTGATCTCGCAGTTCGCCAGCCCGCTCGTCCTCCTCCTTCTCGGGGCGAGTGCCGTCAGCGCCATCGTGGGCGACCGGGTGACCGGCGGCATCATCATGGCAATCGTCGTGATGAGCGCGGCGCTCGGATTCGTGCAGGAGGCGCGGTCGGCGGCGGCAGTGGAGGCGCTGCAGGCGCGGCTCGCGCTCAAGGCCACGGTCGTGCGTGATGGCAAGCAACAGGACCTGCCCATCTCGGGCCTCGTCGTGGGCGACGTGGTGCTGCTCGGCGCCGGCGACATCGTTCCAGCCGATGCCCGCCTCCTCGAATCCAACCACCTTTACATCGACGAATCGTCGCTGACGGGCGAGTCCGCCGCCGCGCTGAAGGACGTGAAGACCGGCAATCTGGACCCCTCAAAGGAAGACGACCGGGACGGCCTGGCTTTCTTCGGTACGAGCGTCGTAAGCGGTAACGGCACGGCCGTCGTAACGGCCACCGGCGCCCGAACCACGTACGGTGCGATCGCGCGACGCCTGCTCGAGCGCGCCCCGGACACGGACTTCCAGCGCGGCGTGAAGGCCTTCGGCTTCCTGATCACGCGCGTGACGCTGATCCTCGTGGTGGGCGTGTTCGCGGTCAACGTGGCCCTGAGCCGCCCATTGCTCGATGCGCTGCTCTTTTCCATCGCCCTTGCTGTGGGCCTCACGCCGGAGCTGCTCCCGGCGATCGTCACTCTCAATCTCACCCGCGGCGCTCGGGCGCTCGCGGCGCACGGCGTTCTAGTCAAGCGGCTTCCGGCGATCCAGAACCTCGGCAGCGTGACCGTCCTGTGCACCGACAAGACAGGCACATTGACCCAGGGCAAGTTGGAACTCGTGAAGGCCGTAGGGATCGACAAGGACGACCCCGACGAAGCTTCGAACGCGCTGACGTTGGGATATCTCAACAGCCACTTCCAGGCGAGCTTCGCGAATCCGCTGGACGCCGCGGTTCTGGCGAAGGCGCCGAAGCCCAAGGATCTGGCGAGCTACACGAAGCTTGCCGAACTGCCATACGACTTCACGCGCCGCCTGTTGAGCGTCGTCGTGGCGCAGAAGGGCGGGCAGCCGATGCTCGTGACGAAGGGCGCCCCCGAGTCCGTGATGTCGCGATGCACGATGGTCCGCGAGGATCACACCGCCCGAAAGATCGGCGCCGGCGAACACAAACGGCTCCGGGCCCTCGTGGACGGCGCCTCCGCCGACGGCTTCAGGCTGATCGCGGTCGCGTCGCGCGCGCTCGATCCCAAGGAGCTCGACGCCGGCAAGTCCCCAGGCACCGCCGACCTCGCCGATGCGGACCGGCTCGAACGCGACCTCACGTTCGAAGGCGTGATTCTCTTCTCCGACCCGCCCAAGCCCGGCATCGGCGACACGATCGCGGAGCTAGCCCGACAGGGGATCGCCCTCAAGATCATCACCGGCGACAACGACCTCGTCGCCAAGCACGTCGCCGATCTCGTGGGGCTGAAGGTAGACGGGATCCTGACCGGCGACCAGATGCGCAAGCTGACTCACCCGGCGCTGATTGCACGCGCCAAGAGGACCACTATCTTCGCCCGTGTGGATCCGGACCAGAAGCTGCAGATCATCCGCGCGGTGCAGCAGGCCGGCAACGTCGTGGGTTACATGGGCGACGGCATCAACGACGCCCCGGCGCTGCACGTCGCAGACGTGGGCATAAGCGTGGACAACGCCACGGACGTGGCCCG
>PMBG01000116.1:400-39756 GCA_003153755.1 Chloroflexota bacterium | reverse complement strand
GATGAGGAATTCACGGCGGCCAAGCGGCAGCTGCTGGGCCTGTAGGGCGCCTCTCGGTCCGACCCGCGACTCAGCGGCAACCAACCCGCCGGCTCGATATTCCTTTCGTTCGTGCTACCTTTTGAGGTAGCCGGTTCCCCCTGACTCGCTCGTCAATTCGGCGCGTCTGCCATCAGCGATCCGGCACCGGAGAGGTACAAATGTCCGCTGTTCCGAACGCCCGTCGTCGAGGTCTTCTGGCTCTTCTTGCCGCACTGGCGCTTGCCGTCGGCGCGTGCTCCGGCAGCTCGGCAACGACCGGCCCAGGGGGCGCTACCAAGGCGCCGGGTGCCACCGACGCGCCGGCTGCCTCCGTCGACAACGGCGCTGCCGCCGGCGACGGTCTCGCGGGCGCGGCCGCAAAACTGGGCGGCATCAGCAGCTACAAGTTCAAGATGACGATGCAGGGCGGCAGCTACGGATCGCTGCTGTCCGTGTTCGGCGGCTCCGGAGCCACCGGCGACGCGGCGTTCGTCCTCAGCGGAACCGTGGTGACCGCGCCTGAGAAGGCGTCGGACGTCTCGTTCGGCGGGATGCGCATCGTCTCGATCGGTGGTTTCGACTACATGGACATCAGCGGTACCGGCACGTTCTACAAGTCCGCATCCAAGGGCAACAGCATGGCCGACAGCTTCTCGCCGGCGACCATGTTCGGTTCGTCGGTGGGCTCATCGACGGCCGGCTACACGAAGGTGGCCTCGGAGTCGAAGAACGGCGTCAACGCCGATCACTACTCGGCCGACAAGGCGGCGCTCGGCCAATACAGCAAGACCCTCGACGCGACCGCGACCAAGTGGACGGCCGACGTCTGGGTTGCCACCCAGGGCGGCTACCCGGTGAGCACGGCCATCATCGGCAGTGACGACTCCGGCAAGGTGGTCTTCCAGCTCGTGTTCGACATCACGAACATCAACGACTCCTCCAACAACGTGACCGCCCCCACCACCCTCGGCTAAATGCTCACGGCCGCCATGATTGCGGCAGAGAACCTTCAGGGCCCCGGCCACCTCGGTCGGGGCCTTTCTCTATCAGCCGGCCACGTTGTTGCGGGCGGCCTGCGTGGCTTCGAGAACCACGCCGACGCTAATGGCACCGAACGCGTCGCTGTTCAGGATGGTCTGATGGCCTCCGCCCGGCACGAGCGTCAACTCCACGTCCCAGGAGTAAGCCTCGAGGTAGTCGTCGAAGTACTCGGCAACGATCGACGGGACCGTGGTATCGGAGAGGCCCGAGACGAGCCGGATGGGGATCTGCGGCGTGGCGCCGAGCGTATACGGGTCTGTCAGCGTCCGGACCGCTGCCGTGTCCGAAACGGATCCGCCGTAGAACTTGACCATGTCGCCGGCCACCGACGGGCTCGCCAGGTCGTAGTTGCCCGACAATCCGACGAACGCGTCCGGCCTGCCGTCTCCCACGGCATCGCAATCGCCCTGGTATTCGTTGGGCGTGAGGCTCACGACCGAGCCCACGTAACCGCCGAGCGAGTGCCCCACGAGGGTCACGGTCGACCCGTCGCCGCCGTAGAGCGAGGAGTTGGCACGGGCGAATCGGACGGCGCACGACACGTCTTCATAGGCCGTTGGATAGCCGCCGCCCGTGGCGCCGATGTCACGGTAATCGGCGTTGAAGACGATCATCCCGGCGGCGGCGAGCTGCTCGGCAAACGGACCCACATACCAGCGGCCGTTGGGTCCCGTGGGTCCGCCACGAACGAGGACCACGGTTGGGAAGGGGCCGGTTCCGGCAGGGACGTAGATGTCCATCAGGACCAGGCATGAGTCGTCGTTGCAGCCTGCCGGCCTGACGAACTCGACGTTCTTGATGACAGTCGCGGCTCCGGCGGACGCGCCGGCGGTCACACCCGTCGTTCCGACGCGCTGTCCGGGACCGCTATACGCGGCGGCTCCACCCGCAACGATGATCGTCAGCATTGCCGCGGCAATTGGCGCCAGCTGTCGTCTTCGGCGTTTGATGGCTTCGAGCATGCTCCGTAGCCTCGGGTGGCCGATCGTAGGCTGCCAGTCAGCCCGTACCAGCATCAACCCGAAATCTGAAGCACGCCTGTAAGAATTCGTGTCTGTGAATGTAAGTTCCCTGCGTCAAGCCGCCGCGGCAACGTCGCCGGTACGCGGATCGCCCGTCTCCGCCTCGCGCTCTCGCACGCGGCGCCAGGTTCGTCTGATCAGATATGCGGTGACGATTCCCACGATCAGCTGGCCTCGGAGACCGGCGAGTTCCATCAGCACGCTGAATGCCGGGCTGAAGGCGAAGATCCCGGCCGCGATCGCGTAGCGGTGCCGATCCGACCAGCCGGCGCGGCGAGAACCCCGGACGAACCACCAGCCCGCGACCCCGGCGATGACGGGCATCGCGATCGACGACACGAGCATCGACGTGCCGATCCCACGGAATATCTGGAACGCGAAAACCCAGAACGTAGCGGCGAAGGCGACGATTGCCACCCGGCGCGGCGTGGGCGCGCGCGGACCATCCTGCGCGGGCACTCGACCGGGCAACGCGGCGAACGGCAGGCGCAGGTCCCGCGGGAGCAGCCGTGCGATCCAGACCAGCAGCGCGATCGCCGCAAGACTCGCGACGATGTAACCGCCGTCAACGGGCCGCTTGTACACAACGAGCCAGAAGGCGATCACGCCGACGTAGCCCACGGTGGCCTTCTTCAGCCATCGAGAACTCACCCACGGCTCGGTGCGGCGCCGCGGGTAGGCCAGCATCACCAGGAAGATCGGAATTGCGATGCTGAAAACGGCGTGGTAGATGGAGAGGTTGATCGACCAGACCCAGTTCACGCCCCCGGCCCAGCCGAAGTCGCCGATCGGCTGCAGGGCCGGCGCGGTCCGATCGAAGAAAGTCCGAACGGCCACCCCCTCCTCCGCGATCGCATAGGCGATGCCGAGCGTGAGGATGGTTGGCCAGCCCTTGTTCCACCGGACCGCGGCTTCGCGGATCAGGATCGCTCCGCCGCCGTACATCAGCGAGAGCATCCAACCGAAGAAGATGTAGCTGAACCAGGGTGTCGCGCCGATGCAAAGCTCGGCGACGATGGGCGAGACGAGGTAGAGCGCCATCCCGGGACCGAGCACGCGGAAGCGCTTCGGCAGGCGGCTTCGAAGGCGGGCGAGCCGGGACGGTTCCAGCCGGGCCGTGGGTGAGGCAGCGTCGTCGGTGTTCATCCGCCGATGGTGCCGGCCGCCTGTGAGGCGATCCTGTGTCGCCGATGAGACTCCGATGAGAAGGGCCGCGGTCCTGGCCCGGAGGCCACGACGGCCGAGCCGCCCGAAATCGCCCGAGCCGCCGGAAACCGCCCGTGCGGCCCGAGCCGCCCGAAGCCCCTCAGCCGGCCCGCATCAGCGGCAGTTCGACGCGGAAGACTGCCCCGCCGCCGGTCCGGTTCGCTGCGGAGATCATGCCGTGATGCGCCTCCACGATCGACCGCGCGATGGCCAGCCCGAGTCCGGAACCCGGCGTGGATCGGGCGGTGTCCGCTCGGTAGAAGCGGTCGAAGACGTGCTGGATATCGGTTTGGCCGAGCCCCGGCCCTCGGTCGGAGACGGTAACCACGGCAACTCCACCCGCGCCGGTTACCTCCACCTCGGCATCGCCGCCGCCGTGGCGCAGCGCGTTGTCGACGAGTATCCAGAGCAGGCGAGTGACCGCCGCCTTGTCCGCCTCCACGATCGCCCTGCCCGCCACCGCCTTCACGACGTGGCCCTGACGCGTGGCCTTGCCTGCCACTTCCTCTACGAGCGCGCTGAGATCCACGGGCCGGATCTCGAGCGGCGCCCCGGCGTCGGCGCGGGCGAGCAGAAGCAGACCGTCGACGAGGTCGCTCATTCGGGCGCTTTCGCTCGCGATGTCGGCGATCGCCTCGGCGCGGTCGGCGGGCGCTACGTCCGGATGCTCGCGCATGAACTCGGCGTTCGTCCGGATCGTGGTGAGCGGGGTGCGGAGTTCATGAGAGGCGTCGGCCACGAATTGCCGCTGACCGGCAAGAGCCGTCGTGAGGCCGTTCTGGGCGGACTCGAGCCGGTCGAGCATGCCGTTGAAGCTCCCGGTCAGAGCCCCCACTTCGTCCTTCGTGCGCACCGGCGGCAGCCGCCTGGACAGATCTCCGGTACGCCCGATCTCCTCGGCGGTGGCGGCAAGGAGTCGGAGCGGACGCATCGCGCGCCCCACGACCAGCCAGCTGACGATCGCAACGACAAGGATCGTGGCGAGCCCCGACAGGACGATGAAGCCGCCGGCCCCGCTGGCCTGCTGAGTCGCGAAAAGCCTCGCCTGCCCGGCGACGACCAGACCGGACCTTCCGCCGTGTGTCCATCGCCGGGCAACCAGGCGGAAATCCTGCCCGCCGATCGTGAGCGTGTCGGGCCCCCACGACCCGGTCTCGGTTCCCTGGAGGACCTTGTAGTCCGGAAGCTTGGGCGGTGCCCCGTTGATCTGGCCCGTGGCGTACAGGACCGTGCCGTCGGCGTCGAGCACCACGACCCACGCGTCCGTGCTCGTGCCGAGATCCGTGAGGAGGAGCGGCATCGCCGGCGCGACCTGGCTCCCGGGCAGCTTCTGGACCGCCACGACGGTTCCATCCGCGAGCGCGGCGAGGCTGCGGTCCTGTGTCTCGTTTACGCCGGAGTTGAGCAGCGACCCGAGCACGACCACGAAGACGGCCACGCCCACCAGGGCGACTCCCGCGGCGTAGAGCACAAGCCGGCGTCGGATTCGCACGCTATCCCTCGCGCATGACGTAGCCGACGCCGCGGACGGTCTGGAGGAGACGCGGCTCGCCCGCCCGCTCCATCTCGCGGCGCAGGTAGCCCACGTACACGTCCACGACGTTGGAGGCCGTGTCGCTGCCGATGCCCCACACGGCGTCGAGCAGCGCGTCGCGGGAGAGCACGAGCCGGGGGTGACGCATGAAATGCTCGAGCAAGTTGAACTCGAGGGCGGAGAGATCCAGCGTCCGGCTGCCGCGATGAGCCAGACGTTCGCCTGTGTCCATTCGCAGGTCCGCGAACGCGAGGGCGGGTGTCGCATTCGGTCCCGCGCGGCGCAGCAAGGCTCTGACGCGCGCCACGAGCTCATCGTAGGCGAACGGCTTGATCAGGTAGTCATCGGCGCCGCTATCGAGCCCGGTCACCCGGTCGCCGACGGAGTCGCGAGCGGTGAGCATCATGATCGGCAATCCCTCGGACCCGGCACGCAGCCGGCGGCACACATCGATGCCGTCCATTCCCGGCATCATCACGTCCAGGATCACGAGGTCCGGCGCGGAATCTCTCGCGGAACGGAGCGCCGCGGGGCCGTCCTCGGCGAGTGTCACGCTGTAGCCCTCGTAGGCCAGCGCGCGGCGGATGGACGCGGCCAACGGCCGGTCGTCGTCGACCACGAGAATCGAAGGAACGCTCACACGCTCATCTTCCACCAAAGTCACCTGCCGGAGCGAGCCGCTGACGTAAGGCCACACGACGCGACGCGTCCCGCCCATGATCGTTCGCCTGGATGAAGCGCGGATGTGGGGCGGATGAGAGTCGGATGAGCGGGCGCGGACCCGGGACCGGCCCGGAGGGCGAATCCTGAGCTACTTCCGACGCCGGTAGGCGCGGTTGTACCTGTTTCGGGCGGTGAGCACGGAGAGCGCCAGCACGGCCAGACCGGCCAGGGCAAGGCCCAGGGATAGGAGCAACACCTCGCCCGTCTGGTCGGGTTTCTTGTCTATCGCGGCGGTGGGAGGCGGAGTTCCCTGCGTGGCGGCGAGTACCGCCGAGGATTGGTCGTTCTCGGACGGGACGTTGTCGTTTGGCGTGGAGTTGGGATCGCGCTGGTCGCTGGCCACGACTTCGGCGACGTTCGTGATGCCGCCGGTCCGGCCGATCCGGACGGTGATCTCCAGGGTCGCGGAGCTGCCGCTCCCGAGGCCGCCTACAGTCCAGGCGCCGGTTTGCGCGTTGTACGTGCCACCGCTGCTGCTGACGAAGGTCACTCCCGCCGGGAGCTGGTCGCGCACGATGACGTTTGTAGCCCCGTCCGGGCCGGCATTGTGAACGACCAGTTCGAAGACGGCGGTGCCGCCGACCGTGCCGGACGATGACGTCACGCGCTTGGCGAGGCTGAGGTCCGCCACGCCCACGCTGTTGATCGAAACGGTGGCCTGGTCGTCCTCGCCCGCCACACCGTTCCCGGGAGTGGAGTCGGGGTCCGGCAGGCCCGCTGCCGAGACCTGCGCCATGTTGGTAAGCGGGCCCTCGACCATCACGGTCGCGACGAGCGAAAGCGTTTCATGCCCGCCGTTGGCAACGCCGCCCACGTCCCAGTCGCCGGTGGCGGAGTCGAACGCGCCGGAGCTCGCCGTGTAGGACTTGAACGCCAGTCCCGCGGGCAGGACGTCCTGCACGTGGACGCCGCCGACTGCATTCGGTCCGTGGTTGGTGACCGTGACGGTGAACGCGACGTCGGTGTTGAGGTCGGGCGCCTGCACGTTCACGGTCTTGGTGAGGCTCAGGTCCGCGGCCGGCGGGACGTTGAGAACCGCAGTGGCCGAGTCGTTCGTGCCGACCGGATCGCGTTGCAGCAGCCCGGACACCGACGCGGTATTGGAGATGGAGCCCGAACCCACCACGCGGGCGCTGATCACGAGAGTCATCGTGTCGCCGTTGGCGAGGTTGCCGATGGTCCATGTGTATGTGACCGGGTCGTAAGTGGTCCCAACCTCCGGCGTATCCGAGACGTAGGTGAGGCCGGCCGGCAGCTCGTCGTGGACCTTCAGCTCGGTGGCGTTGTCCGGGCCGTTGTTGGTTGCCGTGATCGTGAACTCGACTGTGGAACCAACGGCCGGCGTGGCGCTGTCGGGCACTTTGGTGATCGCGATGTCGGCGACACGTGTCGAGAGCGTCACGTCGTCGGTGTTGTTGGTCGGATCCGGGTCGTACTGGTCGGAGTGGGAGACCGCCGCCGTGTTCGTGTAGTCGTTGGCGTCGACCACCTTCACCTGGATCGTGAGGGTGGCGTTGGCTCCGCTGGCGATCGTTCCAACGGTCCAGACGCCTGTCGAATCGTCGTAGGTGCCGGAACTGGCCGTGTAGCCGGTGAATGTGAGTCCGGCCGGAAGCTTGTCAGTGATGGCCACATTCGTGGCCGTATCGGCCCCCAGGTTGCTGACTCGGACCGTGAACGAGTCGGCGTCGCCCTGTTCGGGACGTTGTTCGGCCACGGTCTTGAGCACGGCGAGATCGGCGTGCGGCGGCCATACCGTGGCGGTCGCCGAATCGTTTGCCGTGGTTACCTGCGGCTCGTCGAGGCTCGCGACCGAGGCGGTGTTCGCCACCGGCGACGGCGTCGCGACGGTCGCGGTGATGGTGAGCGTCGCCCGGGCGCCGGCGGCGATCGAGCCCACGGTCCAGACGCCGGTGGTGTGGTCGTAGGTCGTGCCCGCGCTCGCCAGATCGGAGACCCAGGTGAGACCCGCGGGCAGCATGTCGTGCATCACGACGCTGGTGGCCGTGCTCGGTCCCGGGTTTGCCACCTGCACTGTGAACGTGACGTCCGTCCCCACGTTGGCGGTCGAGTCATCCACGATCTTGGTCACGGCGAGGTCTACGAGCTGATCGGTGGAGACCCCGGCGGTGTTGTTGGTGAGATCCGGGTCGTACTGATCGCCGGTGATCGAGGCGGTGTTGATGATCGGGCCGGCGCTCCCCACTGTGGCGACAAGCGTGAGCGTGGCCGACGCACCGTGCGCCAGGCTGCCGATGGTCCACACATGTCCGACGGGGTCGTAGCTGCCCGTGGCGGAGGTGGAGCTCTTGTATGTCAGGCCGGCCGGCAGGACGTCCGTTACCCGGACACTCGTCGCGTCGTTCGGGCCGCCGTTCGTTGCCGTGATCGTGTAGGTCACGTCCGAGCTCACGTCCGGGTTCGCGTGATCGACGGTCTTGGTGACCGCCAGATCGGCGACATTCGGCGTGACCGTGGCCGTGGCGTAGTCGTCCTCGGTGGTCACCCCGTTGGCGGGCGTGGAGTCGGGGTCGTTCTGATCGGAATGAGTGACCTGGACCACGTTGGTGGCGACCACCCTGGAACCAACCGTGGCACTGAGCGTCAGCGTCGCAGATCCGTCCTTCGCGACCGATCCGACCGTCCAGACCCCACTGCCGGGGTCGTACGTTCCCTGGCTCGGGACGTTGCTCGCATAGGCGAGCGACGGCGGCAGCACGTCGGTCAGACGCACGTTGGTGGCAGTCGCCGGTCCGGCGTTGCTCACCGTAATCGTGAACGCCACGACCTGGTTCTTGTCCGGAGTGGCGTCGTCCACCGTCTTGGTGACGGATAGGTCCGCCGCCTGGATCGAGTCGGAATCGGTGGCCGTGTCGTCGCCCGGAGTGGGATCCGCGTTTTGCCCTGGGTCGTAGCCGATGCTTGCCGTGTTGGTGATCGAAGTCAGGCTATTCGGGATCGTGTCGATGACCCTGACCTCGAAGGTGTAGGTTCCCGCGCCGTCTGCGGCGACCGATCCGACCGAAAGGGTGCACAAGGTGCCGCCGGCCGATCCGTCCGCGCAGGACCAGGAGCCGGTGCTCCCGGCCGAGACGAAGGTGGTGCCGGCGGGCACGTGCTCGGTGATGACGACGCTGTTGGCGGTCATGTTGCCGTCATTCCGATAGCCGATCTGGTACGGGAGCAGGCTCCCGACCACGACCGAGGTCAGACCGTCGTCCTTGGTGATGGACAGATCGACCCCGCTCACGGTCACCGACGAGGTGGCGGCGGTGGAGTAGTCGTTCAGCGCCCCGCCCGGATCGCTCGTCTTGCCCGTGCGCTCGTTCGCGTCAGACCCCGGCAGGGAGGTCCACGTCATGGCGGCGTTGTTCGTGAGCACGTGCCCGGTGATGCCGTCCGAGACCGTCGCCTGGTATGTGATCGTCGAGGTCGATCCCACCGGTAGTGAGGCGAATGTGATCGTGATCACTCCGCCGCTTTCGCCCATCGCGCCGGGAACCACGCCGGACGTGTTCTGCAGCGAGCCGGTGAAGTAGGTGAGGCCCGCCGGCAGAGTGTCGGCGAGGCTCACGTCGTAGGCCGTGGAGTTGCTCGGGCCCGTGTGCGAGACCGTGAGGGTGTAGGTGACGCGATTGCCGAACATGGGACTCGGAGTGCCCGCGCTCTTGGTGACCTGGAGCACCGGCTCCACGATCGATACCGAAGGCGTCTGCGGGGCCGCCACGGGCGCGCTCGGCGCGCTCGTTTGAGGGTTGGTGTAGACGAGGGAGGCGCTATTCACGAGCGCCGGGGTGGTGGACTGGTTGCCGGCGATGTTGGCGATCCGACCCGTGATCTGGAGCAGGAAGCTGTTGTTGCCGGGGATGTTGTCCGCCGCGGTGATCGTGTCGCCGAAGGTGAGCGTCCAGGCACCGCCGCCGCTGCCTGCCGGAGGGCTGCTGCCCGGCGTGGTGGTGACCGTGCCGTTGAAGTCGGAGCCGAGGCGAGTGCCGCTCGCGACCGCGCTCGTGACCACCGAATATCCGACCGGCGACATGCCGGCAGGCAGGACGTCCGTCACGACCAGGCTGCGCGTCGTTCCCTCGGGGAGGGTCACGACGAGGTCGTACGTGGTCGTCGCGCCGATCGCGAGCGAAGTCGACGAGGGACCGAGCTTGGCGATGGAGGGTGCGCCAAGGGTGACGTCGGGCGGAGTCGAAGTTGCCGTGTAGGCATTGACGCCGGAACCCGTGCGTTCGCCCGTTTGCGTCCCGAGGAGGCTCGTCCACGTGGACGTTGCCGTGTTGGCGATCTTGAGGGCGGCGGCATCGAGGGCATTCGCGGTCGAGGTGATGTCCACCCAGCAGTTGGTGCCCGCGTCGACCTCGGTGAGAGTGACGTCCACGGACTGCCCCGACGAGTTGTTCGTGTAGAGGCAGCCGGGCTTTACGGTGACGACGGGCGTCCCGAGGCTGGCGCTGACGGTATCCAGCACGCGGAAGTCGTATGCCGGCGAGACGTTGGTGCCGGCCGCGTTGGTGACCAGGACGTGATAGACGATCGTGTCGCCGGCGTCTACCGGCGTGGTGGTCACGCTCTTGGCAAAGGTGATGGAGGGTTCGGCGACTGTGAGCGTGATCGTGTTCGAGTCGGTCCACGCTCCCGACGAATCCGACCAGATGGCCCCGGTGTCGTCGAGGGAAGTGAGAGGGCTCGACTTGTTGCCCGTGACGTTCTCGACGATCACGTTGAACTCGAGGACGGCAAGCTCGGCGCCGGGATCGCTGTCGTTGTTTGTCACGTTGCCGAGTGGGAAGGCCGGATCGTTACCGGCGACGAATGCGCCCGCGCCGCCCGTCCCGCCTGCAACCGAACCGATGGGGTAGACAAACGTGGGATGGCCGGTCCAGGCGGCGTCCGTCACCTGCAAGCCGGCACCGGCGAGGGTGCTCGAGGTCATGGTGCCGGCAGTGGAGACCAGGGCGACCGTGGCGGTGCCGTCATTGAGGTAGCGCAGCCCCACGGGCAGCGTGTCGCGGATGATCACGTTGGGCGTGACGCCTTCGGGGATCGTTACCGAGATCTGGAAATGGGCGACCTCGCCGATGGCCATATGCGTCGTGGTGGTCACGGCGTCGGAGCTGCCCACCAGTGTCTTCGCCGGCGCCGGCTGGGTCACGGTCACGTCGGCGTAGTTGCTCGCGGTGTAGTCGTTGTTGTCGGCGCCCGGGTTGGCGATGTTGCCGGTCCGTTCGGTGGAGACGTCGGAGAAGGTGCTCTCAAGGCTCGTCACGTTGCCCGGCAGGCTCGTCCAGGTGGCTACAGCGGTGTTGCGATACTTGGCGCCCGCCGGAACGTCGGCATCGAGCGTGGCCTTGAACTCCAGGACGGCCGCCGTGTTCTTGAGGAACGACGAATCCCAGCTAGCGGTGAGCGTCGGAGGCCCGCCCTCGCTGAGCGAGGTGGTCGCCGGCCCCGAAACGAGCCGCAGTGAGCCGGCCGTGTATGTCAGGCCGGTTGGGATGGTGTCGGACCAGGTGACGTTGTAGGCGTCCGTGCCGTTGGCGTTGTTGTCGTTCGTGATCGTGACGGTGTAGGTGATCGTGTCGCCGGCATCGACTCCGGTGGCCGGGGACGCGACCTTGGTCACGGTCAAACCGGGCTCCTGGACGGTGACGGTGGGGGGCGGGACGGCGGCCGCGGAGTAGTTGCCACCGATGCCGTCCGTCCAGTGCAGTACGGCGCCGTTCACGAGAGTCGTGGCGCGGTTGTTGCCCTCGTTGTTCAGCACCACGGTGCTGTAAGTGATCGTCAGCGTCTCGGGCGTGCCGTTGTCGTTGTTCGCGTTCGTGATAGTGCCGAGATCGAACGTCACCACCTGGCCGTTTACGGTCGGGTTGCCGGCTGGGAAGTCGCCGGGCGTGACGGCCGAACCGAAGCCGCCGTTGCCCACTCCGCCGTTGAGCGTGGTGGTGAGATCGGTCGAAGAGCGCGCGATCGTCACGCAGGACGGCATGGTCGTGCAGTCCACGAGCGCGAGGCCCGCCGGCAGCGTGTCCACGAGCGTGGCCGAGTGCATCGTGCCCTCGGGGATCGTGGTCGTCACCTGATAGGTGATGACCTCGCCCACGACGACGTTCGTGCTCTTGTCGTTGCCCAGGCTCGTGTTCGTGATCGTCTTGACGGGCGCCGGCGGCGTCACGGTCACCGTGGCGTCGTTGCTCGTGTCCCGGTAGTCGTTGTTGTCGGCGCCCGGGTTGACGACGTTGCCGGTCCGTTCGGTCGAGACGTCGGAGAAGGTTGTCTCGGGGCTCGTCTTGTTACCGGGCAGGCTCGTCCAGGTTATGTCCGCGGTGTTGTGATACACGCGCTTGGAGGTCACGCCGGGGTCGAGTGTCGCTTTGAACTCGATGACCGCGGTCGTGTTCTTGGGGAACGACGAATCCCAGCTCGCCGTGAGCGTGGGGGCGGCGCCCGGGACGAGAGTCGTGGTCGCGGGACCCGAGACGAGCCGCAACGAACCGGGCTTGTATGTGAGGCCGGTCGGGATGTTGTCGGACCAGGTGACGTTGTAGGCGTCCGCGCCGTTGGCGTCGTTGTCGTTGGTGATCGTGACCTGGTAGGTGACCTCATCGCCGGCATCCACGCCGGTGGCGGGGGACGCGGTCTTGGCGACCGTCAGCTTGGGCTCCACGACGTTCACATCGGAGGCGGCGACGGCTGTGAGGGTGTGGTCGGTCCACGAGAGGACAGCGCTGTTGTGCAGCAGCGTGCCGCGGTTGTTACCCGCGTTGTTCAGGACCACGGTGCTGTACGTGATGTCGAGCGTCTCGGGGATGCCGTTGTTCGTGTTGACGTTCGTGATCGTGCCGAGGTTGAACGTCACGACCTGGCCGTTCACCGTCGGGTTGCCGGCCGGGAAGACGTCGGGCGTGACGGCCGAATCGAAGCCGCCGTTACCCACTCCGCCGTTGAGCGAGCTGGTCAGATCGGCCGAAGAGCGCGTGATCGTCACGCAGGAGGGCATGCTCACGCAGTCGACGAGCGCGAGACCAGCCGGCAGCGTGTCCGTGAGCACGGCCGCGGGCGTCTTTCCCTCGGGGATCGTCAGGTGCACGTTGTAGGTGACGATCTCGCCGATCACCACGTTCGGGTTCGTGTCGTTGCCGAGGCTGGTGTTCGTGATCGTCTTCACGGGCGTCGGCAGGTTGACGGTCACGTCCGCGTAGTTGTTTGCGGTGTAGTCGTCCGGCCCGACGCCGGTTCCGGTGCGCTCACCCGCGATGACATCGGGCAGGCTCGTCCAGGTGGCTACCGCGGTGTTGTGATACTTGGCGCCGGCTGGAACGTTTGCATCGAGTGTGGCCTTGAACTCCAGGACGGCGGTGCTGTTCTTCGCGAAGGACACGAACGTGGCGTTCATCGTGTCGTTGGCGAGTGTCGTGGTGGTAACCGACACGACCGCCGGGTTGGTGCCCGCGCCGCCGGTCTGCTGCAACGAGGCGCCCACGTAGGTGAGCCCCGCCGGGATGACGTCCTTGAGGGCGACTTCATAGGCGGCGGTGCCGTTCGTGTCGTTGTCGTTGGTGATGGTGACCGTGTAGGTGATCGTGTCGCCGGCATCGCCTGTGTTGGGGGTCGCGGTCTTGGCCACCGTGATCTGCGGCTCGATCACGTTCAGCGCGGGTGCTTGCGCGGCGGCGGACGCGTGGCCCGTCCAGTTGGCAACGGCGCTGTTGACGAGCGACGTGCCGCGGTTGTTGCCGGCGGTGTCGAGGACCACTACGCGATAGGTGATCGTGATCGTCTCCGCCGCGCCGTTGAGCCGATCGGAGTTGGTGATCGTGCCCAGGTCGAAGGTGATCGTCTGGCCGCTTACGACCGGGTTGGAGCCGTCGTTCACGCATGCCGAACTGAAGTCCGAACCGAGCGTGGTGGAGAGCGCCGCGGACGCGGAGATCCCCGTGCAGTCCTTGTACGCGAGGCCGGCCGGCAAGGTGTCCACGAGCGTGGCGCCGGAGGTCACACCCTCCGGAATCGTCGCGACCACGCTGTACGTGACGATCTCGCCGATCACGACATTGACGTTGGTGTCGTCGTGGAGGCTCGTGTTGATGATGGTCTTGACCATGGACACGGGCGGGACGTTCACGGTGGCGGCGCCGGACGTGAAGTACTTGTTCGGGCCGACGCCCGTGCCCGTGCGTTCCCCGGCCACGACTCCCGGCAGGCCGGTATATGTCAGGTTGGCCGTGTTCACGAAGGCCTGGGCCGGCTCTGCCGTGTCGCCGATCTTCGCCGAGAAGTGCAGTACTGCAGTAGCGCCCTGCGGGAACGTGTTCCAGGACGCCGTCAGCGTGGGCGCTCCGGCGTCGGATAGCGTCACCGCGGGAGGCGTGCCGCCCACCTCCTGCGTGAACGTGCCCTGGTAGGCCATGCCGGTGGGCACGACGTCGGTGAGGCTGACATTGAAGGCGTCGGCGCCGTCGGCGTTGACCGGGTTCGTCACTGTGATCGTGTAGTCGATCGTGTCGCCGGCGTCGCCCGTGGGTGAACTCGCCGTCTTGGTCACTACGAACAGCGGCTCCACGACTCGAACGTCGCCGGCCGAAACCGGGGCGATCGATCCGCCGGTCCAGGAGAAGGCCGCATCGTTCCCGAGCAGCGTGCCTCGGGTGTTGCCGGCCACGTTCTCGACCGTTGCCTGGTACGTGATCGTGATCGTGTCGGGAGTGGGGTTGGAACGGTTCGAGTTCGTGATGTCGCCCAGGGCGAACGTGACCACCTGGCCGGCCACCGTTGGATTGGTCGGCGCATTGCAGGCGGCGGAGAAGGAGGCGAGGCTGGTCGAGACGCCGGAGGACGCGGTGATGTCCGTGCAGGCCACGAATCCCAGGCCGGCGTCGAGCGTGTCGGTAAGGGTTGCGCCCGGCGTGAATCCCTCGGGGATCGTGAGCGTCACCTGGTAGGTGGCCACTTCGCCGATCGCGACCGCCGGGTCCGAAGTGTGCGCGCGGTCGGTGCCCGTCATGGTCTTGACCGTCGTGGGTGCGGTCGTGGTGGCCGTCGCGGTGTCCGTCAAGGGCGAACCAAGGTGGTTGGACGCAAACGGGTCGTTGGCGAAGTCGAGAAGGCTCGCCGTGTTCGTGATTACGGTGTTCGGCTGGACCGTGCTCGCGACCTGGAGCGTGTACGTGATAACGACCACGTTCGTGCCGGTCGCGTTTACGGTGCCGGTCGCGGAGACTCCCTCCTCGAGCGAGCCGGCGGCGCCGTCCGTCAGCTGGATTCCCGCACCAAACAGGTCCGTGGCGGGCTGGGCGCTCGTCGTTCCCATCGCGGTGCCCGCGCCGTTGGCGATGCAGAGGTCGATACCCGCGGCAGGCGCGACGAATCCGGCCGGTATGGTGTCCGCGACCCGGACCTTCCACGCGTTCGCGTGTCCGGTGTTGTGGAGCGTCACGGCGAAGCGGACATAGTCCCCCGCATCGACTCCGGAAACGTTGCTATCGATTGGATGGGCCGCCAGCCCGGCCGTGGTGATGTTGCCGCCGCTCCAGCCGGAGCAGCCTACCGACGGGGGCGCGGCCGGGCTCGTGAAGGTCACGGGGCCGGTGGTCGCGGGCGAGAAGACGGCAGTGGCATGGTCCGTGCCCACGACGCCCTTCGTGATTGCCACGACCGGTTGATCGAGCGTGATCTGGATGATGGCGTCCGCGGTCTGGATCGTGCCTACCGCGTTCTTCGTCTGGCTGCGGGCCTGGTTCGTGAGGAGCAGCCCGTCGGCGAACGGATCTGTCGAGACGGTGACCGTGAACAGGATGTCGGCCGTGCTCACGGCAGGCGGATACAGGGCGTAGTTGCCGTACAGGAACTGGATGCTGTTGGCCGTGGCGTCGCTGGAGACCGTGGGTGTCGGCGCACCGGGCTTGACGTGGAAGTCGTCGGCGGGACCGTACTTGGCATGCCCGGCCACCGGCGCCGCCGTGCCGCCCACGGCGTCGAACGTGGTGACCCCCGCTGCGTAGAAGACCGGCAGCGGCAGGAAGTCGGTCATCCTGAAGTCGTCGGTGCGGCTCGTGGGGAAGGCCTGCTGGAGCCTGTACGTCACGGCGTTACCGGGTGAGACGTGGACCGGCGTCGCGAACGACGTACTGCCGTTTATCGCGTAGATGCTCTTGGTCAGGGACCCGCGATCGATGGATATCGAAGCGCTCGCGCCAGCCGTGGCAACGCCGGCGCTTCCGTCGCCGATCGTGTTGCCGGTCGTTGCGAAGGTGCCGGTATTCAATACGGTGCCGGTGGAGGCAGCCTGATTGATCAGCGTGTCGCCTTCGACCACCTGGCCGTGGGCCACGTTGTGGTACGCCTGCTGCACGATCGAACGGAAGACGATCGTGGCGGTCGTGGCGCCGTCGTTGTACGCGGAGCAGTCGGGCGTGGGGCTGCCGGTGGTCCGGACGCAGCCGCCGATCAGCCGGCCGTTCTGGCCGCGCGTGACCAGCTCGGCCGACAGCCTGAACGAGATCGGCGTCTGGTCCGCGCCGTTGATCGCCGACACGGTGTAGTTGGCCGCGTTGAAGGCGGCCGTGGCGCTGGTGAAGGTGTTCCCGTTGACCTGGAGCGTGGGCGTGAACGTGCCGTCCACGAGGGTGCCGTCGCCGAGAAGGTCGTCCACCACGACGTTGCTAAGCACGAAGAAGTCCGAGACCTGCGTCGATATCGTCCACTGGAGCGTGTCGCCGGGGCTCACTCCGGCGGGGCCCGTGTCGGTCACGAGCGAGACCGACTTCTGCACCGCGATGGACTTGTCGTTGAGGGTGTGCGTGGCCGGCCCGGCGGAAACCGGTCCGGGAGTGTCGCGGCCGTCGATTGGAGTCCAGTTGCCGGCGGCCGAGGCGCTGTCGATGGACGTGCCCGCGACTCCGGTGGCCGCGTTGACAATCGCGGCGCTCAGGGAGTTCAGCCTTGGCACGTAGAAGTTGAATGTCATGGTCGCGTCCACGCCGCCCGAGCCCGTCACGCTGCCGAAGTTGCGCGAGAGGGTGCCGCCCGGCGTACTCGTCGACGGAGTCGCTCCGGCCGCCGAACCCGGCGTGGTGGGAGTATTGGTCGAGACGTACTGGATCGAGTTGGGGAGTGTGTCCGAGATGACCAGGTTGCGCACCGTCTGGCCGGGCGCGATCGTGACCGAAAGCGTGTAGGAGCGCGGGTAGTTCGGACCGGTGGCCGTCTCGTTCTCGGGTCCGTTGTACGTCTTGGTGACCGTCATGATCGACGGCGAGACGTCCGCATACGTCGTGGCGCCCAGGATGCTCGGGTCGGTGGCCGGGTCGTTGAGCGGGTCGGCGCCGAACTGGAATCCGCCGTTGGCGGTGATTCTCAGGGCCGTGCCCGCGTCCGCGAGGTTGCTCAGCTGGGTCGTGACGTGGGCGACCGCGGCGGGCTGGCCGGGCGTGAACGACCCGAACGGCAGCCGCAGGACCACATACGCCTGACCCACGGCGAGCCCGCAGATCTGGACGGGTGCACCCGAGACCTGGAGCGCATACGGGTGCAGAACACACCCGCCGGCGTCGGCCGTGAGCTGGACGTTCGTCAGCGCGGCGCCCAGGTACGTCGCGGACGTGAATGACAGGCCGTCGTTGCCGTCGGCGCCGAGCGGCAGGCGCACGTCGATGTACGGGCCGTAGCCGGTGAGCGTTGCCGAGGAGTTGTTGAACGCGACGTCGAAGGACACTGCCTGGCCGATCAGCGGGGTGGCGGGCGCGCTCAGCGACACGACCGGCGTGGGGGCCGCCCCCTGTACGCCGGACAGGCTGAAGACGGCCGCGATCACGGGCGACAGCAGGATGGCAAGAATGCCGGTGATCAGTCGACGCGACGCCCAACGCGCGGTCATGGCCATGAACCTCTCGGCGGAATTCGTGCCCTACCGGAGCACGCACAGACTCGGTGGGTCGAGACGCAGGAACCCATAAGAACGGTAGGGGTGCGGACCCGAGATTCCGCCTGTCCACCTGTACCCACCAGAAGGGGTGGAAAACGCCACCGCCGCGTACGTCGCGAGGGCTACCTCTTTCGTGCCGCACCCCCGGATCGCGCAAAAGGACCGCGCAGCTATTGCGTCCCTCGCCTATCGTTGGCAGAACCGCGGCCGGTCCGGGGTCATGGTTGGTCCATGGCCCAAATGTCGGATAGTCGACTTGGGTCGCGCAGAATACGGTGCGCCGCATGGACCAGACGACATTCCGCATCTGCCCCTGGTGTTCAACCCCGATCCCGTCGACTTCGGCGGCCTGCCCCAAGTGCCATGCCCTGGTAGAAGGCGCGACCATCACGGATATCCCGGGCGTCACTTCGGTGGACCCGAACGCAACGCTCGGTGTGCCCGATGAGGGCATGGTTCCGGACGTGATCGATCCCCTGGCTCTGATCCGGGCCGGCAACCAGCCGGATCCGCGAGAGGCCGCTGCCGTCGCTCCCCCCAGCGATGCGGTTCGTCTCGAGATGAGGAAGATGGAGCTGGAGGCTCAGATCGAGAACGCGGGCTCGGTCGTGATGAATCCCAGCGGCGACGAGGCGATCCTCGTGGGACGCCCGTCGGACGAGGCGCTCGCCGCCGAGAAGGCCGGGCTCCTCGACGCCACCGGCCCGGCCGGCGAAACGGACCTGTCCGAACTCGCCGACATGTGGGAAGACCCCGAGCTGGAGCGGCGCGTGAAGCTCTGGCAGGAGCAGGTCCCGCCGGACCCGAAGCCGTAAGTCTTCGCGAGGTGCCTCGATGACCCCCAAGCCGGCGGGTAAGTCCGCTGCGACTCCGGCCGACCCCGCCACGCCCAGGATGATCATCGGTGGCAAGCAGGTGCTCGCCGCCGACGGTGCCACTTTCGATGTCGTGAGCCCGCTCGACGGTCTCGTGATCGCGCGCGTGCCCAAGGGCGGGCCTCAGGACGTGGACCGGGCTGTCACCGCCGCCCAGGCCGCCTTCGACGGCGAGTGGCATACGTGGAGCCAGACACGTCGCGGGCAGACGATGTGCCGCTTCGCGATGGTGATCCGCGAGCACCTCGAGGAGCTTGCCCAGCTCGAGTCGCGGAACATGGGAAAGCCGATCTCTTCGGCGCGGTGGGAGATCGGCGCGGTCGCCAACGTGATCGAGTACTACGGCGGCGCCGCGAACAAGCTGATGGGCGAGACGATCCCCGTCTCCAAGCCCGGCTTCGACTTCACCCTGCGCGAGCCCATCGGTGTCGTGGGGCTGATCGTTCCGTGGAACTTCCCGCTGATGCTGGCCAGCTGGAAGGTTGGGCCGGCCCTTGCAGCCGGGAACACCGCGATCCTGAAGCCCGCGAGCTACACGCCGTTGAGCGCGCTTCGCTTCGCCGAGCTGGCGCTCGAGGCGGGTATACCGGCCGGCGTGCTGAACGTGGTTACCGGCCCGGGTGACACGGCCGGCGCCGCGATCGCCGCTCACACCGGAATCGGCAAGGTGGCGTTCACGGGCGAGACCGCCACGGGGCAGGAGATCATGCGGCTGGCCGCGGTCAACATAAAGAAGGTCAGCCTGGAGCTCGGCGGCAAGAGCCCCAACATCGCCTTCGCCGACGCCGATCTCGAGCGTTTCGCCGCCGAGGCGCCGTACTCCGTGTTCGACAATTGCGGCCAGGACTGCTGCGCGCGAAGCCGGATCCTGGTGGAGCGCTCGGTCCACGACCGCGTGGTGGAGTTGCTCGTCGCGGCCACGGAGAAGGTCAAGGTTGGCGACCCGACCGACCCGGCGACCGAGGTCGGGACGATGGTGAGCTTCAAGCAGCGCCGGACCGTGCTCGACTACATCAAGATCGGCCGCGACGAAGGCGCCACGATCGCCACCGGCGGCGCGATCCCGAGCGACGCCGCGCTCTGCGAAGGCGCGTACATCCAGCCGACGATCTTCACGGACGTTCACTCGGAAATGCGGATCGCCCAGGAGGAGATCTTCGGTCCCGTAGTGGCGGTGATTCCGTTCGACACGGAGGAAGAGGCGATCCGGCTCGCGAACGCGACTCCCTACGGCCTGTCGGGCTCGGTCTGGACGCGCGACATCGCGAAGGCGATCCGCACCGCCCGCGGCGTCCAATCCGGCGTGATCTCCGTCAACTGCAACTCCAGCGTCCACGCGGAGGCGCCGTTCGGCGGCTACAAGATGTCCGGGACCGGCCGAGAGAACGGCATGCACGCCTTCGAGTCNNCAAGAACGTGTACGTGGACCTGAGCTAAGGATCGCGCCGCCGGTACGTGTCGCGATCCGGCAAACGTCCGGCTGGGCCGGACAGAATCGACAGCGGACGCAAGCTGCGAGCCGCTGGAGCTCGAACCTGGCGATCGGGCCGGCACCTTGGCTCCGATAACGCTCCTCGATGGCCCCGAAGACTCCATTGTTGTCGTCGGACGCATTCCAGGCGCAAACCCGCAGAGCCCAAGCCTCTCAAGGCGACAAAGCTGTCCGGTGGTGCCGGACAACCGCGACTTCCGGGTCCGAGCATCGAGGAATTACCGAGGCACGGGCGAATCGGGGTTGTGGAGTTCCAGGAACGAGCGGCGCCGGCGCCGCGATCGATCGAACCCGGGCCGCGTTTCGGCGGTCTCACAGGCAGACACCGGTGACCGGAGGGGCCGAGCGGACCTCGCCCGGCAGCTCAGGCCGGGCATACAATCGGCCGTGATGGCCATTCGGCCGTGAGAGGGAGGTAGCAGGTGACGCTGGACGCGGGCTCGCAGGGCCCCTCGTGCCCCTATTGCGGCGTCCGGCTGATCTTCCGAAGCCAGACCAGCTGCCATTCCTGCGGTAGGAGCCTGGTCGCGGGGAGCCAGCCCGACGGCACGGCCTCGGCGATCCCGGCGGCCGCGCCCATGGCCCAGGCCGCGCCCATGGCCCAGGCCGCGCCCATGGCCCAGGCAGCGCCGATGGCCCAGGCCGAGCCCCTCACTCCCGCGGATGCCGCGTCGCCCGCGGCGCTCGCACCTTCCACGCCACTGGCACCGGCTACGCATCTGGCGGCGCCGTCGGCGCAGGCGGATGCCACTCCTATCTACGCGCCGGAACCCGATGCGGCCGCCGGCCGGACCGAAGGCCAGTCAGTGCTGCGGTATTTCGAGTCGTCCCGGCTACCGCCGCAGGTGCAGCTCCCGGGATCCACGTCGATCGCGGACACGTCGGCGCCGGTCTCGGCGCCGCTGCCGTCCTCGCGCGAGACGCTGCCGGCCTACTCGCCGCGCCAGACGTCGCAGACCGTGATGCCGGAGCGCCACGACTCCAACCCGCACGACTCGGCGGGTCCGGCCACGATCGACTCCCCATCGCGAGCCCCCGACGGCCAGCAACCGTCGCACAAACAGCACGCCACGAGCTCGCGGCGCGATCAGAGCGCCCGCGGTCCCCAGAGATCCACCCCGCCCGCACAGCCCGCCAACCCGGCCCGGCCGGCCCGGCCCGCGCCAAACGGTCCGCAGGAGCCCACGAGCCGGACGTGGGACACAGACAGCAGGTCGTGGAGCACGCCATACCAGACCGGACGCCGGCCCTACGCCCCGCCCGCAAGGTACGACGGGGGCGCGAATCTCATCGGTGTGGGCATCTTCATCGTGATCGCGCTGTTCATCGGTGTGTCGTGGCTGTCGAGTGGCCAGCAGAACAACACGAACTTCCCGGCCGATACCACCGACCCGATGTACCTCTATCCGTACGACACCCCCGTTGCGGTAGACACGAGTGCGCAGCCGGACTATCCCAACACCCCGGCTATGCATTCGGGCCGCGCGGGCCACACGGCCACGCTGCTGCGGGACGGCAACGTGCTGGTCGCGGGCGGCTTGAACGCGGACGTTCCCAACTCCAGCCTGGAGATGCTCGCGACGTCCGCCGATGAGTTCCAGTCCCTCGCGCCTATGTCCGTAAGCCGCGCAAACTTCACCGCCACGTTGCTGCAGGACGGGCGGGTGCTGCTCGTCGGCGGCCAGGACAGCGGCCTCAACTCGCTTCGTTCGGCCGAGATCTGGGATCCCGCGACGAAGGCCAGCACCGTGACCGGCTCCATGCACGTGGCCCGCGCGTATCAGGCGGCCACGCTCCTGACCGATGGGCGGGTGCTCATCACCGGCGGTTTCGACGGCACGGGCGCGGTGAGTTCAGCCGAGATCTTCGACCCGGACACCAATACATTCGTCGAGATCGATTCGATGATCTCCCCGCGGTACGGGCACGCTGCCGTCCTGCTCCCGGGTGGATCCGTCCTCATCGTCGGGGGGAGGGACCAGGCGGACCTGGCTTCGGCCGAGATCTTCTCGCCCGACTCGTCGGCCGATCGGTCCTCCCGCCACCAGGGCACTTACGTGGTCACGGGCAACATGTCCGAGGCTCGCAGCGGGCTGACAGCGGTGCTGATGGACGGCGGCAAGGTTCTGGTCACGGGAAAGTCCTCCGCCGCGTCCCCCGCGTCCGTCGCGTCCGCCACCGTCGACATATGGAATCCGGACACCGGGGCCTTCGTGCCGGCCCAGCCACTCAGTCAGCCGAGGGTTGACGCGGCGATCGTGGGCCTCAGAGACGGCCGGATAGTGATCGCGGGCGGCCGGGATAACGCCTCGTTGTCAGTCGACACCGTGGAGGTCTATGACCCATCCGGATCGACGACGGTGGAGACCAACCTCGTTCACTCCGCGGTGGGCGCCACGGCCACGCTCCTCGACAACGGATCAGTCCTGATCTGCGGCGGCACCAGCGCCGGGATCGACTCGCCCTGGGCCCAAATCATCCAGCCCTGATCCCGCCCCGGGGCGGCGCGGCGTACCAACGGTTATCGGTCGTACCCCCCCGGAAGTGGAGTGCGGTGTGGTGCATTTAGGCGACCACACAGTACCCGCGGAACCGCCCCGAAAGCCACCTGACCGCACCTAAAGACACCCAACCCCAAGGTGTCTTAAGAATGCTTCATTACCATCGTCCCATTGCGGTTGGCCACCTGCCGAAGAGACTTGTCCGCGCAGCAAGCAGCAGAGGTCTACTACATGGCAGGTGGAGAGACTCCCCGGAAGCGGCTTCCCGACCGCTCCGCCGAGCCGGATACGGCGACGCCGGAGGATGGGGCCGGTAGTCAACCCTCGACCGCAGGTGCGCCCAAGACCAAGAGGACGGGCATGGCCGCGGGATCGGGCGCCCTGGGCGAAGTCGCCTCGAGCCGTGTCGCTGCCGCCGCTGCTGCCGCCGCCGCGATCACCGGGACCGGACCGGCCGCCGGTTCGGCCGATGCCGCAAAGGCCGAGACCCTGACCCCCGAGCAGACGCGCTCTGCCACGGCGGACGATCACGCTGCCGGTTCCAAGTCGGTGTCCGGTGAGGCCGCAATCGAGAAGGATGCCGTTGCCGTCGCCGTCAACGCCGCCGCTGCTGCGGCCGTGGCCGCCGTCAACGCCGCGATCGCCGCCACCGCCGCAACCAAGGCCACCCGTGCCGACAAGGCACGGCTCGAGGGCGCTGCCGCTGCCGCTGCTCCCGCCGCCGCTGCCACCGCCCCCGCCACGCCCGAGGTCCCGGTCGGGTCCTCTGCCCCGGCAAAGCCAGCCTCTCCCGCTCCCGCCAGGCGAGCTGCCGCCTCACCTGCGGGTGCCGTCGCGCCAGCTGCCGCTGCCGCCGCCGCCTCGCCCGCTCCCGCCGCTCCCGTGCCGCCGCTGCTACCCAAGACCCCACCGGACAGCTTCCAGGCCGCCGTGGAGGCGCGCAAGACGAGCGCACCGGCGCCGGACGCCGATACGGCACGCTATTCTCGGCCGGGTTCGGCTGCCGCCGCCAATGCCGCCGCTGCCGCCACTCCGCCCACTCCGGGGCCTGCGCCGGTTGCGCCCGGCGTCCCGAACGTCCCCGGCATCATCCGTCGCGAGACGCTCGAAAGCGGGCAGCTGGGCAGTTCACAGTGGACGGCGCCCGTGGCCTCGTCCGCGCCGCCCCCGCTCCGATCCGGGCCCGTTCCTGCTGCCGGTTCCGTCCCGAACGTCCCCGGCATCATCCGCCGCGAGACGCTCCAGGCCGTTTCCTCCGACTCCCCTGTGACTCCGGTCGGATACACGGCCGGCGCCGCGAAGGCGGCCGAGGTCATCGCGGCCGCGGCCGGCCGACCGCTCACGCCGCCGGAGCCCGCGCAGTCGGTCCTGACGCCCGTTCCCGGCATCCCCACGATCCCAGGCATCACGCGCCGGGAGCAACTCCCCGGGATGACGACGGGTGCCACCGGGGCTCCCGCGCCTCAGGGCCGCCAGTTCACGCCGGACGAACCCGAGACCTCTCCGGTAAAGCCGCCGCCTCTCTTCTCCAACGAAGGCATCGTCCGCCAGACGGAACTGAACCGTCGCACCGGCCTCTCCGGGTTCATCGGCGGCACCGGCGCCGCGCTGATGGACGCGGGATCGGCCCTGGGCCACACCGTGACCCACAGCCCCGCCGGAGGACCGCCCCCCTCGCCCGACTTCGATCGCAACGGTAAGCCCAAGGGACGCGGGCGTCGACCCAAGGTCCTGGTCGCCCTGGGCGGTATCGCCGCACTGTTCGTGCTTGCGTTCGCCCTCGTGCCGATACTCGCGCCGACGCAAGGTCGCCAGCCGAACGTTCCGATCACGACGGATCCGTCCATGGTGGCCAACGCCGACAAGTCGAACAACGGGAACGATCCCGTGGTCGGGCCGAGTGGTACGGACAACGTTACGCCCGATCCGTCCGGCATCGACGTCGGAGACGAGTCGCTCGCTCCGGGCGCGACTCGTAAGCCAACGAAATCGCCGGGCCCCAAAGCGTCGACGACCCCGACTCCGACCCTGCCGCCTGGCGCCACGCCGATCCCGACTCAGACTCCGCCGCCCGGCGCCACGCCGACGCCAGCCGGTCCAACGCCCACGTCGCCGCCGGGCGCAACACCGGCTCCAACACCGGCTCCAACGCCAGCACCGACGCCCACGCCGACGCCCACCCCGACGCCGACGCCCACACCAACCCCCGTGCCGACCGCTGTTCCGGCCAACCCGGCGCTGGCTGTGGGTGCCGCTACCGTGCCTGTCGGCACCCCTGCGCGGTTCTACATCCAGTGGATACCGGGCGCCACGTGCACACTCACCAGGGCGTACGTCGTAGGCGCAACTCCACAGCCGACGCCGACAGTACGCACGCCGGTGAACAGCGCTACGTATGGGCCTGGCAATCTTGGAATGATCATCGGGGACGATGGATGGACCCCGCCGCTCGATTGGGGTGCGACGGCCCCGGCAGGCACTTACCGGGTGGTGGCGAACTGCAACGCCGGGTCTGGCGTCCGGCAGTCCGGATTCGTCCAAGTGGTTTGGCAGTAGTTTTCTCCCTCTAGCCGTCACTCGAAGCCCCTCGACCACCGAGGGGCTTCGCTTTGTCCCCCCGCCCGGCACATTCGCGATTCCCCGAGCGCGGAGTGATCTGGAGCGGAGCCCTCGTGCGTATGTACATTGCAGAACCTCCAGTCGCGGCCACCGGCGCGGCGGCCTATCACGCATTTCAGATACGACCCCGGCCGACGCCTTCTCCAGCGGCCGGGGTCGCGTCGCGTCTGGGCCTGGGGCGGCCGTCCGCGCGGTCGGGCGGCGAACCGGCCCAACCCGTTACACTCCCCTCGAATGAGCAGCCTCATAGACCGGCGGCCCGTCCCCGCCGGGTCTTCGTTCTCACTGCGTGCCATGCTGGCGATTGCCGCCGGCAAGAGCGCCGCCATAGCCACCCGCCTCGTCGGTCGAGGCGGTGGTACGGCTATCACCGGCATGGTCTCCCGCAAGGTGGACCCGCGCATCCTGGACAAGCTGATTCGGGTCGCGGGCGTCCCTGTCGTGGCCATTACC
This sequence comes from Chloroflexota bacterium, assembly GCA_003153755.1. Lineage (GTDB taxonomy): Bacteria > Chloroflexota > Limnocylindria > Limnocylindrales > CSP1-4 > Fen-1039. The sequence goes on along the minus strand of PMBG01000116.1, from coordinate 14,337 downwards.
GGCAGCAACGGCAAGACGACGACAGCCCGGTTCACGGCCGCCCTGCTCCGGGGCGAAGGGATCAAGGTCTGCCACAACTCGGCCGGCGCAAACCTGATCCAGGGAGTGACGAGCCTCGCCGTCAGCCATTCCAACCTGCTCGGCAGGCTGCCGGACGCCGTGTTCGTGGCCGAAGTAGATGAGGGCGCGCTTCCCCGCGTGGCGCCCGAGACGCTGCCGCGGGCGCTCCTCGTCACGGACCTCTTCCGCGACCAGCTGGACCGGTTCGGCGAGATTTATGCCGTTGCCGACGCGATCGAATCCGTGGCGTCCAAGCTTCCGCCCGACTGCGCGCTCATCGTCAACGCCGACGATCCCATGGTCGCAACGCTGGCCGAGAAGCGTGAAGGCCGCCGCGTGACCTTTGGTCTGGCGCTCAAGAAGTCCACCGATCAGATCAGCCGCGCCGCCGACACCATCCGATGCCCGCGCTGCCAGTCGGACCTGAACTATCGATACGTCTATCTATCCCACATGGGCGACTACACCTGCCCGTCGTGCCATTTCGCCCGCCCCAAGCTCGACGTCGCCGTCACCGCGCTCCAGGTGGTTGGCATCGATCGAACCCGCTGCGAGATGCAGACGCCGCAGGGCAAGCTGATCCTCGACATCCCGCAGTCGGGCGTGCATATCGCCTACGACGCGGCCGCGGCGGTTGCGATCCTCGTTGGGCTCGGCGTGCCGCTCGAACATGCTGCGGAGTCGCTCTCCACCGTGGGCCCGGCGTTCGGCCGGCTCGAGAAGATCGACGCCGCCGGCAAGACCGTCATCCTGGCGTTCGCCAAGAACCCCACGAGCTACAACACGACCCTTCGGGCGCTCGCGACCGAGGACGAGCCCAAGCAGCTTCTGATCGCCGCCTCCAATACGCTGGTTGATGGCGAGGACTTCGGCTGGCTCTGGGACGTGGACTTCGAATCGATGGCGCCCAAGATCGAACGCGTGGTCGTCTCCGGTACCCGCGCCGACGAGCTTGCGAACCGCCTCCACTACGCCGGCGTGTCGGCCGGGAAGCTCCGAATCATCGTTGACAGGCCGGCGGCTCTCACCGAGGCGCTGGCGCTGCTGCCACCCGGGCAGCGACTCGTTGTCCTGAGCGGCTACACGCCGCTGATCGAGCTGCGGAACGAGATGAGGCGTCGCGGCTGGACGGGGAGATACTGGGCCGTATGAGCGAGAAGACCCCCAAGCAGTCCGCGGCCACAAGGTCCGCCACCGGGGCCCCACAGCCTCCGGCGCCCGCAAGTGGCGACGCTCCCGGCAAGACGGAGCAGCCCGTCGAGTCCCTGCGTCCGCTGGCTACGGACTATCTCACCGATCCCACCGACCCGTTCCCGATCCTAGTGCCCGCGAAGCCGGCAAAGGCTCCCCGCCTGAAGCTGCCCAAGGCGGCCACAGTGGTGAAGTCGGCCGTACCGGCCGCCCCCGCCGCGCCGGCAACGTCGGCAACGCCGGCAACGTCGGCCGCCCCCGCCGCCCCCGCCGCGAGGCCCGTGCCCGCTCCGCCGCCGACGCCGCTGATCCCAGCATCATCCATCCTTCATTCGGCTCAGTCCACGCACTCTCGGGACCACACGCCGCTTCGGATCGCCCATCTGTACCCGTCGCTCCTGAACGTTGCCGGGGACGGCGGAAACCTCATCGCGATCCAGCGCAGGGCGCAGTGGCGCGGCATCCCGGTGGAGGTCGTGGCCGTGGAGAAGGGCGAGACGCCCGACTTCGGCAAGTTCGACATCGTGCTGTTCCACGGCGGGCAGGACGTGGAGATGGCCGTTGCCGCCGCCGATTTTGCTCACAAGACGCCGTCTCTGCGCGACGCCGTGGATGACGGCGTGGTGGTCTTCGCCGTGTGCGCGGGGTTGCAGCTCCTGGGCCACCGCTACATCTCCAACGCGGGCGAGGAGATGATCGGCGCCGGGATCCTCGACCTGGAGACGCGCGGCGGACCGCAGCGATTCATGCAGCACGCGGCCTGCCAGGTGACCATCGACGGCGTGACCGGCACGGTGGTGGGCTTCGAGAACCACTCCGGGCTCACTGAGCTCGGGCCGGGCTGCGAGGCCTTCGGACGGGTGCTGGCCGGCGCCGGAAACAACGGCCGCGACGGGCTGGAGGGCGCGCGCTCCGGCAACGTCTTCGCCACATACCTGCACGGCCCGGTTCTGCCCAAGAACCCGTGGCTCACCGATCAGTTGATCCGCATCGCGGTAGGCCGCGCCGAGCAGCTCGCACCGTCCCTGGTGGCGCTGGCGCCTCTCGACGACGAGTTCGAGGACCGCGCCCACGACATGGCGCTGGCAAAGGCGATCGCGAATCGCGGCAAGCGCACGGCACTGGAGCCGGCGCGCCTGGTTCGGGGCCAGAAGGTCGGGTAGCCGGCCGCCTCACTCTGCGAGACGGTCCCAGGCGGCGGCCGTTGGCCTGTTAGGGTCCGTCGGTGAATACGACTGGAGCGACCATGATGTGTCTCCCGGCGGCCCTGCCGCCCGGAGATGGGGTTCCCTGGTCGCGCGCGATCTGACCTGACGATCGCAAATCGGGACCAGGGAGGGTCCCGCGCCAAAGCCATCAGCGCTGCGGCTGGTGAGTCTCCGGACCCAACGACAGGTGTCCGCCGACCTCATGGTCTCCCCCCAGACCCCCGTCGAGCCTATCCCGTCAACGACTCCGGAGGATCCTCATGAGCAAGTCTTCGTATGCCCCGCTGTTCGACGCGACCGCGACCGCCCTTCGCGACGCGCCGGACAAGGCGGTTTTCACTTTCCGCGCGCAAAGCCGTCAGATCGAAGGTGTTCGGAGCGACGTTCGCATCCGCAACTTTGACGCTGTACCCGTGGACGAGCCGCCGACACTCGGCGGTGGCGACTCCGCGCCCAACCCGGTGGAGTACGCGCTGCTCGCGCTCGCCACGTGCCAGGAGATTACGTACCGGCTGCACGCCGATGCGCTGGGCATCCCGCTCGACGGTGTGGCGGTCACGGTGGAGGGTGACGTCGACCTTCGTGGGTTCTTCGGCGTCGATCCGGCCGTAAGGCCGGGCTTCAGCGCGATCCGCGGGACGGTGCGACTCGACAGCTCCGCGCCGGCCTCGGAGCTGCAACGTCTGCGCGAACACGTGGACGCCCACTGCCCCGTGCTGGATCTCATCTCTTCCCCCACGCCGGTCACGTTCCAGCTCGCCGCCCCGGCGGCCGAGGTCGCGTAGCCGCGGTACTGCCGCGTTCCGGCTCTTCATGGGTGGCCGTCGTCGCGCTTTCGCGCCGGCGGCCACTTTACGAGCGGGGCCACTACCATCTGTTGAGGAACAGATGATGGTGGTGACACTTGGGTGCTGATCTAGAAACCGGCGCGGGCCCGGCTGTATCCGTCTATCGGCGGACCGGCCGCCGGAGCGCGGCGTGACACGACGACCGAATCCGTCACTGCTCGGGCTCGCCGTCACGGCCCTTGCCGCACTCGTCGCCCTGGCGGTCTTCGTGGGCCCGCGCGCCCTGTCCGCGATCGGTCCCGCGTCGGCTACTCCAACGGCCGGACCCACGTTCAACGTTCCTGCCGCGCTCACGGCTCAGGTGGACTCGGCGGGCTCGATGCGCACCGGCGGTCTCTGGGCCGCGCAGGGTTCGTACCTCATGACCTCCGTCGACATGGGCGCCACATGGCACGCCGGGCATGTGCCCTCGCCCTTCGAAGCGATCTACGTACTCGATGCCGTGCATGCGTGGACCGTTCAAACGGCCGGCAACGACTCCGCTGTGGTGTCGCGTCTGCACGTGGCCGGGCTGGTGGTCAGTCGCACAACCGACGGCGGATACCTGTGGCAGGAGGCGTCGATCCCCGATGTGGCCTGCCTGACCGCGGATCTCGCGTTCGTCGACGCCAACCGGGGTTTCTTGCTCTGCCTGGGCGCGGGGACGGCGAGTGCCGCTGGCGGTTCCACCGACGCGGTCTATCGAACCGGCGATGGCGGGGCCAGCTGGTCTCCGGCCGGCACGACCTCCGGATTGGGCTCGTACTTTGCGGCGAGCGACGCGCAGACGCTGTGGTCGGCGCCCGATTTCACTGCGTCGCAAACGCAGGGCGTCTTCCTCTCGGTGAGTCGCGACGCGGGCGGGACATGGTCGCAGGTGACCCTCCCCGAGGCTGCCCCGCTGAAGCGGGCGAGCTCCGGCTACTCGACCGCCGCCGGGCCGGTCTTCTGGGACGCTTCCGGCGGAGCGTTCGCCGTGAACGTCGGCGGCGCGGGCGGAGGCGCCTCGCCGGCGACGTGGTTCTACCGGACAACCGACGGGGGCCGTTCCTGGACCCTGCTCAAGACGGCCACCGCCAATCCGGCCGTGGGCGGCGTAACCCGCGCCGTCGTCGGCCGAATCTGGGCTGTCGTGCGGCCGGACGCCGACCACAGCCTCGCCGTCAGTTCGGACTTCGGAACCACCTGGAAGGCAACGGCGGATACCGGAATGCCGCCCAGCACGGCCTGGCTGTGGCTCGACTTCTCGGACGCGACTCACGGGGCGGGCACGGTATTCATCGGGCCCGGAACCGACGCGCTCCTGCTCACCTCCGACGGCGGACGAACCTGGGAGGCGGCCGACTTCGGCGATGCCCGAACCCACGTCCGGCCCGACCTGGCGCTGGACTCTGCCACCGCGAAGCGGATCGCCGACGAGTACTCGGCCCTCGTATTCAAGGATCCGGCGAACGCCTGGAACCGGCTCTCGTCGTACTCGCAACGGCAGTTCGGCGGCGAGCCGGCCTTCGAGTCGACCGAGGCAGCGCTCGCGAAGCGGGTCGGCGCCAACGTGCAGCTCGGCGCGGCGGCGCGCTGGGACGGCGTTGGGCCCGAGTCGGGCGTCTGGGCCGACGTGAGGGTCTTCGCGGACCTGAGCCGCTCGTACATGGTGGTCGTGAGCTTCCCGGGCACGACCGAACCCGCGGAGAAGCTGATCGTTGCCCCGACCACGATCACCGGCGAGTGGCGGGTGTGGATCGCCCCGGCCGGCTAGAGCCGGGCCGCGCGGAGCGTGGAGCCGATGGCGGCCCGCAGAAGTTTCCGGATTCACACCAGATCGACAATCGGCAAGGATTCCGGGCGCGCAGCAGGCTCCTTCCGTCCCGCGAGGTCCAATTCGGCACTCGGCTGAGCGTGAAACTGGCCCGGCGCTGGTCGCGGCAACCCGCGGCGGGAGGCAAGAACCGGCTGATTGTCGATTTCGTGTGAATCCGGCAAGAACCGTGCGGATGTTCGGCGGGATTGGCTTGCGAAGCGGGCGCCGGCGCCGGCCCTGAGGCAGCGCCGGGGTGTGCGGCCGGCGCCACTCCCCGCGGCCCGTGTCACTCCCTGAGCGCTACAACTCCTGACGCCGGAACGCCAGCCAGGCCGCGCCGAGCAGAGCCGGCACTAGCGCGATGTTGAAGAGCAGCGGGCCGGCGAAGTTGCCGGCGTCCTCGCCGAGCGCGAGGTGCTCCGCCGGCGTCAGCAACGCGAGCGGCGACCAGGAGCCCACTACCGGGATCGGGACCAGCAGGCCCATCAACAGCATCGCCATCAGGCCCAGGCCCGCGGCCGCAATCGCCGACCGCCAGAGCGTGCTGCCCAGCAGCGTGATGGCAACGAAGATCACCGTGGACCACCACAGGATCGCGCACATGGCCACGTAGCCACCCAGCGGGAACACCGCCGGGTACAGGAGAAGGGTGTAGATGTAGCCCAGGCCGCACCCTAGGGTCACGGCGAGCGCGAGGTTCAGCGAGATCGCCACCAGCTTGGCGGCGAGGAACGCGGCCCGCGACGCGGGCTTGGTGATGATCATTCCGGCCGTGCCGCGGTCCTTCTCCCAGGAGACGGAGCCCATCGCCAGGAGCAGCCCGCAGATCACGCCGAACTGCGAGAGGTTCTTGACGATCTGAGCCAGATCTCCCTGCAGCGACGGCGGCGGGACGGTGACCGTGAAGCCGCCGCTCTGCGTGCCGATGGCATCGATCAGCTCCTTCATGTAGCGATCGGTCAGCGGCCCGAGGATGCCGAACAGCACGAAGACCGCCGCAACCGCCACGAGCCGGCCCGTGCGGATCTGCTCGCGCATTTCCTTCATCAACAGGATCCGGAAGCCCATCATCGCCGGGCCCTCCCGTCCAGGCCCCAGGCAGGGACGTCCGTCCTGGGCGTGAGCTGCATCTCCGGCCTCTCCGCCACGAGGCGCAGGAAGACGTCCTCCAGACTCGGGCGGGACCGCTCGAAACGGGCGAGCGCGACACCGCTGGCAACGACGATCGGCAGTATTGCCGGGCCCGCCACCTTGGGGTCGTTGACGAACACGCGCACCGAATCGGGCGTGGTCTTGACCTCTCGCGCCCAGGGCTGCCCGCTCAAGGCGCCGGCAAGGCGTTCGATCGAGCCCGGCTGCTGGGGCTCGGGCTCGAGTTCGTATATCGGCTGGGCGTAGCTGTCGAGCAGCTGGTCGATGGGGCCCTCCACAACGAGGTGACCGAAATTGAGGATCGCAACGCGGTCGCAGACACGTTCCACGTCGTTGAGGATGTGGGTGCTCATGAAGACGGTGGCGATGCCGCGGAGCCGCGAGATGATCTCCAGCACGTCGCGGCGGCCCTCCGGGTCGAGCGAGCTCACCGGCTCGTCGAGGAACAGGACTCGCGGCTGGTTGATGAGCGCCTGACCGATGCCCAGCCGCTGGCGCATTCCGCCGGAGTATCCGCCCACCTTGCGGTGCGAGGCATCGGTGAGGCCCACGATCTCGAGCACCTCCCCAACGCGGTGCTTGAGCTCCGCGCCCTGGAGCCCGTGGAGCTGCCCCACGAGGTTCAGCAGCTCGCGTCCTCGCATCCAGCCGTAGAAGCGCGGGTCCTGATCGAGATACCCGATGTTTCGCGCCAGCCGGCCGTCCGATCGTCCGATCGGGATGCCGGCCACCGTGGCCGTTCCGTCGGTGGCCTGGGCCAGGCCGGTCAGGAGGCGCAGCGTCGTGGTCTTGCCGGCCCCGTTTGGCCCCAGAAAGCCGAAGATGCTACCGCTCGGGACGTTGAGGTTGAGGTGATCCAGGGCGGTGACGCCGCGGCCGTAGGCTTTGGTCAGGCCTGTGGTCACGACCGCCGCGTCGGTGTCGGCGTCCAGGCTGGGCCACGTCGTGAGGATGCGCGTGATCGACTCGGCCGGCGCGGATGGGGCGGCCCCGCCGGGAATCTCGGTCTCGGCGCCTCGCGAGTCATCCCGGCCGACGAAGATGTAGAGCAGCGGGCCGATCACGTTGACGAAGAAGATGATCAACGCCCACATGGCCTTGCTGTCGCCGCGGACCCGCCGATCCTCCTGGAAGAGGTCGTATACGGCATAGACCATGAGCCCAAGCTCGAGCACCGCGAACGGAATTACGAGCAGGGCAATCGTCTGGGGATCGAGGGAACCGTTCTGCACCTTGGGAGTTTCGCATGCCCGACGCGCAGATGCCGGGTCACCGAGCCGGGGTCACCTGCTCGGGTCAGCCGCGGAGGTCGCGCGTGGGGGGCGGGTCCGGGAGGGTGAGATCGGGGCGTGCCGTTGAGACCCAATCGCGGAGGGCCCGGACGCTGGTTTCGAACGCGATGTCGCTCCAGGGGATCGCGTCCGGTGCGAAGGGCCGCGTCTCGAGCGACTCGCGCGTGACAGTCGGCCGACCGCCGGCAATCCGTGCCTCGAACACCACGACCACAACCGCGGCGGGGACGCGCGAGTAGAGGCCCACGATGCGACCGGGCTCTACGCGCAGCCCAGTCTCCTCGAGCGTTTCGCGGATCGCGGCGTCGCGCACAGTCTCGTCGATCTCCAGAAAGCCGCCGGGCTGAGCCCACAGGTCGTAGCCGGGAGCGATGCCTCGCCGGATCAGCATGACCTCCCCGCGTTCGGTGATCGGCAGCGTCGTGACAACGAGGCGCGGGTTCACGTAGAACACGAAGCCACAGCCGGGGCACGCCAGGCGGTCTCGCTCCTCGCCCTCGATCGGCCCGAACTCGAGTTCGGCGCCGCAGCGCGAGCAGAAGCGCACCATCGGCTCGAGCCAGTCGGGGATTCCGCCCCGCCCAAGACCCACCCGGGTCATATGGAGACCGTCCACCGGGCGCTACTTGCCGGCGGGAGTCGCATCGCGCAGGCCGGCGTTGGACTCGTCGTCCTCGATCGCCCGGGTCTGGGCGTCCCGGAAGGCCAGGAGGCGTGCGCGCAGAGCCGGATCGGAAAGCGCCAGGATCTCGGCGGCGAGCAGTGCCGCGTTCTCCGCGCCGCCGATCGCGACCGTGGCCACGGGCACTCCCTTGGGCATCTGCACGATCGACAGCAGCGAGTCGAGTCCACCGTTCACCTGCGTGGGGATCGGCACGCCGATGACGGGGAGAATCGTCTTGGCCGCGACCACGCCGGGAAGGTGGGCGGCGCCGCCCGCGCCGGCAATGAAGACCCGAATCCCCCGGGCTTCGGCCGAACCGACGAAACGGAAGAGCAGGTCCGGCGCGCGATGCGCCGAAATCGCATGAAGCTCGCACGGGATCTCGAGCTTGCCGAGCATGTCAACGGCCTTCTCCATCACCGGGAAGTCCGAACGGCTGCCGCACACTATCCCTACCCGGGCCGCCTGACTGTCTCCGGCCATGCTCGATCTCCTTATGGGCTCCAGGCTGCCCGGCACGGTCGTTCTCCGTGGTCAGCCGGCCTCACTGTAACCGTGGGGATGGGCCATCCGCCACTCCCAGGCCGAACCGATCATCTCATCGAGCGTGCTGTGCGACGGCTGCCACGCGAGCAGCTCGCCGGCTCTTGCCGCACTCGCGACGAGCACGGCCGGATCGCCTGCTCGCCGCGGGCCGGGGGTGCAGGTGATTCTGCGTCCCGTGACGCGCTCGGCGACAGTGATGATCTCGCGGTTGCTGAACCCTGCGCCGGTGCCGAGGTTGCACACGAGCGGCGCGGCGGTCCGATCGTCGCCGGGGGCGGTTGCCTCGAGAGCCAGCAGGTGCGCACGCGCGAGATCCAGCACGTGGATGTAGTCGCGGATGCAGGTGCCGTCGGGGGTGGGGAAATCGTCGCCGAAGAGCGTGAGTCCGGTGGCGCCGGCCGCCGCCCCGAGGACGTTCGGGATCAGGTGCGTCTCGGGCTCGTGCGCCTCTCCGAACCGGCCGCTTGCACCGGCCACGTTGAAGTAGCGCAGGCACACGCTCCGGAATCCGTACGCTCCGCCGTACCAGCGCAGCGCTCGCTCAAATGCCAGTTTGGTCTCGCCGTACGGACTGATGGGAGCGGGCGCCATGTCCTCGGTTATGGGCGTGCGATCGGGCGCGCCGTAGACGGCCGCGGTGGAGCTGAACACCACGCGCCGAACGCCGGCCGCTCGCAGCGTCTCGAGAAGGACGATCCCGCCGCCCACGTTCTCGCGGTAGTAGAGGCCCGGATCCGCCACGGACTCCGAGACTCGGGATTTCGCCGCGCAGTGAAGCACGGCCTCGACTCCATGGCGATCCAGAACGTCCCTCACTCGAGCGGCGTCGCCGTAGCTTCCGATCTCGAGAGTCGCTCCGTCCGCCACGGCGGGCCGATGGCCCGTGGAGAGGTCGTCGAGGACGGCAACGTGGTGGCCTGCCTCGAGCAGGACCTCCACGGTCGCGGATCCGACGTATCCGGCGCCGCCGGTAACCAGGATGCGCATCAGTCGCTCCCTCAGCCGGCCGTGGGCGTGGACGGAGGCTCGACTACCACGGCGCCGACCTGGGTTGCCTGGGGCGGGTAGTACGGGGCCGGGTAGGCCGGCTGGCCCGGCTGGTATTGGGCCGGGTAGGGGACCTGCTGATACTGGACGGGCGGATACTGGGGAGGCGGATACTGGCCGGGCTGGTACGGCGCGGGCTGGTACGGGGCTGCCGCAGTCTGTGCCTGAGGCGCCGGCGCAGGCGCAGGCTGAGCGGCCGGCTGCGTCGCCGCGGCGCCGGTGATCGAGTCGGTCACATCGCCGGTCGCCTTCTTGAACTCCTTGAGGCTCTTGCCGATTGCCGAGCCCACCTCAGGAAGCTTTCCCGGCCCGATCACGATCAGCGCGATGACGAGGACTATCAGAAGGTGCGCCGGAGTGAGGCCTGCCATGTGCGGTTTCTCCTTCGAATGCGGGATGTTGGGTCACTCTCGCGATTCCGGATGGCCCGGCGCCTGGTGGCCCGACGACGAGGCGTCGTCGATCATCCGCCGCTCGCCGGTGTGGATGTCGACGATGATCACGTGGGGGACGGATGAGGCGAGTGCGTCTATCGCGGCGGAATCAAGGCCCGAGTCGCTCACGACGACGTCGACCTCCTCGAGCCTGCCGATAGAGCTGATGCCGATTACACCCCACTTGGTGTGGTCGGCGAGCAGTACGAGGCGACGGCCCGCCTCGAGAAGTGCGCGGTCGGTCTCGGCTTCGAGGATGTTGGGCGTTGTGAGGCCGGAACGGGGGTCCATACCGTGGACGCCCATGAAGACAGTGTCGACGTGCAGGGACCGGATGACCTCGACTGCGAACGGCCCCACGAGCGCGTCCGATGGCGTCCGTACTCCGCCGCTCAGAATGACCGTCTGATCCGCCCGGCCGTCTTTGTAGAGCACGTCCGCGACCGGGACCGAGTTGGTCACGACGGTCAGGCCGGGCACGTCGACCAGCCTTCGCGCAAGGGCGAACGTTGTCGTTCCGGCCGAGATCGCGATCGCGGTCCCCGGCCCCACGAGTGTGGCGGCGGCTTCGGCGATGCAGATCTTCTCTCGCTCCATCATCGACGACTTGATCGTGAAGCCGGGCTCGAACTTGGAGCTGCCTTCGATCGAGGCGGCGCCGCCGTGGACCTTTTCCAGGAGGCCGCGATCGTGCAGGAGCTCGAGGTCCCGACGAACGGTCATGTCCGAGACGCCGAGTTCGCGCGTCAGATCGGCCACGCGGACACCGCCCTGCTCGCGCACGCGCTCGAGGATGAAGGCCTGTCGCTGTCGGGCGAGTATCGGCCTTGTCGAGGGGTGAGCGTCGTCTCGCGTCAACTCGGTGGGCTCATCTGTTAGGTTCGAACGCATTCGGGTCCTCAATCAGGTAGCACGGCTGAATGCCTGCCCTGACGTGATGCATCCTGCCGCAGTTTATCCGGCAAGTCAACGGATTCCCACAATTCCGGCCATAACCTATGGGCCAACGACTTCCTGGCAGCGCATGTGGAGGCCCTGGGAGTCAGGGAATCCTGTTGATTCCTGTTGAACCACGTCAAGTCGCAGGCAGCGTACCGGCCGCCGGCAGCGTCCGCCCGAACGGCGAGCACAATTTGACCAACATCAAATCACGGATATACTTCCGTCATGGATCCTCAACTCCTGGAAGCTCTTCGCGCCCTCGCCGATGCCTCGCGCCTCCGGTTGGTTGGCCTTCTGTCCGCGCGCCCCATGGCCGTGGAGGAGCTTGCCGCCGCGAGCGGCCTTTCGTCGGGCACCGTCGTCCACCATCTCAAGCGGCTCGAGGCTGCGGGCCTCGTGGCATCCAGGTCATGCCATCCGTATGTGGAATACGAGTTGCGCGTAGGCCGGCTTCAGGCGGTCTCGAAGGAGCTCGCCGGACTCGACAAGGTGGATGAGGCAGGCGACCAGCTGCCCGGGCCCGACGGCGAATCGATGCCCGCGTATGACGCCAAGGTGCTGCGCGCGTTCATGCGTGGCGGGAAGCTCGTCTCTATCCCAGCTCAGGAGAAGAAGCGCGTCGTCGTGTTGCGGTATCTCGCCGGCCGCTGCTTCGCCGATGACCGGCCGTACCAGGAGCCGGAGGTCAACGAGCGGCTCGCGGCCTACCACGAGGACGTGGCCGCGCTCCGGCGGTACATGGTTGGTGCGGGTCTGATGACGCGTGCCGGTGGCGAGTACCGCCGTGCCTGAGCCCGGGCCGCCGGCCGCGGTTCGCCGGATTCCCACCGGATCGAGTTCGGTCCTCGTCCTGATGGGAGTGGCCGGATCCGGCAAGAGCACTGTGATGGCCGAGCTCCACCGGACCCTCGCCTGGCCCGGCGCCGAAGGCGATTCGTTCCACTCACCGGCGAACGTGCAGAAGTTGGCCGCCGGCATCCCTCTCACCGACGGTGAGCGCGAGGCATGGCTGCGGGCGATCGCTTCCTGGATAGGGGACCGAGAGGCGGCAGGGAGCAACGCGCTGCTCGCCTGCTCGGCCCTGAAGCGCTCGTATCGAGACGTCCTTCGCGAGGGGCGCCGGACGGTCTGTTTCGTTCACCTCGTAGGCCCGAGCGGGCAGCTCGAGAAGCGCATCGCCCAGCGTGCCGGGCGTCACGCGGCAGCATCGATCCTCGACAGTCAGCTGGCGGACCTCGAGCCGCTCGCTCCGGACGAGGCCGGCCTGACGATCGCGACCGACAGGCCGGTTGGCGAGGTCGCCGCCGCGATCAAGGCGTGGCTGGACTACCGCTGACGTCTGCGCCGGCGCATGCCCATTGGACCGGCTCGCCCACCTATACTCGCCGAGCGGAATCCCCGACGTCACCGGGCGATCCGCGCACGGGAGGAGCAGTCGATGGGGGACAGGACGGTCCGCGATTTCCAGGTTTCATTCGACGTCTCGCAATTCGCCGACGGCTGGGCGGCCGCCAATCATTTCGGGCTGACGGGCGTCGATCCGGACGGAAGCCGGCACTACCAGCGTGGTAGCGGCCTCCTGACCGGTGTCAAGTTGTGCACGGTGCGCCAGGCCGGCCCCAACGTTCGCGTCGAGGCGTCGATCCACGCGACGCTCTGGGCGCGGATCAGCGCGCTCTTCCTGATCCCGACGGACATGTCCGTGGAATCCGGGGGCGTGCGGGGGATCATTCCTCGGGCTGAGTGCCGCGATTCCGTGAACAAGCTCCTGACTCAGCTGGGCCAGCCGCCGATCATGTAAGTGCGGGCGGGCGCGTCCCGCGCCGAGCCTGAACCGCGGCCGCGGCTGCTACGATCCGGCGGTGAGCGATAGCGTGGGCCCGCGTTCGGCCGTCCCCATCCCGCTGATCGTCGATTGCGACACCGGCATCGACGACAGCCTTGCCCTGCTCTACGCGGTGGCCTCGCCCGATTGCGAGATCGTCGCGGTTACATGCACGGCCGGAAACGTCGACGCGCGGCAGGTCGCGGAGAACACCCGGGCCGTGCTCGAGCTGGCCGGCCGTCCGGACGTGGAAGTGGCCTTGGGGCGGGAGTCTCCGCTGGCACGACCGCTTGTCACCACGCCGGAGACGCATGGGCCGCGGGGAATCGGATACGCGGAGCTGCCGCCGGCGACGATGCCCCTTTCCTCCAGATTCGGCCCGGATCTGATCGTCGAGGAGGCGCGGCGCCGCCCCGGCGAGCTCACTCTGGTCACGCTGGCGCCGCTTACCAACCTTGCGCTCGCCGTTCTGCGCGAGCCGGAGCTTCCTGGGTTGCTCCGGCGACTTGTGATCATGGGCGGCAGCTACCGATCCAGCGGCAACACGGCGCCCACGACCGAATGGAACGTCAACGTGGACCCCGAGGCGGCCAAGATCGTGTTCGAAGCGTTCGGCGGAGTGCGGATCGACGGCAGTCCGACGCGGCCCACGGCCCTGGGCCTGGACGTCACGGAGCGGGCGAAAATGCTGCCCGAACACCTCGCCGCGCTGGCGGCACGGGCGGGATGCGCGGTCGACGGCGCCGTGCCGGGCGCGGGTTCGGGAGCCGTGGGCGCCGGTTCGGGCGCCGGTTCGGGCGCCGGTTCGGGCGCGGGTGCGGGTTCGGGCGCCGGTTCGGGCGCGGGTGCGGGTTCGGGCGCCGGCGGCCGCGTGAACCCCGTTGTCCGATATCTCGCCGACGCTCTTCGCTTCTATATGGAGTTCCACAGCCGGTACGACGGCTTCTACGG
>PMBG01000116.1:0-393 GCA_003153755.1 Chloroflexota bacterium | reverse complement strand
GAGACGGTCACCGACTGGCGTCGCGTATGGGGCCGTGAACCCAATGTGGACGTGGCCGTCGAGGCGGATATCTCACGTTTCTTCGATCGGTTCATCGAGCGAGTGGGAGCGCTGGCGGCAACGCGATAGGAGCGGCCCCGCCCGCCAGCTCTCGCGCCGCCCCGCCCCCCGGCTCATGCGGCAGACGGAGNNCAGATTCCGTCTGCTCGACCATCGCGGTCGGCTCCTCCAGAGCGCCGTTCACGCTCAGGGGCGGTGCTAATCGGGCCCGTTGTGCCGAGCAGTGCCAAAACAGCCCTCGAATTCCTTGCCGATTGTCGGTCTGATGTGAATCTGGAAAGCGCCGCCCCGCGCCGCCCCGCTTCCGCCCCGCGCCGCCCCGCGCCGCGCCGG
>PMBG01000156.1:14787-24785 GCA_003153755.1 Chloroflexota bacterium | reverse complement strand
CGTTCCGGCAGCACCGGCACGCTCGGTCTTACTGCCATTTGCTCACCCGGAGAACCGTACGTCGCGTGCCGGCCGTTTCCTGACACGGCATCGCTCCCCGGATCCGCAAGTCAGGGTCCGGCGCACAGCTGAATCAGGGCATGGGGGGCCGGATCGGCCCGTCCGGAGCCCCGGTCACACGTCGGTGGGTCCGAATACACCTCATAGCGTCCCCCGGGGTGGCATCTGTCATGTTGTGCGATCGCGGACGCCCCTAGCGTTCCTCGGATGAACACATGGCATGGTCGTCGACACGGCGCCACGCCGATCCGGGCGGGTTCGGGCGCCTCGAACCGCCGCGGTCCCGCCACGGTCCCGGCACGGCGTGGGGCCGCCGGCACGGCGTGGGGCCGCCGGCACGGCGTGGGGCCGCCGGCACGGCGTGGGGCCGCCCGACCGCGCCTAGGCCGCCGTGCGGCTGAAGGTTCGGGCGCCGAACGTGATGGTCACGACGGTCAGGACGACCATCACCACCAACCCCACGACGATCTCACCGTCGCCGAAGCTCGCGTTGAAGAGCAAGCGTATGGCGGCCACAGCGTGGTAGAGCGGGTTGAAGTGCGCGATCGTCTGCAGCCAGTCGGGCGCCATCGTCATCGGGAGCATCACGCCGGACAGCAGCAGCAGCGGCAATGCCATTCCGTTCACGGCCGGCGCGAGCGCGTCCTCGCTCTTGAGCACGAGTGCCATCGTGTACGAGACCGGCGACATCATCAGGCCTATGAGCGCGAGGAGCGCAAGCGCAACGGCCACTCCACCGGCGTTGAGGTGAAGCCCGAACGGCACCGCCAGCAATATCAGGATGGCGGCCTGCGCCTCGAGCAACGTCACGTCTCGCAGCGACCGGCCGAGCAGCATGGCCACGCGGCTCATGGGAGTCACGCGCATTCGCTCCACGACGCCCTCGCGCATCTCGTCGCACAGGCCGAAGCCTACAAAGCTCGACCCGAACAGCGCGGTCATCACGAGGATCCCGGGCACGAACACGTTGAACGCGCCCCCGGGCGGGAAGCCCGGCATCGAGGCGATGTTGTTCAGCAGCGGCCCGAAGAGGAGCAGGTACAGGACCGGCTGGATGATGCCCATGATCACCCAGATGGGATTGCGCAGGCTCAACGTGAGAGAGCGCGAGTAGATGAGCCAGGTGTCGCGGACTGTTCGCATTTCGTTTCTCCGGTGGAGCGGCGCGGTGCGCCGCGATGTGGTTCGAAGGGGCGCCGGCGGCTGTGACCGCGGGCCGCGGGTCGCGCGCGGACCTTGGGCCCCGCGCCTAGGCAGCGGTCTCGCGCAGAGAGCGGCCGGTCTTCTTGAGGAAGACGTCGTCCAGGCTCGGGCGGTGGAGATTCATGCTGGACGGCGCCATGCCCCCGGCGTCGAGAAGCCGGAGCACCTGCGGGACGGCCTCTTCGCCGCGATCCACATACAGGCGGACGGTTCCGTCCTCCTCAGCCGACGCCTCGCGCACGAACGGCTGCTTGCACAGCAGATCCACGACCTTCTGGCCGTGCCCGTTCACACCGATGGTCAGGACGTCGCCTGAGATCTCGCGCTTGAGTTCAACCGGCGAACCCTCGGCCACGATGCGGCCGTGGTCGATGATGGCCAGGCGATCGCACAGCGCGTCCGCCTCGTCGAGGTAGTGCGTCGTCAGAAAGACCGTCGTGCCGAGATCGCGCAACTTGCGGATCTCCTCCCAGAGACGTGCCCTGGCCTGAGGGTCCAGGCCGGTCGTCGGCTCGTCGAGGAAGAGGAGCGCCGGACGGTGGACCATGCCGATGCCGATGTTCAACCGCCGCCGCATGCCGCCCGAGTACGTGCCGCAGGTGCGGTCCGCGGCGTCCGTCAGGTCGAGTGCGGCGAGGATCTCTGCCGCGCGTAGGGCCGCGTCGGCCTTCTTCATCCCGAACAGCCGCCCCTGGATGATCAACTCCTCGCGGCCGGTCGACTCGCGGTAGGAACCGCCCGACTGGGCGACGTAGCCGATCCGTTCGCGCACTTCGCGCGGGTTGCGGGCGACGTCGTAGCCCACCACCCGGGCCGTGCCCGACGTGGGTGCGAGGAGTGTGGCGAGGATCCGGAGAGTCGTAGTCTTGCCCGCGCCGTTCGGGCCCAGGAAGCCGAAGATCGCGCCCGCCTCCACGCGGAGATCCACACCGGCCACGGCTTCCACGGAGGAGGGCGCGGCCGCCGCTCCACCACGTGCGTGGCCGGCGCTCTTGAACACCCGGCGCAGGCCGGTGGTCTCGATCACGAGCTCGGCGCTCATGCGATTGCTCCTTCGATCCCGCCTGCCGGGGCGCACAAGCGTCGGCTCGTGATACCAGACTCTGTGTCCGTGAAGTACATCAGTGTTCCTTTCCGAGGAATTGGAGAACGCGGCGCCGCCTGCGTCACGAACCTTCGGCTCTCAGGCGATGTGAGAGTCAAGGGCTCGACTGCGCGACCCCGCAAACAGTCCCGGCCGGGTTCGCCGTTCACGGCCTCGAGGCTGCCTGTATCCTTCTCCAAGTTGCTGCGCTACACTATCTCTGCGCAGTGCAGAGAATAGCCAGGACAGACGAATGACGTCAAGTGGGGTTCCCAGAAGCGAATTGATGGCGGCGGTCATCCGCGCCTCGCGGCGAGAGAGTAGCCAGGCCGCCCTCTTCAGCCAGGCCGTCGCCGAGCGCATCGGACTCGCGGTCACGGACGTGGAGTGCCTGGATTCCATTCAGAGAGAAGGACGCGTCACCGTGGGCCGGCTCGCCGAACTGACCGGCCTCACGACCGGGTCGGCTACGCGAATGGTCGATCGGCTCGAGCAGGCCGGGTTCGTGCGTCGCGTGGCCGATCCATCGGACAGGCGGCGAGTGATGGTCGAGGAGGCTCCCGGCGTTCACGAGAAGCTCGGCGCGCTGCACGGTTCACTCATCCGTGCCGCGACGAGCGCCATCGAACGCTACAGCGACGATGAGCTTCGGCTCATCGCGGACTACCTCGACCGGGGGACGCAACTCATTCTCGAGGAGACGATCAAGATGCGCGCCCCGAGCGAGGCGCCGGACGCCGGTGGCAGCTACGCGGCGCCCGTAGGCGGCGTCACCAGCGGCCGTCTCGTATTCCTGTCCGGAGCGCCCAAGATCTCCGTTCGTGGCGACGCAACTCTCACGGAGCTGTACACGGCGAGATTCGAAGGCCCTGTTCCGCGAATGAGGGTTCGTGACGGCGTCGTAACCGTGTCGTACCCGCGCTTCGGCTGGTTCGACTGGCGCGCCCAGGTGGTCGGCCAGAAGATCGAGGCGTCGGCCCACTGGCGCAAGGACACCGGCGAGATCGTCCTGAACTCCACTATTCCGTGGGCCATCGAACTGCGGGGCGGGCTCTCACAGTGGACGGCAGATCTGCGGACGATCCGCCTTGTCTCGTTCGAGTTACGCGGCGGGGCCAGCAGGATCGAACTGATCCTTCCCCGGCCAAACGGCGTGGTTCCGATCCGGATCGCCGGCGGTATGAGCGAGGCCTCGATCGAGCGCCCGGACGGCGTGCCCATCCGTCTCCAGGTGCACGGCGGCCTCAGCAAGGCGATCATCGACGGCAGAATCCACCAGGGGGCCGGGGGCATGTCGATCGAGACGCCCGGCGCGGCGGAGGCGCACGACCGCTACGAGATCGACCTGTCCGGAGGCGTCAGCAAGATCCACATCGGTACTCGCTGACCGCGCGTCGCGCTAGCTTGCGGGACGCTTCTCGAAGTCGAGCGACGCCGAGTTGATGCAGTAGCGCAGGCCGGTGGGCCTGGGTCCGTCGTCGAACAGGTGCCCCAGATGAGCTCCGCAGTTCGCGCACACCACCTCGGTGCGCTTCATGCCGAAGCTGTCATCCGGGCGCGCGATGACCCGCGCCTGATCGACGACCTCGCTGAAACTCGGCCAACCGCAATGCGAGTCGAACTTACCTGCTGAGTCGAACAGGATTTCGCCGCAGACCACGCACCGATACGCCCCGGAGTCGTGCGAGTTCCAGTAGGCGCCCGTGAACGGCCGCTCCGTGGCGGCTTCCTGGGTGACCTCGAACTGCAGCTTGGTGAGGCGCTGGCGCAGCGCCTCGACATCGATATCTGACTTCATGCGGGCATCTACCTCCGGATTCCACTTGCGACGCTAGCACCCGAAGGCAGTTTGGGCGGGCGGTCCCAGCGCGCGTCCCGGCCCGTGCGAGGGCAATCGAGGTGGAGCACGCCGGGACGGCGCAGGTCCGGAGAGTGCATCATTTCGATATGACTGCCCAGCCCGAGCCCGGCCGATTCCTGATCCGCGAGGCCTCCGCCGCCGACATCCCCACGCTGCTCGAATTCCGCCTCGCGATGATGGTGGACATTTCCGGTGGGGAGATCCCGGCAGGGTACGGCGAGCTGAGCCGAGTCAATGAGACCTGGCTGCGTGAGCATTTCGGCCGTGACTTCTCGGCCCTTCTGGCAGAGTTCGGCGGCCGGCCCGTGGCCTCCGCCGGGTTGATGTGGTTCAACCACCCGCCGGGGATTCAGAACCCGGGCGGCCGCGAGGCCTACATCCTCAACGTGTACACGAAACCCGAGGCACGCCGAATGGGTGCGGCCCGGCTGCTGGTGGAGCAACTGATCGCGCAAGCGGGAGCGGCCGGAACACGCATGATCTGGCTGCGAGCGAGCGAGGCAGGGCGTCCGCTCTACGAGTCGATGGGCTTCGGAACGGGCAAGTACCTGCAGTTGAAGCCCGAGCCGACTCAGGCGGAGGGCGGCGACCGNNTTCCTGTGAGCGGCAAGAATGTGAACGCTGATGCGCTCCTGGTCGGCTTCACTGATCTTGTCGAAGCGCATCGCGACTTTCGAGAGCACCTTGGGAGGCTCGGCCGGGCGAGTCCCGTCGATGGGCGCCGCAGCCTGATCCTCGATCCTCACGACCGTCCCGCCGGCAACCACGATGTCTCGGGGAGTGAGTACGAGCGCGATCTTGAGCTGGTCGCCGAACATGAGCGGCACTTCCGTCGTGAATTGGACGCCGCCGGCACCGATGTTCACGGTCTTCCCGATACCGACATGGTCGCCGAGACTGCCCATGGACCGAATGCGGACGGTCCGCTCAAGGTCGACGCGCACGTGAGCACGCCGCTGAACGTTCTCGACGCCCTGTGGGCGCCGGACTGCGAAGACGCGGGACTTCTCCATTCCGAGCCTGGTGCTGTTGCCCAGCCGGCGCAGGAACTGGCTGCCGATGATCAGCTGCCCGCCGCGATCGAAGCTAAGGTGTATCGGCTGACCCGCATCGAGGCTCATCAGCCGCGGCTCGGGAAGCTTGGTGGCAAGCCACAGTTCGTTCTCCAGGACGTTCGTGACGAAGGCGGAAAGGGACACCGGGACGCCGTCTATCTCGGTCTCGACGGTGACCTCGTCATGAATCGACAGATCCTTGGGATCGATGGCCATCTACAGGCTCGCTGCCGCTACAAAGGTGCCGGGGAGCCAAAGCGCCCGAACCTTCGGAATGCCCGCCGCGCGGGCGACTCGACAGTTCTGGCGGACCCTCTCCTCTGGAACTCGATCTTCGCGCCGATAGGGACGCATCCCGGCATCGGAGATCGTTGACGCCAGTCTAGTTGCCTCCGTTCCGATCGTGGCCCCGTCTTGCATCCTCAGAAGGTTCGCTCAGGCGGCCCGGCTGCGCTTCCCCGAACGCGTCGACACGGGTGGGCGCGGTGCCGTTTCCGGCGTCGCTTGCGGGGCGGGCGCCGGGCGAGCGAGCAAATAGCCCTGCCCCAGCGGGATGCGGAGCTTCTTGAGGGCCGCCAGTTCGTTCTCCGTCTCTATCCCCTCGGCAATGAGCACGCAGCCGACGCTCTCCGCGAAATGCGCCATCCCTGTGACCATCGCCTGCCGGGCCGGGTCGTCGTCGATGTTGCGGACGAGCGATATGTCCAGCTTCACGAATTGGGGGCGCAACTCGAGGATGTGGCGTAGACCGGCGTACCCGGCACCGGCGTCGTCGACGGCAAGCATGGCTATCTTGCGAAGCTCGGTCAGTGCATCCATGAGTCGAGAGTAGTCGTCGATCTCCACGTGCTCCGTGATCTCCAGCACGGCGGACCGATCGTAGGTCAGGAGCAACTCCATCAGCGCGTCCCCGGCCGTTATGACCAGGGCCGGCGAGACGTTCAGGGTCAGAAAACTGCCAATCGGCAGGTTTCTCGCCATCCGGACCTGTTCGCGAAGCGTGGCCTGCTCCAGGGCGACCATCATCTCGACCTTGTCGGCAGCCAGGAAGCGCAGATCAGGCCGCGTTCCATCGTCGAACCGTGTCAGTGCTTCGTAGCCCACGAAGGCGCCCGTCTTCAGGTCTACGATCGGCTGGAAGACCGGCGTGAACGCGCGGGTGGTGATCACGTTCGCGATCTCCGCGCGGATCGCGTCGCGCTGCCGGCGCTCCGAGAGCATGGGTCCGAGGACCGCGGCGGACATGACGCTGAACTCGGTCAGTGTCGCCAGCCGATCCGCGAGGCGGCGGGCATGAGCCGGCGACGCGGCACCGAGCGCAAGGAGGCCCACGATTTCGTCGTTCCAGATGATGGGCGCAAGTGCCTCGGCCAGCAGCCCGGATTCGATCTTGACGCGCTCGATGTCGTCGCGCGGAGTGCGCCCTGCCCACGACTCCAGCCAGAGCCCGAAGTTCGCGTGCTCGCGGAGAGTGAGGGCGTGAAACTCCGGCAGCTGCTCACCGATCCCGATTGCGCCGCAGTCCAACCCGGCGCGCGCCACAGGTACCACGTCGTTGGGACCGAACCCGAAGATCACTACGCTGTCGATGCCGTCGATCCGCATGGCTTCGGCGCATATATGCTCGGCCGTGGCTTCGATCGTGGATTGCGCCTCGAGAGTCGAGAGCGACACCGTAGTCGCGGCGCGTTCGGTCATCTCGCTGGACAGCCGCTCCGTCGCAAACCGCGCGCGGCCTTGGAGCGCGCGCTGTCTGGCCACGGCAAAGAACACGACGGTACATGTGCCCACCGCGATGGGATCGATTTCGAGTGGCCGTGACCGCGGCATCACGTCGAGGATCGCGCAACCCACGATGCCCGCGATCGGAAGCCAGTCGGAAGTGGCGCGGGCCGCGCGGGCGTATCGGGATCCGGTGCTCTGCTGGAGTGTCCAGGTGACTCCGCCCCAGCCGGTCATGAGGCAGCCGGCCGGGAATATGAAGTCCATGGGCTCGATGCCGTCCATGCCGCCGGAGATGAAGCGGCCGATCCATCCGTCCCACGCCATGGCCAGCAACACGATTCCGATGCCGACGGCCCACACGCCGCGTGGCGACGGCTCGACTCGCAGTGACAACGCGGCCACCGCGGCGGCAGCCGCGCTTGCGAAGAACAACGCCGACACCAGAGGCACCAGCAGGTTGGCCGTTGGGTTGCTCAGGAGGTCGGCGACCTGGCTCCCCGGCAGGAAGCTCTGGTGTATCCAGTTCGCGAAAACGAATGTCATCGACGCCCCGGTGATGATCCCGCCGTCGAGCAGGACCGCCAGTCGCGCGTCGCGGTCGAGTCGCCGATACAGCGTTATCAGCAGGGTCGCGGCACCCACAACGGCGCCGACTACGTAGCAGACATCCGACAGAGTCCCGAGCAATCCGATCGGATGATGGACGACGTCGGGTATGACGGCGATCGTTTGACCGGCCGCCGTCAGGGACATCGACACCATGAGCGACACGCGCAACGGCCGCGCCGCGGGGTTGCCGCGCCAGGCCGCTATGCCAACCGCGAGGGCGGCCGTGGCCGGCGCGACGGGGCAGCTGATGTCCTCGAACAGAACCCAGTGGTTGCCGGGGTTCAAAGCCTCGAGGACAGCGGCCGCAAGCACGATGAAGGCGCCGCCGCTGAGCACGGTCAGACCCGGGCGGTTCCTGAGGGCTTCCGAGATAGCTCTCATTCGGTAGGCAAGGCCGTGGCGTGAGCCCAGGCGCCGAGTCGCATGCAGCCGGCGAGCGGCCGGCAGACCGGTGTCCTGCAGGTTCATGCGGCCGCCTCCAACTCCACCGGCCAGGGCAAGACGGCTGTGGCTATCGTCCTGGACTTCATCGATGTGACCCACTGGTGACAGGGCTGCCGCGGACGGGCTCTCGGGCCGTGGTGCGGACTCCAACGCGGGCCTACCGACACTCGAGGCCCGTCCCAGTAGGTATCGGTCGCGGACGCCGCAGGTATCGGCCCTGCCGCCCGAATCGGGTTGAGATTCGGTACCGTAGTCAGGCGCCTCAATTTCCTACCGATCATCTCCGGGAGCACTAATGCGCCTGCACGACTTCGCGCTTGAACGTTTCTTTGCCCGCTGGGAATTCGAGGCGGAGATGCTGCTGTGCGCGTCCGACGTGGAAGCCTGGCCGGTTCGCGAAGTCGTGGCACTTGCGGACGACGACGGCATACGGCGCTGGGACGAACTGACCCTCGGGTACACGGAGTCTCCCGGCGATCCTGCGCTCCGAGCGGAGATCGCGTCGCTCTACGAGACGATCACCGCCGACGACGTGCTCGTGTTCGCGGGCGCGGAGGAGGCGATCTTCGCGCTTCACAACGTGCTGCTCGGCCCGAGCGACCACGCGGTCGTCGTCCGGCCCGCGTATCAGTCGCTGTCCGAGGTGGCTCGCGCGGCCGGTGCGGAAGTCTCGCGCGTGGACCTTCATGAAGCCGACGCATGGCGCCTGGATGTGGGCGAAGTGAGCGATGCCATTCGCTCGAACACTCGGCTCATCCTGCTCAACGAGCCGCACAATCCAACTGGCGGCCTGACCAACCGAGAGACGTTCGATGCGGTGGCGGCTCTCGCCGCCGAATCGGGCGCGCGGCTGATCGTCGACGAGGTCTACCGCTTCCTGGAGTTCGACACCGCAGATCGCCTTCCCGCCGGCGCCGATGTGTCCGAGAACGGCGTCAGCATCGGCGTCATGTCCAAGTCGTTCGCGATGGCCGGGCTTCGTATCGGCTGGGTGGCGACGAGGGACCGGGATCTGCTGGCGCGGCTCGCCGCGTTCAAGGACTACACCACGATCTGCAATGCCGCGCCGAGCGAGATCCTGGCGCTCATCGCGTTGAGGGCGCGCGACCGCGTGCTGGAGAGGAACCGGGCGATCATCGCGTCGAACCTCTCGCTGCTCGACGAGTTCTTCGGCCGGTGGGGCGGTGTCTTCGAGTGGTCGAGGCCGCGCGGCGGGAGCATCGGCTTCCCCAGTCTGGTGGCCGGCGCGCCGGTGGATGCCTTCGCCGATGACCTCGTCCGCGAAACCGGCGTGCTCATCCTGCCCGGCACAGTGTTCGGCGACACGGGCAATCACTTTCGGCTGGGCTTCGGGCGAACGAACATGCCGGAAGCGCTGGCGCGGCTGGAGGGCTTCGCGGCGCGCCGGTTCGGGCCGCGTTAGTCGCCGGACTGCCGGCCGCGAGATTGGCGTCGCAAAGTCGCCGCTTGACAACTAACTTAGTACTCACTAAGTTACGCGCATGACACCCGCCCACCGACTCACCGCAGACGAACGCCGCGACGACGTAGTCGCCGCTGCCGCCATCGAATTCGCAACCGGCGGCTACGCGGGCACTTCGACCGACGCGATCGCGCGGCGGGCCGGCGTCTCGCAGCCCTACCTGTTCCAGCTCTTCGGCACGAAGAAGGAGCTCTTCATAGCGGCAATCCGCGACTGCTTCCGCCGGACGCAACTCGCATTCGAGGAGTCCGGCAAGGCGGCAAGGAACGACTCGACCGACCCGGCCTCCATCCTCGAGTCGATGGGGCACGCATACATCCGTCTGCTGATGGGCAACCCCAACGTTCTCCGCCTGCAACTGCAGGGCTATGCCGCGTGCGTCGATGACGACATTCGGGTGGTCGTGCGTTCCAACTACCAGGCTCTCTGGCGGACCGTCGGCGAGCTGTCGGGTGCCGATCAGCGGGCCGTCCA
>PMBG01000156.1:4946-14727 GCA_003153755.1 Chloroflexota bacterium | reverse complement strand
CCACTCTGGGTATTCGCAATCACTGCCGTCGCGCTTTTCATGGTCAGTCTGGACAACCTCGTCGTGACCATGGCGCTTCCGGTCATCCGGCGCGACCTTGGCGCGACGCTCAGTGACCTCGAATGGACTGTCAACGCCTATACCCTCACGTTCGCGGCCCTGCTGCTGATGGGCGCCGCGCTGGGTGACCGCTTCGGACGGAAGCGGCTGTTCATCATCGGAATCGCGATCTTCACCGCCGGATCGGCCTGCGCCGCGCTCTCGCCGAGCAGCGGAACGCTCATTCTGGCCCGCGCGCTCCAGGGCGTCGGCGGAGCCGTGACGATGCCGCTGACGCTGACGATCCTCTCGGCTTCCATCTCCGCCGAGAAGCGGCCGCTCGCGCTGGGAGCGTGGGGCGGCATCGGCGGGCTCGCAGTGGCCGTAGGGCCCGTTGTGGGCGGTGCGATCACGCAGGGCGTGTCGTGGCACTGGATCTTCTGGGTCAATGTCCCGATCGGCATCGCCGCGATCGCGCTCGCCTACTTCAGACTCCCCGAGAGCACCGGTCCGGATCGATCCATCGACTTCGTTGGAGTTGCGCTCGCGAGTCTCGGGCTCGTGGGGATCGTCTGGGGCGTCACGCACGGCAACGGACGAGGCTGGACCGACGGCCAGATCGTTGGCGCAATCGCGGTCGGCTTCGCGCTCATCGGCGGGTTCCTCGCATGGGAGGCAAGGACCCGGGAGCCGATGCTTCCGCTGCACTTCTTCCGGCGCCGAACTTCGCTGGTCGCAAACGGCGTCTCGTTCCTGATGTCCTTCGGGATGTTCGGCTCGATCTTCCTGCTGTCGCAGTTCTTCCAGCTCTGCCAGGGACTGAACCCGCTCGAGTCCGGGCTTCGCATCCTGCCGTGGACCGCCACTCCGGTTATCGTGGCGCCGATCGCCGGCTGGGCTTCCGGACGAGTCGGGGGCCGCCCTATCCTGGCCGCCGGCCTCGCGCTCCAGGCAGTGGGCCTGGCCTGGGTCGCCGCCGTCACTTCGCCCACAGTCGCCTACTCCTCGCTGGTTCTGCCGTTCATCGTCAGCGGCGCCGGTATGGGCCTCTTCTTCGCGCCGATCGCAAACGTCGTCCTTTCGGCAGTGCCGCAAGAGGACGAAGGCAAGGCATCGGGAGCCAACAACACGATCCGCGAACTCGGCGGGGTGTTTGGAGTGGCCGTCCTGGCGGCGATCTTCTCCGCGAACGGCTCGTACGCGACTCCTCAGACTTATGTGAACGGGCTCAATCCGAGCGTGTTTGCCGGCGCCGCGGTCGTTGCCCTCGGTGCGGCCCTTGCACTGGCACTTCCTGCGGCCGTCGCGAAGCTGCGGCAGACCGCATCGGAAGTGGAGTCTCCTCTTGCGATGAACCGGGAGCTTGCGGCCTAGCTCGATTCGCATTGCCCGCACCGCGAAAGGCCCGCCGGCAATGCCGCGCGGGCCTTTCGCTACCCGCCGAATACCGCCGCCGTTACCGCCGGCCGGTCATATCATTCCCGGAGATCACGGCCGTCAGGACCACGTCGGAGGGAGGCTCCTTCAATGGCGTTCAATCTCGGGAATATCCTCGGCGGCCACACGGGGTCGGCGCCGTCACCGTTCGACGCAATCAACGGACCGCGCCTTGCGGGCCCCGAGAACAGCCACCCGCTCCACTCCGTGACGGCCGAGGAGTTGCTGAACCCCGGGGACGGCGCGATCTCGGGCGAGATCGTGCTCGACCAACCGGCCCGGGTCGGCGACGGAATAACCGGCCACATCCGATTCGTGGCCAACAGGACGATCGACGCCAGGAAGGCATATCTCCGCCTTGTCGGCTTGAGGCTCGACGAGGTCCGGCGCGAGGAGGACCACCGCAACGCCAAGGGCGAAGTCACCTGGACCGAGCGCTGGGTTGAGACCAGCGGCAATCTCTTCTCGCACGATGCGTTCCTCGAGCCGGTGATCCCGGCGAACCTGGAACCAGGGGCGACGTGGGAGGGTTCCTTTGCGATCCCGGCGCCTCCGCTCGGACCCCCGACTGCGCATCTGGGAGAGTCGATTATCTGCTGGGCCCTCGAAGTGCGATGGGACATCCCGATGGGCTCGGATCATTTCGCGGCGCTTTACTTGCCGCTCGCGCAGCATCCGGATCTGCTCAGGGCGGGCGTGGGCAAGCAAGGCGGCGTGAGCCTGATGGCATCGGTGTCGTCCGGCGATGCGACCATCGCAATCGAATCCGCGCTTCCCGCTCCGATCGGATCGGAGATCGTGGCACACGTCAACTGGCCGGCGGCGCCCGCGGGTCAGGGCGCGCGCATCGAACTGCACCGCCGCACCAACGCGCCGAACGGCGTGGAGGGCATCATCGCCAGCGTGCCGGTGGCCCTCGGCGACATCAAGAGCGGGGCCGCGGTTGCCCGGCTTCTGATTCCGCCGGACTCGGCGCCGTCGTTCGACGGGGCGGGCCTGGAGATCACGTACGTCATCCGGGCCCTGGTCGACATCCGATTCCGACCGGACGCCGCCGCGGAGCGACCGGTGGGCATCTTCTAGGCTCTCGAAATGGCGCTCGGCCGGAAGACCGGGCGCCATTCGCAATGTCGGCCGCCGCTGAGCGGCAGCCTCAGTTAGGTTTGCCGCCGACGCCGAGGTCGACCTTGACCGTCAGATCCTCGGCTCCTCGGACGAGACCGAAGTCCAGCTTCCCGGGTCCGGCCTTGACAAGTGCTTCGTGCAGCTGATCCGGATCCTCCACCGGAGCGCCACCCGCGGACACGATCAAGTCACCATCGCGGATCCCGGCCTCGTCGGCCGGGCTGCCTTCCTCCACGCCGCGAACCAGCACGCCGCTCCGGTCGGGGAGGCCCACGGCGCGGCGCATATGCCGGGCCACGTTTGAGGGCGCCACCGCGATGCCGAGCTTCGGCCGGGCAGGTGATTCGCCGCGAGCCAGCGCTTCGATCCGCGCGCGAAGACTCTCGTCGGCCGGGATCGCGAGGTAGAAGCCGTCGCCGACCCGCTGCGTGTTCAAGGCGACCAGGTTCCCGGTTGCGTCGACGACCGCGCTTCCCGAGGATCCCGGTGCGAGCGGGGCCGTGTGCTCCAGGCTTCCGCCGATGGCACGGCCGCCGGGTCCGCGGAATGAGCGCTCGAGACCGGAGACCGTCCCGACAGTCACGCGTGCGCCGCCGGACGGAGCACTCGCGACGGCGAAGACCACACTCCCAACGACGGGCGCCGCCTTCGCGTCCGCCCACGGAATTGCCTTGGCCCCTGCCGTATCCACTTCGATGACGGCCAGGTCCCCATCGACGTCGACGCCGAGGACCTTCCCGAGCGCCTTTCGTCCGTCGGCGAACACAACACCGGCTTCGTCGCCGTGGGTGTTGTGCGCGTTGGTGAGAACGCGGTTCTCCGCGACGATCACGCCGGATCCGCGGTGCCAACGTCCACCGACACCCACGATCGCCGGCGAGGCCGACTTCGCAACCTTGGCCACTGCCGTCGAGAGTTCTTCGAGTGCGCCCATTTCGTCCGTCTCCGNNTGGACCGCGTCGGAGACCGATGGAGCCTGCTCCTGGTGGAGTCGCTGCTCGACGGATCGCGCCGCTTCAACGACCTCCAGACCGCCCTGCCCGGGATAGCCCCGAACATCCTCTCGGACCGGCTGAAGCGCCTCGAGCGCGAACGCGTCCTCGTGGCCC
The DNA here is from genome assembly GCA_003153755.1 of Chloroflexota bacterium. Classification (GTDB taxonomy): domain Bacteria; phylum Chloroflexota; class Limnocylindria; order Limnocylindrales; family CSP1-4; genus Fen-1039. The sequence goes on along the minus strand of PMBG01000156.1, from coordinate 11,017 downwards.
GGCCGTACTCCCAGCGGCCACTCCGGCTCGGCTACGAACTCACTGCCGACGGCCGCGAACTTGCGGGCGTGCTCCGGCTTCTCGCGGACTGGGGGTCACGTGCGGGCGAAGCCGACGCGCCCCGTCACGAGACGTGCGGCACGCCGCTCGAGGCCCGCTGGTACTGTCCGACGTGTTCGCGCAGCGTGGACGCGGCCGAATCGACTGAGCTACGCCGGCTCTAGACGGTGCGAGTCCAGGGCCCTGCGCGACCTGGGCCGGCGACTTGCGCGAACCGGATTTCGGCGGAGTCCGGGTCTGATACGCTGATCCCGAGGGGGATCTGATCCCGCGGTACCCGGACCCGGCAATGCCTGTGGGTCCCGGTCGGCGCCGGCGGCCACGGTAGGGCTCGACGGCGTTGCGAGGAGGTAGCGCCGCAGGGTCAGAGGCGACATCAGGTTGGCTTCGGCGAGATGGGGCACAGTCCCGAGCCCATCAATCGCCCAACGCCCTTCGCCGCCCCCGTGTCCCGCACCGCGATGTCCTGATGTCCGGCTACCCCATACCGTCTGCGTCGACATCTATGGGGAGGTCTCGGTGGGAGGTCATTCGGCTCTGACGCTGCGCTCGAACGATCCAGCGCGCCGCGTCGTGATCACGGGGATGGGCGTCTTCAGTCCGGTAGGCAACGAACCAGAGACGGCCTGGCGAAACCTCATCGAAGGTGTGAGCGGTATCGCCGAGATCACGCGCTTCGACTCGTCGCCGTACGAGCACCACGCGGCCGGCGAGGTGCGCGGCTTCGACCCCGCGGAGTGGATGAACTTCAAGGTGGCGCGGCGCACGGACCGCGTCGTTCAGCTCGGTGTGGCCGCGGCCAAGCAGGCGCTGCGCCATGCCGGCCTCGAGATCACCGACGAGAACGCCTGCGACGTGGCCGTCATGTTCGGCACGGGTGGTGGCGGCCAGGAGGTCCTGACCCAGAACTTCGACACGTGGCGGACTCGCGGGCCGCGAGCCGTGAGCCCGTTCTGGATTCCCAACGCCACGGCCGATGCCGCGGCCGGAATGATCTCGGTGGAAACGGGCGCGCGCGGCCTCAACATCGGCCCGTCGTCGGCGTGCGGTACGGGGACTGTGGTCATCGGCGAGGCCGCGGCGCTGATCCGGCGCGGCGACTGCAGTACCGTCATCGCGGGCGGCGCCGAGAATTGCATCCTGGAGTTCAGCCACATCGGCTTCGAACAGATGCGCGCGCTCGGGTCGCCGCGGCCCGGGGAATCGATCGCGAGTGTGTCGCGGCCGTTCGATCGGTCGCGGGACGGCTTCGTCCTCTCCGAAGGCGCAGCGGCCGTGATTCTGGAGGACCTGGACACGGCTCGAGAGCGCGGCGCGAGGATCTACGGCGAGGTCGTGGGCTACGGCGCCACCGCCGACGCCTTCGACCAGGTCGTTCCGGCTCCCGGCGGAGAGGGTTCGGCGAGGGCGATGCAAATAGCCGTGGCACGGGCCGGCATCGAGCCGGAGCAGATCGACACCATCAACGCCCACGGAACATCCACGGTGCTCGGCGACCAGCGGGAGGCGGAAGCCATCTGGAGCGTATTCGGGCCACACACCAGGGACGTCCTCGTCACCTCCACGAAGTCCATGACCGGACACATGATGAGTGCCGGCGGAACCCTGGAGGCCATCGCCACCGCGTTCTCGCTCCAGACCGGGATCGTGCCCGGGACGATCAACTACCGCGACGCCGATCCGGACTGCAACCTGAATATCGTTGCCGAAACCCGACAGGCGCCGATGCTATACGGACTTTCGAACAGCGTGGGTCTGGGCGGTCGGAACTCGGCGATCGTGCTCAAGCGCTTCGAATAGGCCCCCGGGAACCGGGCCTCGGCCTTTTGGGCCGGTGGCCGGGCCGTGGCGTCCCACCGGCCGGCGCCGCAGCACGGCTCCGATACACTCGCGTCCATGAACGGCCTGATCGCGCTCGTCGGCTCCGGCGAGTTCACCACGGCGATGGACGAGGTGGACCGAGCGCTCCTCGTCGCAACCGGCCGTGACCGCCCGCGGGTGGCCATCGTGCCCGCCGCGTCCTGGCCGGACGGCGAGACGGTGTTCATGCGATGGGCCGCGATGGGCGAGGCGCATTTTGCCGCCCTCGGCGCAGAACCGGTCCCGGTCCTGATTCGCGACCGGGCCGGCGCCGACGATCCGGAAGCGGCAGCCGCGATCGCCGGGGCGGATCTCATCTACATGTCGGGCGGCAAGCCGGGCCACTTGCTCGAGGTCCTGCGCGACTCGGCGGCCGGCGCGTCTCTCCGCGAGGCGCACGCCCGTGGCGCGGTCATCGCCGGCTGCTCGGCCGGTGCGATGGTCCTCGGTGGGTACCAGATCCGGATCGGCGGCCGCCGCTTCTTCCAGCTGCCGGTGAGCTGGGAGGACGCGATGGGCTTCGTGCCCAGCATCGTGGTCATGCCGCATTACGACGCCATACCCGAGACGCTGATCGCGCCGCTCGCCATGGCCGCTCCGGAAGGTGCGTTCGTCGTCGGCATCGACGAGGACACCGCGCTCGTGGGCCGGGACGGCACGTGGCAGGTTCAGGGCCGCGGCCGCGTTACGGTCTGGCGCGGTACCCGGCGCGAGCGCCACCGCACGGGTTCGAGACTGACGCTGTAGGTTCGCCCGTCGCGTCGGCCGAAAGACAGTTGCTCCGTCACCTTCACCTCTTGCGGCGCGCAACCATTCGATAACATCGCCGCATCGGGGGTGAGCGCGCTTTCCGGCGCCATCACATGGTCCAGGAGGGTATTTCCGGTGAAACGTCGCGCGCTGGCTCTGCTTGCCAGCCTGTTGCTGCTGAGCGCGATGCCCGGCTCAACGCTGGCCGCGTATTCGATCGTCGACCAGAAGATGGAGGAGCTCGGCGCCGACTGGGCGAACGCGAAAACCTTCGCGCAGACATTCCAGAATGGGCAGACGGGCGAACTGACAGGGGTCGACCTCTACCTGTGGAACCACGCCGGAGCGAGCGTTACCGCCACCATCCGAGGGATCGACCGGGCCACCAAGGTTCCGGTGGGGGCAAGCCTCGCGACGGCCAGCAAGACCGTCAAGGATCCGAACTGGTACAGCTTCGTCTTCCCCACGGCCCTCAACGTCCTCCAGAACAGCCAGTTCGCGATCGTGTTCACGATCACCGGCGACTGCGGCGCCTTCGGCTCATCCGACGCGAAGTACTCGCGCGGCAGCGCCCTCGTCTGGGCTTCCACGGCATGGCAGCCCTGGTACAACACGGACTCGGATTTCGCGTTCCGGACGTGGGTCCACCCAACGATGCCCACGCTGCCGCCGCCGGCAGTCGCCACGCCGACGCCGGTGGCGGCGGCGACACCCGCGCCGATCGTCACTGCGGCGCCTGTGGTGACGATCGCGCCTGCCACGACGAAGGCACCGGCCGCGACTCTCGCACCGACCGAAGAGAGCGCGACCACCGAGCCATCGGACGCAGCCTCGCTCGACGCCACCGCCACCACAGACCCCGGCGCCATAGCCCTGGCATCGACGGACGCGGGAGCGAGCGCCGCGCCGTCGGCCGGCTCGGAAGCCGTGGCGGGCACTTCTGGGAACTCGGACGGCGGCCTGCCGGTACTACCGATCCTGGGCCTGGTGGTCCTTCTGGCCGCGGCGATGGGCGCCGCTTGCTGGTTCTTCGTGATCCGGCCACGCGACGGGGAATCGCCGGCCGAACGCAGGCCCCGCTGACGTCAGTTCGCGGTCACGAGGCTGAGGATTGCCAGGCCGGCCACGGCGATACCGCCGAGCATCATCAGCTTGCCGGTGAATGTGAAGCGGAACCTGCCCTCGACGAGCAGGAGGCCCGCAAGGCTTGCGCCGGCGAGGCCTGAGGCCACGGTCCGCGTGGACTGCGACCAGCCGGCCACCGTGGACAGCCACATCGTGCCCACCATGACCAGGAAGACGGCAAGTACCGTCCAGTAAAGCGCGCGCCGACGGGTCATGCGGGCAGGCTAGCAGAACCGGACGCCGCTCCGATTCGTTCGGCGGCGCGATTCGTTCGCGCACCCCGGCGCGCTCGCCTCAGTCTGTCTTGTCACGCCCGTTGTAGATGGGGCCGCCCCTCCGGGCGTAGTCGGTCAGCACCGCGGCTGCCTCGTCGGCGCAGATGCCGCGGAGTACGGTGATGCCCCGGCTCGCGAGCAGTTCGGACCATAGGTGAGGCTTGTCGCCCTCGTCGAAGCCGATCCGCTCGGCGACATCACCGCCCGAGCCGCAAACCAGGCTCGTGATGCCGCTCCATGGAATGGCACCCAGGCACATCGCGCAGGGCTCCGTGCTCGTGACGAGCTGGAGCGCCGGCCGGCCGACCGCACCAAGGTCGTGGCTGTGCTCAAGCTGCTGGGCGATCGAGATCGCCACCATCTCGGCGTGCGCCATGGAGCAGCTGAGCGGCACAACAAGGTTGACCCCGGGAGCCACGACCCGGCCGCTCTCCGCCTCGACCAGGATCGCCCCGAATGGACCTCCACCGTGGCTTGCGCTCTGTCGGGCGAGATCGATGGCAAGCCTCATCCGCTCGTGGGGCGTGGCGATGAAGTCCGGGGCGGTGGTCATAAACGCGGGCACCCACTCGGGGAGCGCGATGACCAGGCTGGGATACGAACGCGGACCCAACCTGGGTTGATGCTGCACAGCGGCCCTCTCTCGCGTGTGGAGGCTCGAAACTCGGGCACCTTCCAAGCGCCGCAGAGGATAGCTCATCAATGCGCCTGTTCGATCGCCCTCGCCGCGTCGGCTACCCGGCCCGCCGCGCCAGCCGACTTGAAGAAGCCTTCCGGCAGCGTCACGCCCGTCGCATGGTTGGGGCAGTAGCCGTTCGGGACCTTGTGCAGGTATTGCTGGTGGTATTCCTCGGCAAAGTAGAACTCCCCGGCCGGCCGTATCTCGGCTGTGATCTGGCCCAGGCCGGCCGCCGTCAGGAGCGGCTGGAAAGCGTCGCGTGACGCCTCGGCCTCGCGCTGCTGGGCGTCCCCGTGGGTGAAGATCGCCGATCGGTATTGCGTGCCGTTGTCCGCTCCCTGGCGCATCCCCTGCGTTGGGTCGTGTTCCTCCCAGAAGAGCTTGAGCAGCTCGCGGTACGAGATCCGGGCCGGATCGAACACCACGCGCACGGTCTCGACGTGTCCCGTCCGGCCGGTGCAGACCTCTTCGTACGTTGGATTCGGGGTGTAGCCACCGGCGTACCCGACGGCCGTGGACACCACTCCGGGCGTCTGCCAGAAGAGCTTTTCGTCGCCCCAGAAGCAGCCCATGCCGAACTCGGCGATCTCCGTTCCGGCGGGGTACGGCGGGCGGATCGGCGTCCCCAGCACAGCATGTTTGGCAGGCACGGGCATCTCCGTCGCGCGGCCGGGAAGCGCGTCGGCGGGTGAGGGTAGCTTGGTCTTGCGGTTGTCGGTGAGCCAGTTCATGCCACTGAGTCTACGACCGGCGACGCCGAAGGTCAGCGCCCCGATCGGGCGGTCCACGCAGCGGTTCGGTAGGCTGGCAGGCATGCGGACGACACGCGAATGACGCCCGAACGCGAAGCCTGCCTGCTCCGGCTGGCAGGTCTGATCGTGGCCGTGGAGCGGCCGCATCCGATCCGCGTTGCCATCGACGGCCCCGATGCCGCCGGCAAGACGACGCTCGCCGACGAACTCGCGCCGCACGTCGCCGCCTTCGGACGGCATGTCATGCGCGCATCGATCGACGGCTTCCACCGGCCGCGCGCGCAACGCATCGCGCGCGGCGCCGATTCCGCGGAGGGCTACTTCGCCGACGCGTTCGACTATGCCGGGCTGACCGAGACTCTGCTCGAGCCCCTCGGACCGGGTGGAAGCCGGCGGTTCCGGCGCGGCATCTTCGACTACCGGACCGACGCACCGGTGAAGGCCCCCGCGGAGACGGCCGCTCCGGATTCGGTCCTCCTCTTCGACGGCGTATTCCTTCTCAGGCGCGAACTCGCCTCGATGTGGGACTTCGGCGTGTTCGTTGACGTGCCGTTCGCCGAGACTCAACGG
>PMBG01000156.1:0-4940 GCA_003153755.1 Chloroflexota bacterium | reverse complement strand
AGCCGGAGCCCGCGACTGGGGTCGGTTGGACAGGTGCGCGCATTCGGGCGACCATGCCCCAATGCGACGTTCCCTTCTTGCCCTTGCCCTGGTCTTTGCCGTCTCCGTCACCGCTTGCGGTTCGGCCGCGCAATCGCCGTCGGCATCGGGTTCCACGTCGACCCCGTCCGGTTCGGTCGGAGGCCAGAACTCACCGGCGCAATCGACAGATTCGGCCGTCGCGGCCACAACCTCCACGCCGGCCCCAAACCCCACAGACACGCCTGCGCCCGACACCACGGTCTGGCTCTGCAAGCCGGGAATCGCAAACGACCCGTGCGCCGGCAGTCTGGACGCCACGATCGTCGACGCCGCAGGCAAGGCGACGCCACAGCCGGCCTCCCCCGCCGCCGACCCGCCGATCGACTGCTTCTACGTCTATCCCACCGTCAGCCGCCAGAAGACGGTCAACGCGACGCTCACGATCGACCCCGAGGAGCGGGCCGTCGCGGTCGCCCAGGCGTCGCGCTTTTCGCCGGTCTGCCGTGTCTACGCGCCGATGTATCCGCAACTGACACTCGCGGCCATCGCCGACCCGAGCAAGATATCCGGGCTCGCCGCGCTCGCCGCCTACAACAGCGTCGATTCCGCGTTCCGCAGCTACATGGCCAACTACAACCACGGCCGCGGTTTCGTGGTCATCGGCCACTCGCAGGGAGCGATCCTGATGACAGCCGTCCTCAAGTACGAGGTGGACACGCGGCCCGAATGGCGGAAGCAGCTGGTGTCGGCGCTGCTTCTGGGCGGCAACGTCACGGTGGGCGCGGGCAAGACGGTGGGCGGCGCGTTCGCCAACATCCCGGCGTGTTCATCGTCGGGAGCCGACGGGAGCGCCGGCACGGCCACGGGCTGCGTGGTGGCCTACTCGAGCTTCGCCTCGGCGCCGCCCGCGAACGCGGTATTCGGCCGGACCGACTCCCCGCTGAACCTGCTGGCCGGCGGCGCGTCGGGTCCGCAGCAGGTCCTTTGCGTCAACCCCACGGCGCCAGGTGGGGGCGCGGGCGCGCTGCTCCCCTACTACCCCACCACCGGGCTTCAACTGCTGATCGGCCGCTCCGTCCCCAAGATCGATGTCGCCACCCCGTGGGTGTCGTTCCCCAACCAGTACACCGCCCACTGCATTACCGCCAACGGCGCCACGTGGCTTCAGGTAGACCCGGTGGCCGCCCGGGGCGACCCGAGGATGAGCGTCCTTGGCTTCGCTTCGCCCACATGGGGACTCCACCTCGTGGACGTGAACATCGCGCTGGGAAATCTCGTCGCGCTCGTGGGTTCGCAGTCGGCCGCCTACCGCTGAGACAGGCCGCGGCCCTCCCTACGCGCCCCCGGTCTGGCGCAGCCGAGTGATCACGGCGGGCAGCCAATGGTCCAGATACTCCGCGTCGTAGCGGGCACGGATCCCGGCCGGCGCTGTCACGCGGTCAAAGGGTGAGGCGTCGGCAAGGGCCGTGGCCACCGATCCGTACACGCCGCCGGCCACTCCGGCCACGAGCGCCGCTCCGAGCGCCGCCGCCTCACCGGTACGCACGACCTCCAGCCGGCCCGGACCGAGCGCCGCCTTTGCGGTCACCCANNCCATGAGTCTCGCGAATCCCCTCGAACTCCAGGCCTGCCCCCGAATCGCGGCGCGGCGCGGTGCGACCGCGCAGATACGGGCGGGCGATTGGCTCCACGGGGCCCGGCCCGGCCTGCTCCAGCAGGGCCATGAACGCGGCGTAGCGGCCGTCGTCGTCGGACGAGTCCGCGGCCGCGACCGAATGCTTTCCGGAGGCGCGCCGAGCCGCCGCGCCGGTCGCGGCAGTACTCCCCGCCGCGCTCTTGCCGGCGGTCGCCGCCTTCGGGGGCGCGGGCAGGAACGTGTCCACGAACCACTCGACGAGAGCGCCCGACGACTGGAGACCTCCGGCAACGTACCAGAGGCCGTCGATTGCGTGGCAGCCCGCGGAGAACCCATCTCGACGCAGCTCGTCGGCGAGGACGGGTGCGGCCGTCACCATGAGCGTCGCCTCGGCGCTCCCCATCGAGTCCAGCACGTCCCCGGGCGCTGCCACGCCGGCACCGATTGCCGCTGCCATGTGGTCGTGGCCCGCGACCGCCACCGGGGTCCCGGCCGGCAGCCCCAGGCGTGTCGCCGCCGCCGCCGTGAGCCCGCCGACCGCAACCCCAAGGGGCAGCAGCGGGGGCATCTCGTCGGGAGTGAGACTGGCGAGCGCCAGCAGTTCGGCGTCCCACCCTCGGCGCGTCACATCGAATGCCATCGTCCGGCAGGCAAGCGACGCATTGGTCCCCAGCTGCCCCGTGAGGTCGAGCGCGATGAGTTCGGCTACGCCGGCCCAGTGGCGGAGGCGTGTGAAATCCGCCGCCTTCTGCTCGCGCAACCAGAGAAGCTTGGGCAGCGTGTACTTCGGTTCGGGCCGCAGTCCCGTGCGAGCGAAAAGTGCCGGCGCCCCGATCTGGCGTTCCAGCCAGGCCGCCTGGCGCTCCGGCCGCGGGTCGTGCCAGGCGAGGATGTCGCCGATCGGATGATTCCGCCGATCCACAGGCACGCCAGATTCGGCCATGCTGGCGATTCCGATGGCGACCGGCCTGGTCGTTCCGCCGTGCCCGCCGCCGGCCGCGGCCACGCACTCGGCGATCGCCGAGGACGTCGCGGCGATCAGCGAGGCGGGCTCGTGGAACGCGCCCCCGCCCCTGACCGAGTGCGTCTCGGTAACTCGCCGCGCGACGTGCAGCACGCCGCTCTCCGGGGCGACTAGAGCGGCTTTGACATGGGTGGACCCAACGTCCACGCCGATCAGATAACGGGACGGACCGCGAGGTGGCATGCGCGAATGATGGCGCAGCGGACGCCGGATCGTCGGACGTCCTTGACCGGCCGGCGCGACGGGTAANNTCTCGGCTCCACGACGCGACCGACGAACTCGACGGCCTTCTGAGCCGCCCGAACCTGAACATGCCAATCGACCTGGACGATCCCGCGATCCGCGAGCGGCGTTCGTCCCTTGGACCGGACGACTGGAGCCGGTTCGAAGGCCACATGGCCGAGATCTTGACCGCGTTCGGGTTGAACCTCGATACGCCGGGCACCGCCGACACGCCCCGGCGATTCATTCGCGCGCTCTACGATTCGACCGAGGGATACGATGGCGACCCCAAGCTCGTCACGGTTTTCCCAACCGAGTGCTACGGCGGTCTGCGCTGCGAGCTATCGCAGATCGTCGAGGGGCCGATCCCATTCACCTCTCTCTGCGAGCATCATGCCCTGCCGTTCATGGGCCGTGCCTTCGTCGCCTACATCGCCCACGAGCACATCATCGGCATCAGCAAGCTGACCCGGCTCGTGCGGATTGCGACTCGCCGTTTTGGCGTTCAGGAACGGATGACTCATCAGATAGCCGAAACGCTGCAGGGACTCACGCAGGCCCATGGCGTGGCCGTCTACATGGAGGCGCATCATCTGTGCACGCAGATGCGCGGCGTCCGAGAAGTCCATCCGATGACCCGGACAACCGCATTCCGCGGCGCCTATGAAACCAGTGCGCCGCTCCGTTCTGAGTTCTACGATCTCTCGGGACTGGGACGCGGAGTTTCGTGATTGAGGTAGGCCATGGCCGGAAGGAGTGAGGGACTCGCGCTCGAGCCGCTCTGGCACGCGTCGCAGGGCGCCGTCGATGCCGTCGATGTCCGCGGTGGGCCGCTGCCGGCGGAACTCGCCAATCGCTACCGCGACGATCTGGACATTCCGCTTCGGCAGGATCGGCCCACGATCATCGCCAACTTCGTTTCCACGCTGGACGGCGCGGTGGCACTGGGACCCAGCGAACCGAGCGCCGGAGGCGGAGAGATCAGCGGCTTCTCCGACGCCGATCGGTTCATGATGGCTTTGCTGCGCTGCGTTGCCGACGTGGTGATCGTGGGGGCGGGCACTGTCAGAACCGGTCGACGCCACATCTGGACCGCCGACCATCTCCAGCCGGCTCTCTCCGGTGCGTTTGCCGCCTGGCGGTCCGAGCTTTGGCTCGCACCGCAGCCGACGACGGTGATCGTGAGCGCCAGCGGCAACCTCGACGGCACGCATTCGGGGCTCAACGCGCCGGGGGTTCCCGTTGTCGTCGTGACGACCAGGGCCGGCGCCGAGCGCATGGCCATGGGCCTCTTTTCTTCGAACGTGCGCGTCCAGGTTGCGGGCGACGGCGACAGGGTTCCGGTGGGCTCGCTGCTCGAGATCGTGGCCGGCCTTGGAGCCCGCGTCGCGCTGTGCGAAGGCGGCCCTCATCTCTTCGGCGACCTGATCCGGGCCCGCCTGGTGGACGACCTGTTCCTGACGCTCGCTCCGCAAATCGTGGGCCGTGACGCCAACGTGAAGCGCCTGGCGCTCGTGGAGGGCGCCAGCGTCAGCGAAGGGCGCGGACGCTGGTCAAGCCTGATAGACGTACGCCACGCCGGCGACGACGTCTTCCTGCGCTACAGATTCGCCCCGTAGGCCACGCGGCCCCGACCTCCCGTGACGTGGACGCCGCGGTTTCGTGCCCTTCGGACTCCCGCCGGCTTCCCCGCTCCCCGTAAACTGTCGCAGTCGTCAAATCCGCGGCCGGCTGCGTCTAGGCTGCGCCCGAACACCCTTGGAAGGCACGAATGAGTCGAACTCCGCGCATCGGCATTCTCACCGGCGGCGGCGACGTCCCGGGTTTGAATGCCGTCATCAAGAGCGTCGTGTATCGAGCGACCGAGCTCGGTTTCGAGACCATCGGCATCAGGCGGGGCTGGGAAGGCCTCACTCACATGAAGCCGGGCCCCGGGATCGACGAGGACTACATCATCCCGCTCGACCGCAACAACACCCGTGCGATCGACCGGACGGGCGGCACCTGGCTTCACACCTCGCGCACCAACGCCCGCAA
>PMBG01000150.1 GCA_003153755.1 Chloroflexota bacterium | reverse complement strand
CTGAAGTTCGTGGCGCCGGAGCTCGGCTGGCGATGAGCGGGCCGGACGGCTCGAAGTCGGGCAGGACCTGACTTCGGGTCCGCTCCGCGAACCTGCAGTCAGGCTAGAGATTGGAAATGTCGATCGAGTAGGCGACTGAAGACCAGCCGTCGCTGCTTTCGGCGACCCAGACCAGCGAGTTGCCGCTGACGGCGAGCCAGACCGGCTGTTGGCTGCTCTCCAGGAAGCCGGATCGATTTCGACCCGGCCAGTTGAACGCCGGATACACGATGCCGTCGGGACCGATCGAGAGCCAGGCCACGAATGGGCCGCTGGCCGTGGCAAGGACGGCGGGACTCATTGCGACCACGCCGTCGGCCACGACGGGCGGGTACGCCGAGGTCACTCCCCCCTTGGCCCAGTCGTCGACGGCGACGTCGCTGCTGACGATCTCGGGGTTGAGGCCCATTCGCAACGTGACGTTCCAGGCGGAGTAGCGGCCGTCGGCCGAGAGGACCACGGACTCGGGCGACTCGCTCACCTTCTGGAACACCGGGTTGGCCGCCGTGGCAATCCAGAACGTTCTGAGCCCCGGCGCCGGCCACGAAGACTGTGTGATCACTGCCAGCCTGCCGCCGGCGAGATCCAGATCGTCGACGTGGGTCGATGCCGCCGTCTGCCAGAGGAGCCTCCCGTCGAGCGCGTGGACCTCCACGGTCTCCGGTGCATTGGCCCGGGTGCCATCGTTGGGCCGATCGTAGGCGTACTCGGTCGGGGTGATCGAAAAGCGAATCGGGAAGCCGTCGAACGCCGGCGCCACTTTCGCTCGGCTGCCGGTCGCGACCTCGTGCGAGGTCCTCGTCCGGAGATCCATGAGCTGCAGCGACCAGTCGACACGGGTAGTCGTGTCGCAGCCGATGGCCGTCGGGTTGGGTGGCTCGGGCCAGGTGACCAGGTACATGAGCGAGTCCCCGGCCGCGGCGATCTCGGTGATGGCTTTGCATTGCCGCACGCTCACGAGATTGATTGGGTCCGCCGCCGAGCCGATGATGGTCGACTCAAGGGTGTTGCCTCCGACGACGAGAAAGAGGCGGTTCCCGGAGATTGCAGGCGTGCTGGTGATCTGCAGCGGTAGGAAGGTGACGGTCTCGCCAGGCACATTGCGTATCAGGGGAAGGCCGATGGCAGCCTCGAGCTGGTCGGAGGTCAGATTCTTTGGCGTTGTCGTCGGAGCGGCCGCTGGCCGTTCCGAAGCGGAAGCCGAGGCGGCGGACGAGGACGACGGCGCGGGCGGCGAGGCATGCGGCCCCAGGTAGCCCGCCGCGAGGATCGTGGCGGCGAGCGCGACGACCGCGCCGATCTGGAGGTAGGGTCGGCGACGGCCGACGTGAAGACGACCGGTCTCGGGTCCGTGGATGAGCGTTTCCGGGCACCTCGCTCCAAGGCTGAGACGTGAAGCTACGCCACTTCTGGCGCCGGCCCGGCCTGAAGCCTGAGACGTGGCGTCAGTCGGGACTTCGATCTCAGCCGGCAGTACCGCCGCCAAACCATCGCGGTGGCGAGTCAGCGCGGTCGGCCTTGACAGGCAGGATATGTTATCGATAACCGTCGCCGTATGTTAACGTCACCAGAGAGTCACTTTCCCGGGCACCAGTGGCCACCGTCCGTCATAGCGAGCCGCAGGAGACGCCTACGTGACCGAGCCTCTCGTCGTAATGCAGGGCATCCTGAAGGACTTCCCCGGTGTCCACGCGCTCGTGGATTGCCGGTTTGAGCTGTTGCCGGGCGAAGTCCACGCGCTCGTCGGCGAGAACGGTGCCGGTAAGTCCACGTTGATGAAGATCCTCGGCGGCGTCTACAAGAGGGACGCGGGTGTCATCACCTACAAGGGCGCCCCGGTCGAGATCCCGAACGTAGCCAATGCCCAGCGCCTCGGAATCAGCATGGTTCATCAAGAGCTCAACCTCATGAACCACCTCACCGTCGCCCAGAACATATTCATCGGGCGCGAACCCAGAGCGCACGGCATCCCGCTCGTCCTGGACGAGGGCGGCCTGAACGATCTGGCAGCCGCGCTGTTCGAACGACTGCACCTGCGCCTCGATCCTACGAGACGGGCGGGCTCGCTGACGGTCGCGGGGCAGCAGATGGTCGAGATCGCCAAGGCCCTCTCGTTCAACAGCTCCGTTCTGATAATGGACGAACCCACAGCGGCGCTCACCGATACGGAGATCGACGAGCTCTTCCGGATCATTCGCGAACTGCGCGGTCAAGGGGTGGGAGTGGTCCACATCTCGCACCGCCTGCAAGAGCTCAAGCAGATCTCCGACCGCATCACCGTCATGCGGGACGGCCGCTACATCGACACCATCGGGACCGCCGATGCCAAGATCGAGCAGATCATCTCGATGATGGTCGGCCGGACGATCTTCGAGGCCGTGCCCGAGGTCCCCGAGAAGACCAACCCCGAAGTGGTTCTGGAGGTCCGCAACCTCAATCGAGGCAGTGCCATCCGGGACGTCAGCTTCTCGGTCCATCGCGGCGAGATCGTCGGGATCGCCGGCCTCGTGGGAGCCGGCAGAACGGAAGTCGCACGAGCGGTCTTCGGCGCCGACCCGATCGACTCGGGCGAGATCTTCGTCCACGGCAAGAAGGTCAAGATCTCGGGCCCGATCGACGCAGTCCACCATGGCATCGGCTATCTGTCCGAGGACAGGAAGCGGTACGGCCTGGCGCTCGGCCTGAGCGTCGAGACGAATATCGTCATGGCGTCCCTCAAACGCTTCGTGAGCCGGCTGGGGATCGTGCGGTCTGCCCTGACGCGGTCGGCGGCCGAGCTTCAGGTGCAAAACCTGGCCATCAAGACGCCGAGCCTGAATCAGAGGGTACGAAACCTCTCGGGCGGCACGCAGCAGAAGGTCGTCGTCGGGAAATGGCTCACCGCCGACACCGAGATCCTGATCTTCGACGAGCCAACGCGTGGCATCGATGTCGGGGCGAAGAGCGAGATCTACCACCTGCTCAACGCGCTGGCACACGAGGGCAAGGCCATCGTGATGATCTCCTCGGATCTGCCCGAGATCCTCCGCATGAGCCATCGCGTCGTCGTCATGTGTGAAGGCCGCGTCACGGGCGAGTTGACCGCCGCGGAAGCGACTCAAGAAAAGATCATGACCTTCGCGACGCAGCGCGAAGCAGCCGCTTAGCAGGAGTTCGATGTGAGTAGCGCTCCAGGGCTTCCCGTTCCGGCCGGTCGAACTGGCGCTATGGTCAGGTCCGATTTCCTGCAGCGGTTCCTGGCGTTCGGCGCGCTGATCGTCCTGATCCTTTTCTTTCAGGTCTGGTGCGTGCTGATCGGGACCAACTTCCTGACCTTCGAGAACTTCGTCAACATCCTTGTCGCGACGGCCGTCGTCGGCATCATGGCGCTTGGCGAAACCTTCGTGGTCATCACGGGCGGCATCGATCTCTCGGTCGGCACGGTCATGACAATCTCGATGGTCATGACGGCGGTGGCCATCACCAGCCAGCATCTGCCCGTGCCGGTCGGGATCCTGGTAGGCATCCTGACGGGCGGATTGATGGGCCTTGCCAACGGAGTGCTGATCGCCCGCTTCCGGATTGCGCCGTTCATCGCGACCCTCGGCATCCTCAACGTGGCGCGAGGACTCTCGCTCGTCATCACCCAGACGCGGCCTATCTACTTCCCCAACAACCCCGAGTTCCAGTCGGGCGTGATGGGCAATCTCTTCGGGCTCAAGATCTCGGGCGAGTTCGGTTTCCCGAACATCGCCATCATCATGTTCGGGGCCGCCCTCGTCGCCGCCTTCATGCTGGGAAAGACGGCGCTCGGTCGCTACACCTTCGCGCTTGGCAGCAACGAGGAGGCGGCACGCCTCTCGGGCGTCAACGTAGCCAACTGGAAGATGCTCGTATACGTCGTCTGCGGTCTCTTCGCGGGACTCGCGGGCGTCCTGTCTGCCGCACGCTTGGGCTCGGCACAGCCCGCGACGGGCTTCGGCTACGAACTGAGCGCCATCTCCGCGGTCGTCATCGGCGGAACCTCGCTGAGTGGTGGCGAGGGCACGATTCTGGGGACGATCATCGGCGCATTCATCGTCTACGTGCTCACTTACGGCCTGCAGTTCGTAAACGTTGCCCAGGAATGGCAGATCGTCGTGACAGGCGGCGTGTTGATCGCCGCGGTCTACATCGACAACCTGCGCCGGCGTCAACGGGTGTAGGTCTTCTTCAATCGGCCTTATCGCCGAGCCCAAGATGGGCCTGGCAGGAGGTAGAACCCACCACAGGGAGAGGTAGGAACTAGATGAAGCGATTCCTCAGCCTAGCGGTCGTGGTAGTGCTCGCCGCCGCCGCCTGTAGCTCCGGCAGCGGAACGGCGGCGCCCGCTGCCAAGCCGTACATCTCCATCGTGTCGAAGGGTTTCCAGCATCAGTTCTGGCAGGCCGTCAAGAAGGGCGCCGAGGACGAGGCCACCAAGGAAAACGCGACCGTCAACTTCATGGGCCCGAATACCGAGTCTGACGTTCAGCCCCAGATGGACATGCTGAACGCCGAGCTAGCCAAGAAGCCGGCGGCTCTTTGCTTCGCAGCGCTCGACAGCAAGGCCGCAGGCCCCACGCTCCAGAAGTTCAAGGACGCCAACATCCCGGTCATCGCCTTCGACTCCGGTGTCGATAGCGACATCCCGCTGACCACGGTCGCCACGGACAACGTCGCGGCCGCCGCGCTCGCCGCCGACAAGATGGGCGACAAGCTCGGTGGCAAGGGCAAGGTCGGCGTGATCATCCACGACCAGACCAGCCGCACCGGCATCGACCGCGCCAAGGGCTTCGTCGATGAGATGAAGGCCAAGTACCCGAACATCACGATCATCGGCCCCCAGTACGGTGGTGGTGACCTGGCCAAGTCGGCCGACCTCGCCAAGTCGATGCTCGCCGCCAACCCCGACATCAATGGCTTCTTCGGCGGCAACGAAGGCAGCATCGGCGGCGTCCTCAACGCCGTGACCGAGCTTCACCTCGACCAGACCAAGCTCACCATCATCGGCTATGACTCCGGCCAGAAGCAGATCGACGCGATCAACTCCGGCCTCGAGTACGGCGCCGTTCAGCAGAGCCCCATTGGCATCGGCCAGAAGTGCGTCGTGTACGCCATGAAGGCCATCAATGGCGAGACCAAGTTCGACAAGGTCATCGACACCGGCTTCCTCTGGGCCGACAAGACGACCATCAACAACGCCGACGTTCAGGCGGTCCTCTACAAGTAGTCAGGCAGTGCCGGGCAACCGGCGAAGGGGCTCTCGAGACTCTCGAGAGCCCCTTCTAGTTATTCGGCCGGATCCACTCCCCCACAGGGCCCCGATACGTCAAGACCACTGATCCGGCCCGATCCGCACGAGTTCGCGTGCGACATCCATCGCTGCGACCGCCAGCTCCTCGGGCGTGGCTTCGAAACCCAGCGATCGAAGCATGGCCGAGGCAGGGGCGAGATTCCCGAGGTAGACGGCGAGCAGGCCCAGGAGCGAGCGCAGCTGATCCTGGAGAGCGGCCTCGGGTTCGATGATCCGCGCGCAGAGCAGGAGCAAGCGGCTCTGCATCTTCTGCCCGGCCTCAGTGTGGTCACGCAGGACCGGCTGGTTCTGCTGCACGAAGCTGATCCAGCGGCTCAATGGCCCCTGGAGCAGCTCGGCGAGTCGGCGCAAGTACTCCAGGCGGAATTCGGTCGTGCGGGGCTGCGTCTGGCTCCAGGCCACGAGCTCGTCCACCGGCTCGACCAGGCTGTCGATGATCCCGGCCAGGAGCGCCTCTTTGGAAGCGAAGTGGTAGTAGAGGGCGGCCTTGGTGACGTCCAGCCGCTCGGCGATCTCTCGCAGCGACGTCTTCTCGTAGCCCTGCTCGGCAAATAGCTCGAGTGCGACATCGAGTGCGCGCTGTCTGGTGTCGGCTTGACGGGGACTCACCTCGTGCGATCCTCCGGGTCGTGTCTGGTGGATAACTTACTTGACGGCAGGTTAGTTGGCGCGTATGTTCCGTGCTCCATCGTGTCACTTACCGGGCGGCAAGTAAATACCATTCACGAAAGGACCCACCGTGAAGCCAAACCCTCAAGTGAAAGAGCCGACCGGGGGCGAGGGGCTTGATCCGGCGTTCCTGAAGCTTGCGCTGATCCTGCTCACCGGGGCGATGGCGGTCATGTTCGACACGACGATCGTCAACGTGGCGATCCTCACACTGTCGCGAGAGCTGAGCGCATCGGTCTCGACGACCCAGTGGGTCATCAGCGCCTACGTTCTCGCGCTCGCCATGGTGATCCCGGTCAGCGGCTGGGCCATGGATCGCTTCGGCGCCAAGCAGACCTGGTTGGGCGCCCTCGCCCTCTTCACGGTCGGATCGATGCTCTCGAGCCTGGCCTGGAACATCGAGGCCCTCATCGCTTTCCGGGTACTGCAGGGCATCGGGGGTGGCCTGATGCTGCCCGTACTCCAGACCCTGCTCGTCAATGCCGCAGGCCAACGCAATCTCGGGCGGATGATGTCGCTGGTCAGCCTACCGGCGCTGCTCGGGCCAATCCTCGGTCCGGTGCTGGGTGGTTTGATCCTGAGCCAGCTGTCCTGGCGCTGGATCTTCTGGATCAACATCCCAGTCTGCGTGGCCGCCCTGGTGCTGGCGTGGCGTGGCCTCGCGCCAACTGCCCCGAAGAGGAGCTCGTACCTGGACGTAGTCGGGTTGGCCCTGCTCTCGCCCGGCCTGGCCGCCATGATCTACGGGCTCTCCCAGGCCGGCAGTCACGGCGGGTTCGACAACCCTGCGGTCCTTCTGCCTGTCGCCAGCGGCGCCGTGCTTCTCGGCGGCTTCGTCTTCCATGCTCTGAGCACCAAACGACCGCCGCTCCTGGACCTGCGGCTATTCGCAGTGCGTTCCTTCACGGCCTCAAACGTCCTGCTATTCCTCTCGGGCCTTTCGGTGTACGGGGCAATGCTGCTGCTGCCCCTTTACGAGCAGCAGGTGCGCGGCCAGAGCGCTCTCGCCGCCGGGCTGCTCCTCGCCCCGCAGGGATTGGGCATGCTCTTGACGCGAGGCTATGCGGGCAAGCTGACCGACCATATCGGCGCCCGACCCATCGTGCTTTGCGGCTTTCTGCTCACCATCGCCGGGACGCTCGCCTACACGCAGGCCGGCGTGGACACGAATGAGCTTCTCCTGGGCGCTTCTCTGGTCGTTCGCGGCGCCGGCCTCGGTGCCGTAACCATCCCGATCATGGCGGCGGCCTATCTGGGCTTGAGATCCGACCAGGTGGCACACGCGAGTATCGCCACTCGGATCACGATGCAACTCGGCGGCGCCTTCGGAGCGGCAGTCTTCGCCCTGATCCTCCAGACGCAGCTCGGCGCACAAACCGCCGGCGGTCTTGCCGGCCGCGCCGCCGCGTTTGACAACGCATTCTGGTGGTCCATCGCCCTCACCGCGCTCGCCATCATTCCCGCTCTGTTCCTCCCGGGGTCGCGGGAGGTCGCCGCCCGCCGCGCGGAGCAGGCTCACGCGGCCGCCGGCCGGGCGGCGAGCCAGGCGGCGAGCGTCCGCGGCCGATAGGACGCAACGCGAGGCCGGCCCAGGCTCCCCGGGCCGGCTACCTGAGCGTGATCGAACCCGTCTTGAGCGGGCTCGCATCGCCTCAGTTCCCCGCGGAATACGTTGACCAGGATCTGATTGAGCCACGCCGCAACCTGCTAGGGGTTCCGCAGAGTCCGGCGCTTCGCCCAGCCGAGCAGGGCCGAAACGCTCATGTGAGCCGAGCGATGCTTCGGGCGGAAACGCCGGCGGTTTGGGCTCTACGGGACCATGAGGTTGTAGATGTTGGTCTCGGCCGCCTTGAGGACCTTGCCGGTGGATGTCGAGATCGCCTCCACCTTGATACGCCATGAGCCGGACGTTATCGGCCCCGTCCAGGTCAGGTCGGTGACAATCGAGTCGGACCAGACGTTGACCATGCCCTCCTCGAAGTAGCCGAAGGTAACGCTTGCGGTGGTCGTTCCGCTGATGAGGTATGCGACGGGGGTGAGCGGGCCGGTATAGGCGCTCCAGGTGATCGTGTAGGTGCCGTTGGTATTGGCCGTTACGTTGAG